>CAZYGM010000106.1:0-4919 GCA_964647015.1 uncultured Planctomycetales bacterium | reverse complement strand
CGGTCCCTTCGAAATCCGCCGTCACTGCCGCCGCGACACCCTCGGACTCTCCCGCTGTCATCAAACGGGCCAACGCCGCCACGCGCGAATTGAGCCCGTCCCCAATCAGCAGGATGCGTCCACGAATCTCCGCGCCATCCCCCAGCAGCAACTTGGCGTACTCCTCGCCGAGAGACAGCCCCTGCGGCTGCGCCTCCGGTCGCAACACCGCCCCGGCGGCAACCGCCCGGTCGATCAGCGCGCCGTCAAACTCGGCCCGATCAACAATCCAGCCCCCCAGACCCTGCTCCTCCACCCGCGTCTCCCGGCTCAGGTCCCAGGAGCGCAGGCATACGCCGGTGAACTCCACTGCCCCCACTGTCGGACCGTCCAACCCGCAACTTCGGCAGAACTCGATGCCGCGCGGTCCCAGCCAATCCAGATTGGTCTGGCGGCGCGGCCAGGCTTCCGGCTCAATGACGAGGCAGCTCAGCCCCGCCTGCCGCGCGCGGATCGCCGCCGCCCCGCCGGCCGGGGTGGCACCGACGATGACCACGTCGAATACTTCCTGCCGCTTGGTCATCATCGGTCCTTTACTTCATCTGCTCCCAGAAGAACGCCTCGGCCCTTTCAAACCGCTCAAAGGCCCCCTGCAGCGAATTGAGAATCGCCCGCACCTCCGGGTCGGCCGCCGCCCGCATTTCGCCTTCCGGCGCCACATCCATCACCGCCTGCAAGCGCGCCGCCGCCTCGTCCAGGTACGTGGCCGCCTGGGCGAAATCGCGCGCCGCGGCAAACACGTCCAGCTTGCTGGCCTCGCGATCCTTCGGCGGCCACAGCAGCTTCGACGGATTCAGCCGGATGTCCTTGCTCGCTAGCGTCAGTTCTTCGCTCACCTCGCGTAGGTTGGCCAGCACGCGTTCAATCTGCGGCCGACTCAGGACGAGCATGCGATTGCCGGTCGCCGAGAGCGCCTGAATCTCAGCCAGAGAGCCGTTCACTCGCGCCATGGCCGTGTGCAGCTCGCCCAGCAATGATCCCGGATCGGTCGGGTCGAACTCGCTGCGCAGATTCGCGACCATCTCTTGGTCTATCACCCGTGCCGCGTGCTCGACGCTTATCAGCGTCTCCTGCACCAGCGGGCGACCCTCCTCCAGCATCCCCAGCACCTCCGCCAAGCTGCCGTGCGCCACATCCAGCAAGGTGTTGAAACGGGCGAGCAACGCCCCCGCCTCCTGGGCATCGGTCTGGTGGCGGATCGTCGCCGTCGTTGCGTTCAGGTCATCCATGATCAAATGCACCTTCCGCAACAACGATTCCCGCTCCGCGGCCGTCAACTGCGTCCGCAACTCACTGGTCATGGCGTTGATATCCATCAGGCTGACCATGACCTTATTCAGCAGCGACCCGTCCGCATCGGGATCCAGCATCCGGTCCAGGCGATCAACAATCCCCCCCTCCGCCGTCAGCCGCCGCGAAAGCGCCGAGAATGCCGCCAGCCCCTGGGGCGGCTGCCCCCACAGATGGTCCGCCGGCAACGGCACGCCGGGCGTGCCCACATTCACGATCACCATCGTGCCGCTGCCGCCGATGAGCGGCATGTCGGTCGTAATCTCGCAGTCGCCATACAGCGGCAAGGACTCGTCGATCTCCGCGCGGGCAATGACTACTGTCTGCCGCCGCGGCGCACCCGCCGGTCCCACCTCCAGCTCGCGCACCTCGACTTCCTTAACGACTCCCACCTCGATCGCTCCGCTTAGCAGCACCTGGCTGCCCGCCTTCAGCGGCGAGAGCCCGTCCTCATGCCGAAAATGAACGACGATTGGACGTCGCACCCCGCCCACGCGCTGTGCCAGGAACAGCACCGTGGCCAGGAACAGGCCCAACAGCGCAATCGCCACCAGCCCCAGTACGAAATCCTGCCGCTGCGTCTTCATCGCCATAAAACCGTCCAGACAGCCCGTCGCTAGCCAGTACACCCGCCGACTCAGACCACCCCCCAACTCACCACCGCCAGCCGCGGCGCGGCGCGGCCGCATTCTACGATCCACCGGGCCGGCACGCGACCCGTTCCGCCGAGCCGGGGCGGCCACCGCGGACTACGGAACCGGCTTGCTCGCCGCCCGCTCCGCCTCCACCTCGCGGGCGTGCTCTTCCAGCACCTTCTTCACCACCCCCAACCCCTCGGGCCGCATGCGCCGCGCCGTCCCCCTCAACATAGCCACGAAATGCTCAATCTCGCTGGCCGTCACCGGACAGCCGATGTTTCCGTCCGGCCCATCTGAAGTCGCCAGCACCCGCCCATCTTCATCAAGTACCGCA
Source organism: uncultured Planctomycetales bacterium (assembly GCA_964647015.1). Classification (GTDB taxonomy): domain Bacteria; phylum Planctomycetota; class Phycisphaerae; order UBA1845; family Fen-1342; genus JAAYXS01. The sequence goes on along the minus strand of CAZYGM010000106.1, from coordinate 2,618 downwards.
CACCACGGGATCCCGCCCTGCGGGTTGGCCCGCAGCCGCTCCGCCAGCTCCTTCCCGCCCGCCATGCGATCCACGTCGATCCGGACCTCCACGTAGTCCGCCTCCAGCACCTCCGCAATCTCGACCCGCAGCAGGACTTCATCCAGTCGGCGACACCACGGACAGCGCGGCGCTCCGAGCCGCAGGAAAACGCGCTTCTCCTCGGCCCGCGCCCGCGCCACCCCCGCCGCCAACACCTGCTCCGCTTCCAGCCGCTCACTTTGCCACTGCCGCAGAAACGCGCGCACCTCCTTCAAATCATGCCCTTTACCCTTCTCCAGCGACCCGGTCTCCTGACGAGCCAGCACGTTGCCATCCGCATCCAGCACCACCAGGAACGGCACCCCGCTCTTCTTCAATTCGACACCATACCGGTCCGCAATATCCATATGCCGGTCAAACCGCCCAACGTCCACCATCACAAGCTGATACTCGTCCCGCAACAGCCGGGCCGTCTCCTCGTCTCCTGTAAGCACGCCGTGCAGCCGCAAACACCACCCACACCAGTTCCCACCAAACATCAACAGAACACGCTGGTGCTCACGCTGTGCCCACGCACACGCCGCGGCGATCTGCGCGTGCCCATCCGCCTTGGTATCGTATATCTGCTGCTGCTGCGCCGGCGGCCCACCACTCCACGCCGCCGCCATGCTTGCCAGACCCACCGCCAGAACCGCCGCCAACCTGCCGACCGCACCCATGGTCCACTCCTCGGAGTTGCGCCGACCGCCCCCGGACCGCACACACTACCCGGACGCCAGTTGGCTATCCAGCCCGCCTGCGTTACAGTCTCGCCCACTGGCAACCAACCGTGACCTGACCCCCCGGAGGCACCAAGATGCGCGGACTATCCTTCCTCGCCATCATCGTCACCACTTGTTGCGTCGCCTGTTCCCTCGCCGGCGGTGAGCCCAACTGGACGCAGCTCTCCCTCTCCACCTGCCAGGTTGACGCCTTCCTCAAGGCCAACCCCAACAGCGACGGCCGCGGCGTAGTCATCGCCGTCATGGACACCGGCGTCGATCCCGGAATCCCCGGACTCACCCGCATGCCCGACGGCGGCGTCAAGGTCATCGACATCCAGGACTTCACCGGCGACGGCGACGTCGAGCTCCTCCGCATACGCCTCGATGCGGAAACCGGCCTGCTCATCCGCCACGACGACGACGGCGTGCCGATCGAGTACCACCCGCCGCAACTGCCCCCCGCCGACGAAGAGCGCTTCTGGTGGTTCGGGCTCTTCAAAGAGAAGAAATTCGCCAACTCCGGTATTCCCGACCTCAACGACAACGGCCAGACCGACGACGAGTTCCCCGTGCTCGTCACCGCCCTGGCAGGCGACGGCGACGATCAGGCCCTCTGCTTCATCGATACCAACCTCGATCGCAGCTTCGCCGACGAGCGGCCGCTGCGCAACTACCGCCTCAACTACGACACGTTTACCCTGCATCGCAAAGCCCCCGAGTCGCAGATCGAGCCGCTCACCTTCTCCGTAAATATCTTCCTCCGCCAGTCCAAGGTCGTTATCTGCTTCGACGAAGGCGCCCACGGCACGCACGTCGCCGGCATCGCCGCCGGCTACCAGATCAACAACCAGCCCGGCTTCAACGGCGTCGCCCCCGGCGCGCACGTCATCAGCCTTAAGATCGGCAAAGGCGCCCTGGGCGGCATCAGCGTCACCGGCAGCAAGCAGGAAGCCCTCCGCTACGCCGCGCGCTACGCCCGCGAGCACAACGTGCAGGTCGTCTGCAACCTGTCCTACGGGGTCGATTCCGAGATCGAGGGCAACTCCGACATCGACCAGTTCGTCGATAGCTTCCTGCGTCAGAACCCCTACCTGATCTACTGCACCTCCGCCGGGAACTCCGGCCCCGGCCTTTCCACCGTCGGCACGCCTTCGGCCGCCAGCGACTGCATCGCCGTCGCCGCCCTAATGGCCGCCGACACCGCCCGCGACGTCCCCGGCTGGAATCTTGACCAGGCCGTCGTTACGGCCTTCAGCTCACGCGGCGGCGAGTTGGACAAGCCGGACATCGCCACCCCCGGCTGGTGTACCTCCACCGTGCCGCGCCACGTCACGCGCGGCGACTTCTGGGCCGGCACCAGCATGGCCAGCCCCTACGCCGCCGGCCTGTGCGCCAACCTCATCAGCCACGCTCAGCAACGCCACACCGGTACGCAGGTCCGCGCCTGCGACGTCCGCCGGGCCCTCTGGCTCGCCGCCCAGCCCGCGCCCGGCGCTACCCAGCTCGATGCCGGCTGGGGCGTGCCCGACCTGCGGCGGGCGGCGGAGATCCTCGACCAACTCATCGCCGCCGCCGAGGACGACCCGATTATCTCCTACGACGTCTCCACGTCCTGCCCGCATGGCTTCGCCGGCCAGGCCCGCACCGCCTACTGGCGCAGCACCTGGTACCCCGACGACCGCCGCCAGACCTTCACCATTACGCCCGTCTTCGCCCCGCTGACCGACGCGACGGCACGCACCGCTTTCACGCGCAAGTACGAGCTGCGCTCCAACACCCCCTGGTGCCGCGTCACGCAGGAGAGCTTCTATCTGCGCAGCGGGCAATCCGCCA
>CAZYGM010000105.1:8657-11205 GCA_964647015.1 uncultured Planctomycetales bacterium | reverse complement strand
TTGCCCTCGTTGCGGAAGCGGTCGAGGATGGAGCCGGCCTTGGCGCGGAAGCCGGCGTCGCCGACGGTGAGGACCTCGTCCAGCAGCAGCACGTCCGGATTGATGTGTACGGCGATGGAGAAGCCCAGCCGGCCCTTCATGCCGGTTGAGTAGGCGCGGACCGGTGCGTCGATAAACTCGCCCAGCTCGCTGAACTCGATGATGTCCTGGAGGCGGGCCTGGATCTCGCGTTGGCTGAAGCCGAGGATCGAGCCGTTGATGAAGATGTTTTCGCGGCCGGTGAGATCGGGTTTGAAGCCGACGCCGAAGCTCAGGAGGCAGCCGACTTTGCCGCGGACGCTGACGCGGCCGCGGTCGGGGCCGAGGATGCCGGCCAGGGCGCGGAGCAGGGTAGTCTTGCCGGAGCCGTTGCGGCCGACGATGCCGACGACGTCGCCGTGGCCGACGGCGAGGTTGATGTCGCGGAGGGCCCAGAACTTCTGGCTCCAGCGGCCGTTGCGCGTGTCGCCGGGGCGGAGGCGATCGAGCAGGCGGACGAATGTCTCGCGCAGCGTAACCTCGGCGCGGTGGTAGCGGATGAGGAACCCGATCCACAGGCCCTCGGCGTACACAGCCAATTGGTCGACGGCGACGTCAGACATACTTGGCGAACTTCCCTTCCCCGTGACAGAAGATCGCAAAGCCGAACAGGCAACCCAGGACGGCAACGCACGCCGCATACATGAGCAGGCGCGGCTCGGGCATCGTGCCCCACAGGAGGGCATCCCGGTAGCATTCCAGGAGGCAGGCGATGGGATTGAGCATGTACAGGAAGCGATACGTTTCGTCGTGGAACATGGCGCGGTGGGAGCCGTGGTCGCGGACGAAGTAGAAGATGGGCGAGCAGTAGAAGAGGAGCCGCAGCAATACGGCGACGACGTTGGATGTGTCGGCGAAGAAGGCGCCGAGGTAGGCGGTGATGAAGGCGGCGCCCAGTGTGAACAGAAGCGTGAGTGCCACGAGCAGTGGCAGCCAGAGGTAGTGGAGGGTGGGCCAGACGCCGGCCACGAGGAGGATGACGATCAGGACGCACAGACCCCAGACGAGGTCATAGAGGCGGGCCAGGGCGACGGAGACGGGGAAGACGGCCTTGGGGAAGCTGATTTCGTGGATCAGGCCGCGGTTGCCGCGGATGCAGGTGGCGGCCTGGCTGATGGTGGCGCTGATGAACTGGTAGGTCAGCACACCGACCAGGATGTAGAGCATGTAGTCGATTGGTCGGCCGCCCTCGGCGAGGTTGAACAGGACGCCGAAGACGAAGAAGTAGACCAGCATGAACATGAGCGGGTCGAGCAGGTTCCAGAGGTGGCCGAGGACCTTGTTGCGATGGCCGGCCTCGAGGGCGGCCCTAGTCAGGTAGCGCACGGTCTCCCGCCGGGACCAGAGGTCCTGGAATCGCCGCAGCAGGCCTGGTGCACTGCCCGGCCGCAGGAATGCGCCGTTCATGGTGGACATATGGGCGGAGTTTAGCGGATAGCGGGGCGGTCGGCACGTGGCTGGGCCGGTGGTTGGGCGGGGCGGGGCTGTGGCCGTGGGGTGTTCGTGGTATGCTGCGGTGGCCAGTCGTTTACGGCGAGACCGGGAGGTGGCGTGTGAAGACGAGCAGAGTCCGCTGGGGTCGGGCGTTTGGATTGCTGGCAGCGCTGGCCGGAATGGGCGTGTTGGTGGGGTGCCCCGGGCGGAGCGGCTCCAAGGAAGAGGAGGACTATCGTCAGTTGGACGCGTGCGTGCTGGTGCAGCGATTGGACGAGCGATTTGCCGACCGGGCGGCGGTCGACATGGGCTCCTGGCAGGCCAAGCCGCAGTTGGCGGCGACATACATCTACCCGCTGCATCCGGAGCGGTGGTCCACAGATCTTCGGGCGGTGGTCGCCATGAAGGCCGGCACGTGTCAAGTATCGCGGCTGTTTCCGGCCCAGGCCGTGGGGGTGCCGCCGCCCTGGGATGACAACCCGTTCGACAACCGCACGTACGACCTCTACCTGCACGCCTTGCAGTGGACGGTCCCACTCACGAGGGTCTGGGCCAGCACTGAGGATACAGAGAGTCTGCGGTTGAAGCGCGCGGTCGTGGAAAGCTGGATTCGCAGCAACTCGCAGCCGCCGGGCATGTCGCCATACGCCTGGGGGGACCATGCGACGGCGAGTCGCTTGCAGGTTTTCTGCTGGTTTTGGGAGTTGTGGCGCACGTCGGACGATTTTGACGCGGAGTTTGCCCGCTTGTTGCTGGCATCGATCTACCAGCACGCGGTCTACATGACTGATACGCGGCAGTACACACCGACTTCGAACCACGCGCTGCACATGGACGGGGCGCTGCTGGCGGCGGCCCTGACGTTTCCGGAATTTGCGGCGGCGGCGGAGTGGCGGGCGCTGGCTGAGCGGCGGCTGAGCGAGTTCATGGAGCGCAACTTCAGCCCGGCGGGATTCAACCTGGAACAGTCGCCTTCCTATCACTTGTACGTGGTTGAACAGGTTGGTCGGATCATTGCGTTCCTGCGAGCGAACGG
>CAZYGM010000105.1:0-8557 GCA_964647015.1 uncultured Planctomycetales bacterium | reverse complement strand
ACTTGTACGTGGTTGAACAGGTTGGTCGGATCATTGCGTTCCTGCGAGCGAACGGGCAGCCGTTACCGCCGACCGTCATGGCGACGACCGAGCGCTCCATCGCGGTGTGGCCGTGGCTGCTGCGGGCTGATGGGCAGGTGGCCAACGTGGGTGATTCCGCGGGCGGGCGGCCGTCGAATTGGCGGCGCACGGTGGCGGGCTTCTGGGGTGATGAGTTGCCCCCTGCCGCGCCGTCCAGCGGCACGGCGCCGCGTCCGGAGGCGGGGGGTTTCCTGGTGTGCGACCGGGCCGGCTACGCGATCTGCACTTCTTACCCGATTGAGGAAGCGAAGCCGGCGACGGACATTTATGCGCTGTTCCGCTGTAATTCGTGGCGGCACTCGAGCCATTGTCATTGTGACGCGCTCTCGTTCGTGCTGTTTGGGCTGGGACGGGAGTGGCTGGTCGATTCGGGCAAGCTGAACTACGAGGAGACGACGCCGGAGCGGAAGTACATGATCAGCGCGCGAGCCCACAACGTGCTGCTGGTTGATCAGGCGGACTTCGGCTTTCGGCCGGTAGAGGTGGTTGATTTCGGCCGCACGGAGCAGTGTGATTTCGTTGTGGCGCGGCATGAGTTGCCGAGCGCCCGGCACGAGCGTCGCTTCGAGTTTCACGCGCCCCAGACGATTGTCCTGGTGGACGAGGTTGGGGCGACCGACGGGGCGGCCCACACGGTCACGCAGTTGTTTCACGCGGCGCCGGACTTGCAGGTCGAGATTGTGTCGCCGCGGCAGGCGTGCCTGCACAGTCCGGATGGGTCGCGCTGCGTAATTGAGCAGACGGGCGACGAGGGGATGTGGTCAGTGATCACCGGGCAGACTGAACCGGTGGTGCAAGGCTGGTACTCGCGCGAGTTCAACGAGCGCGTGCCGAGTCCGGTGCTGCACTACACGTCGGCGGCAGCGGGTGCGTGGCACCGCTTTGAGACGCGGATTGAGTTGAGGCGTGATGAAGGGGCGCCTGGGGATTAGTTGGCGCAGGCGGACGGGTAATGGCAACAGGCGCGGCGCTGGCCGCCGCCTGGTACCAGGCCAGGTAGTCATCGGCTTGGCGGCGCAGGTCGAAGCGGTGGCGGGCCACCCCGGCGGCCTGGCGGCCGAGGTCGTTGCACAGGGCGTCGTTATCCAGCAAGTGAGCGATGGCGGCGGCGAGGGCGGCGGGGTCGGCGGGGCGGACGAGCAGGCCGGTGGGCGGTCGCGCCGCGTCGGCGTAGGTGACGTTCGCAAGTCGGCGGTTGCCGAAGGGCAGTGAAGTTACTTGCTCGGGGATGCCGCCGACGGCGGTGGCGACGACCGGTCGGCCGCAGGCCAGGGCCTCCAGGACCGTGTTCGGGAAGGTATCGACGCGGGCGGCATGGACGTAGAGGTCGGCGGCGTGGTAGTAGTGCACGACGTCCTGCGGGCGGCTCTGGAAGGGCACGAAGTGGAGACGGGCGCGGCCGAAGTCCTCCGGGGGAGCTTCCTCGCCGAGGGCCAGGAATACGATGGGGCGCTGCGCCGGCCGGCTCGCCAGGCGCTCCAGCGCGGAGCGCAGCGTGGTGTAGTCCTTGTAGGGGTTGCGGCGAATGCCGTTGGCCGCGAAGAGTAACACGCGGGCTTCGGGGGGAATGCGCAGGCGGGCGCGGGCGGCGTTGCGGTTGGCGGGCCGGAAGATGGTCTGGTCGACGCCGTAGGGGATCACTCGGCTTTCAACAATGCCGGCGGCGAGGATGGAGCGTTCGGCCCGCTCCAGTAGCCAGCGGCATGGGGCGGCGAGGTAGAAGCGGGATCTGGCGTAGATGTCGCGTTTGCGGAGCCAGTTGGCGTGGGTGGCGTCGCGCCGGATGGGTGGGTACGTGGCGAGGTCGGGGCATTCGCCGCAGGCGGTGGTCCAGCGCTGGCAGTCGAAGCTGTGGGCGCAGTGTCCGCTGAGCAGCCAGGCGTCGTGTAGCGTCAGGAAGGTGGGGACCTGGCGGGAGAGTGTTGGTAGGGCGCGCAGGTCGAAGTACTTGCCGTGGAGGTTGTGGCAGTGGAGGACGGTTGGTCGGTGGGGCGGCAGGTCGAGCAGTCGACGGCTGCCGGGGTAGTTGAAGTCCTCGTGGCCGCGCCAGTAGTCGAGGACGCTGGCGGGAGCCGCGAGGGCGTGGGTGGCGCGGCAGAGGAAGCGGCCGAGGGCGTGGCGTGGGTAAAGGGGTTGGAGGCGCTCGTGGGCCCACCAGCAGGCGCGCGACCAGGGGTTTCCGACGCGGTGATGTGGGAAGCGGAAGACGTCCGGGTCGGCGGAGCGTTTGCGGCCGACGGCCAGCCAGGCGGCGTGGCCGCGGCGGCGGTACTCGCGGAACAGGTCCCAGGAGATGCGTTCGGCGCCGCCGGCGAGATCGAACGTGTTGACCTGGAGGATGTTGAGTGGAGCGTGATCCATCGGCAATCCGTGGATCTTATCGGTCGTTGCGCGGGGCCGGCCTTATCTGGGGCGGGGATTACTCCGAGCGGCTGACGGGTTTTGGTGGTTGGCGGTCGTCGCGGGAGACGTCGACGAGCAGCGTGGTGTTCTGCCAGTTGCCCTTGAATGAGACGGTATCGCGGCCGGGGAAGTGCGCGATTATCTCGGTAACGCGGCGGTCGGCCAGTCCGAAGTGTAACTGGTTGGAGCCGGTGGCGTAGCCGCCGAAGCTGGTATCGAGCAGGGCGCGGCGGCGTTCGCCGTCGTCCAGGATCACTTCGACGACGGTGCCGGTGAGGGCGCGGTCGCGGGCGGTGAGGGTGACGTTGAGGTAGCGCTGCTGGGTTCCGGGCGGCTGGGCGGTCGCGGCGGTGAGGCCGCGGTGGTGGAGGAAGACGGTGCGCTGCTTGCGCGGGTCGAACCAAGTGACCTTGGAGTCCTTCCGGACGGTGTTTGAGCCGACGAGCAGGTCGAGCCAGCCGTCGTTGTCGATGTCGGCCGCGGCGCAACCCCAACTGTCTTCGATACGCAGGTTGTTGCGCGCGGTGTCGGCGCGGACGAAGCGGCGGTTCTGGTCGTTCAGGAAGAGCCTGCTGTAGCCGGAATCGAGGCGGCCGAGCTTGAGCGGGATTTCGGGGTGGTTGTAGCCGCCGTCGCAAGACTCGGTTACGAACAGGTCGTGATAGCCGTTGTTGTTGAAGTCGGCCCAGGCGGCGCTGACCCACATGGCCTGGGGCCGGAAGCCCGCGGGCGGGGCCCAGTCGAGCCCCAGTTCGGTGGTCACGTCGGTGAAGCGCAACTGGCCTTCCGGGATGAACTCGTTGCGCAGCAGGACGGAACGGGGCTCCTCCTTCTCGGGCGTGGCGGCGGCGTGGTTCACCAGGAATATGTCGAAGTCGCCGTCGTGGTCGAAGTCGACGCATAGGACGCTGAAGGAACTGGCCGCGCCGCCGCAGGCGCCGACGGCGGTGGCGATGTCCGCGAAGGTGCCGTCGCCCTGGTTGTGCCAGAGGGAATTGGGGGTCAGGTCCGCGTTAGCCACGTAGATATCTGTGAAGCCGTCGAGGTCGAAGTCGCAGAACGCAATGCCGACGGCGGGCCGCGGTGGGGATACCAGGCCCGCTGCCCCAGTGACGTCAACGAATTTGCCCTGGCCGTCGCCGCGGTAGAGCCGATCCGGTAGTTTCTGGACGCGCTTCTGCACGCCTTTGCCGCGCGAGGTCTGGTGGCCGGCGACGAACAGGTCCAGGTTGCCGTCGTTGTCGTAGTCCAGGAAGCCGTGGGCTTTGCTGAAGTTGTCGTGCTTGGGATAAGGGTTGTACGGGGACGGTGGTTCGCCGGCGGTTGGCAGGCCGGAGTCCTGGAGGATGTCGGTGTAGCGGCCGTCGCCGTCACAGCGTAAGAGCCAGTGGTCGAAGTTGACGCCCTTGGCCTGGGCGTGGTCCACTGGGCTGGTGACGTAGACATCCAGCTTCCCGTCGTTATTGAAGTCGCCGAAGCTGTAGTAAGGACCGGGCAGCCGGTAACCGGGCGTGAAGCGCCGGCGGCCGTCGTTGCGCCACATCTGCAGGCCGATGATGAGATCGACGTGGCCGTCGCGATTGAAGTCCGGCAGGGCGACGCCCGGCTCGTCGGGCATGGGGTACGACAGACCGAGTTCGGCGTTGCGCGGCTGGAAGAGTGGCGTGGGCGGCGAGGGGTCGTCCTGGGCGGACGCGCGGAGTGCGAGGCAGGCGAGACTGGACGCAAGCACGAGGAGGCACTGGATGCGGTTCATGGCTGCGACTCCACGGGAGACTGTGCCGGCGGCAGCGGCGCGCTGGGCGGCCGAACGGGGCGGGGCTGGAAGCTGACCGAGCCGGCGGCGCGATCGACGCCGACGCTGAAGTTGCGGTCAGCCCAGTTGGGGGAATCGGGCGGATCAAGCCAGTGGTCGTTGTTCTTAGTTTCGCCCCAGTAGGTGTCATTGCCGCCGATGTCGAGGAACAGTCCGAGCGACGTGCTGTCGGCGAAGTAGGTGCTGACGCCGTCGCGGGCGCGGAAGCTCGCGCTGTTTTCGGCGTAGCCGGGGCGCGGGACTTCCTTGGTTCTGTAGATGTCGTTGCCGTCGAGATCGAGCAGCATGGCGACGCTGCGGTTGATGGAGTAGCCCAAGCCGCCGCGGTCCACGCTGTAGACGTCGTTGCCGGCTACGTCCAATAAGATCGCTATCGTGAAGTCGTGGGCCCAGGCGAGCGAGGAGTTGGAGTTTTCCTCGGCCACGTGCTGGTCGTCGCCGGCTTCGTCGATGCAGACGCCGATGCAGAAGTGGGCTCCGCTGCCCTGGGAGTAGACGGCGCCGTGGTACTCGTCGTCGCCTTCGCGGTCGTGCAGGATGCCGATGCCGAACCAGTAGCCGGTGCCCATGGCCCAGTTGCCGGCGGAGTAGTAGTCGTTGCCGCTGCCGTCGAGCAGGGCGCCCAGGCCGCCGGCCCAGCAGTGGCCGTCGGCGCCGTCGCCGCGGCGGCCGGCGCCCACGCCCTGGGCGTTGGAGACGCAGACGTCGTGGTCGGGGGAGTGGTAGGAGGGTCGGCCGGTGACGCTGTGTTGGCGGACGGCCACGTAGCGATCGTCGCCGCTGCGGTCGGCGAGTACGCCGACGCCGGCGACACCGCCCAGCCCCTGGCCGTCGCCGAGGATTTGGTACTGGTCTTTCCCGGCGGCGTCGAGCAGCAGGCCGACGCCGAAGTAGCCGCAACCCTGGCCGCTGAAGCCGAGTTCGTAGCGATCGTCGCCGCCGAGGTCGGCCAGGACGCCGAGGCCGAACTGGCCGACGCCCTGGGCGTAGCGCTGGGCGACGTAGCGGTCGTTGCCGGCGGCATCGATCAGCACGCCGATTCCGCAGAGGCCGGCGCCATGGGCCGGCACGGTGGAAGTGTAGGAGTCGTTTCCAGCCAGATCGAGCAGGAGGCTGAGGGGTTGTGTGCTGCTCGACGCAGCCACGGCACCGTGGTAGTGATCGTCGCCGCCGAGATCGACGATCAGCAGCGAGTTGGTGCCGTCGATTGTGTCGTTTGCGCCGCCGCGGATACGGATCCAGCCCCAGGGGGTTTCCCAGTCGAACTCGAAGGGCGGTACGTCGGTGAGGTCGAGCCTGGCGAGCTGGATGCGGGCCTGGTCGAGGGCCTCGACGCACTTCTGGCCGGCGTACCACAGGCTGGCTTCGTCGAGCGTGCGGGCGACGTCGTCCATTTGGGGGCAGTAGTCGAAGGCGTCGACCATCTCGTCGCCGACGTTGAGGCGGGTGGCGACGATGCGGCGATCGTTGCCGTCGACCTTGCGGAAGGCGAGCTCGATCCAGTGGTGGGCGTCAACGATGTTGAGGACGAGCTGTCCGAGTATGGGGCTGACGCCTTCGGGCAGGTGCTCGACCTGGGCGGCCAGCTCCTCCGCGGGCTTGGGGTAGGGCAGTTCCATGCCAAAGGTGTTGATGCGTGTGGGGCGTCCGGCGGCGCGCGTGAGTTGCAGAATGGCCTCGTCCAGGGGGGTCAGAGGCGCGAGCATGTTGGCGGTGTAGCCGCGGAAGCCGCCGAACTTGGGGTCGATGCCGAGTCGCTGGACGGCCTGGTAGAGGTTGCCGGAACCGCGGCCGGCGGTCTCGTCGAGTATGGCGGGATCGAGGCGTTCCCAGGCGGTTTGGGCGAGGGAGCGGGCGAAGGTGATGGTGTCGAGCGGTTCGGCGAAGAGGGCGTCGAAGGCCCGCAATTTGTAGGGGACATCAACGGGGAAGCGCGGCCACCAGGCCTTGGGCTGCCAGCCGAGATCGGGCCGGTGGAGTCCGACCAGCGCCAGGGTCTCGTCCAGCGCGTCGGCTGGCTGCGCCCAAGCGCAGATTGAGCAGTAAGTTACGAGAACGGCGCAGATTAGCTGGCTGGTGGTCAATGGCGTGCTCCTGTTCCGGCGAGAGGCGTTGCGGCCGGTTGGGCCGGCGCCCCGGGGGCTGAGAAACGAAGCGGCGCGCACACGACCGCGGCCAGCAGTTGCTCGCAGCCGGGCGGCGGGGGGTGGCCCCGGTTTGGTCGTGTGCGCGCCGGTCGTAAGGTAGCTGTCCGGCTAGTCTTCAGGCCAGACTTTTTCGCCGGTCTCGGCATCGGTGAGGATGATGGCATCCACGGGGCAGGACTGGGCGGCTGCAAGGACTTCCTCGGGCGTGTTGCCGTCGGTGCTGAGCACAACCGCGATGGACTCGTCGTCCATCTCGAAGACCTGCGGCGCTTCGTTGCAGCACGCGCCGTCACCCACACACAAATCACGATCCACTTCGATCTTGTACTTCGCCATGAAGCATACTCCTGGACTCACGCCCTCAGGCCGACCCGCTGTCGGTCCTGGCAGTCGCCATGCACAAGGTTGCGTCGCGTCGCCCGGTGCGACGCGCAACAACCTGCGCCCGCTAGCACGCCGCGTGCCGCTCTGGGGTTGGATACCCCGCGAGCAGTCTGGTTTCGCGGCGCAACCGCACATTATCAAAGGAACGGGCCGGCGGACAACCTGTCGGAGCGCCGAGTGGTGGAAAAACGCGCAGGGGCGGCGGACGGGTGCGAGGGTGGCTGAAAGGGCCGGCGCGGCGGTCGTTCGGGCGAAGCGGGTTCACGACACCGGCGGGTGTCAACCCTGGGTGGGTCGGCCGTCGGTCCGCCGGGTGGTCAGGGTTAGCCCGGGATAACGCCGCCGAACTGATCGTTACCCAGGTAGTGCAGGGCGCGGACGGCGGGATCGTCGTTCACGTGGGCGGCGAGCACGCGACCACAGAAGATGACGTGGTCGCCGGTCTTGACCTCGCCTTCGAGGCGGCACTCGAAGTTGGCGACGGCGTCCGTGAGCAGGACGCTGTCGATGGCGGTGGCGGGCAGCGTTTTGGTTTGGCGGGTGGCCAGTTTGTCGGCGTCACGGCCGGAGGTGGAGCCGAAGTATAGGGCGTCGTCCTGCTGGGCGGTTGAGGCAATGGCCACGACGAACGCTCCGGCACTGCGGATGGCGGTGAGGGAGTAGCGTTGCAGCCCGATTGAGATGGCGAGCATGGGTGGTTCGAGCGAGGTTCGCATGACCCAGCAGAGCGTGATTGGGTTGTAGCGGCCGCGTTCGTCCTTGGCGATCGCTATGGCGACGGCCTCGGGGTATTTGCGCTCGATGGCGCGTTCGTAGTCGGTCGGCACTTGCATGCCCGTTACCTCCGGTTGTGGGCGCGGCGAGCCAGTCGGACGCGGCCTGATCGTGCGCATATTAGAGGTAGGATTGCTCGGCGTCAGCCCCCGCCAGTGTGGGCGGGCGTGTTTGAGGGCCGGCGGGGTCGGCGCCCGGCCCGCTGCACGGCAGTGGGCCGGGCGGTCAGGGGCGCACTGTTCAGGGGCGGCCACCGGTAAGGATGACCACGAACGGGTCGATGTCGAAAGAGTTCACCACGCCGTCACCGTTGCAGTCGTTGGCGCATAGGAAGTCGCAGTTGTAGGTAGCACGCCATAGGTCCGGATCGGTCAGGGCGATGACGAACGGGTCGATGTCGAATGCGTTTATGAAGCCGTCGCAGTTTGAGTCCGCCGTCTGGAGGCACTGTTTCTGGCACTCGTCGGGGATGCCGTCGCCGTCTTCGTCGCCGACGCTGTAGCCGCAGGTTGGGCCGGTGAGCACCATCTGGTAGAGGCCGGTGTCACCGTAGTTGCCGGAGATGCGGATGTAGTAATGGTTGCCGTGGGTCACGAAGACGGTCACCTGCGAGGCGACGCCGCAGTAGTTGTCGTTGCAGGCGATCTGGGTGCCGGGTGGTCCGCCGCCAGTGTCGCGGTAGACGGAAAGTACGGTGTCGAAGTCCGAGCCGCACAGTGAGACGGTCAGCATGCCCGAACCAAAGGGCTCGTAGAAGTACCATACGTCGGGCGAGGAACTGGAGTATCCGCAGGTGGCGCTACCGTCGTTGGTGGCCAGCTCGGTTGTTCCGTAGTACACGGTTGGCGGACAGACGATGAGGGCGTCTTCGACGTCATCGGTAGCCTCGACGTAGGTGGGCGGGGCGAGGTCGCATTCGTCGGGGATGCCGTTTGGTTGGCAGTCCTGGCTG
>CAZYGM010000104.1:0-11219 GCA_964647015.1 uncultured Planctomycetales bacterium | reverse complement strand
CTGCGGTGCCACGCTGAGCGACGGTGCGAAGGCGGTCCCGTCGCGGGCGGCTCGGTTCGGACAGCGCAGCGCTGTGCGGATAGCGCGGGTCGAACGGCGTGGCCGGTTCGCGCGGGGCGGGGCGGGCCTTTGAATGCTACAGGATGCGCTTGATGGCCGCCTCCAACTTTCCGGGCTGCTGCTCTTCGAGTTCGTACAGGACGCGGGTGCTGGGCTTGTTGATCTTGAGCATGCGGCCCAGGTCGATGGGCGTGCCGATGATCACGCTGTCGGCGGGGACGGCGTTGATGGTCGCTTCCAGCTCGGCCATCTGTTTTTCGCCGTAGCCCATCGCGGGCAGCACTTCGTGCACGTGCGTGTACTTCTCGAAGGTCTGTTTGATGGAGCCGACGGCGTAGGGGCGCGGCTCGACAATGGCGGCGGCGTTGAACTTGGTGGCGGCCACGTGGCCGGCGCCGTACTTCATCTCGCCGTGGGTGAGCGTCGGGCCGTCCTCGACCACCAGGACGCGTTTGCCGGAGATCAGCTCAGGCCGCTGAACGGTCACGGGCGAGTTCGCCATGATGATGGTGGCCTGTGGATTGACCAGGCGGACGTTCGCGAGCACGAGGTCGATGTCGGGCTGCCGGGCGGTGTCGGCCTTGTTGACCACGACGACGTCGGCCATGCGCAGGTTGGTCTCGCCGGGGTAATAGCGTAGTTCGTGGCCGGCGCGGTGTGGATCGACGACGGTGATGTACAGGTCCGGCTTGTAGAAGGACATGTCGTTGTTACCGCCGTCCCAGAGGATGATGTCGGCTTCGCGTTCGGCGGCGGCGAGGATCTGGGCGTAGTCAACGCCGGCAAAGACGATGTTGCCGGCGGCGATGTGCGGCTCGTACTCCTCGCGCTCCTCGATGGTGCAGTCATGGAGGTCCAGATCGGCGAGCGTAGCAAAGCGTTGGCAGACCTGTTTGGCCAGGTCGCCGTAGGGCATGGGATGGCGAATGGCGGCGACCTTCTTGCCGAGGCGCTTGAGGATCTGCACGACGGCGCGGGAGGTCTGGCTCTTGCCGGCGCCGGTGCGCACGGCACAGACGGCGATGACAGGCCTGCTCGACTTGAGCATGGTGTGGCGATGGCCGAGGATTATGAAGTCGGCGCCGCAGGCGTTGACGAGGGCGGCCTTATGCATGACCTGCTCGTGTGGCAGATCGGAATAGGCGATGGCGCAGAGGTCGACGGCGTGCTTGGCAATGAGTTGCGGTAGCTCCTCTTCGGCGTGAATCGGAATGCCCTGCGGGTACTTCGGGCCGGCGAGCAGGGGTGGGTAGACGCGCCCCTCGATGTCAGGAATCTGCGTGGCCGTGAAAGCGACTACCTCGTAGGCGGGGTTGTCGCGCCAGTAGGTGTTGAAGTCGTGGAAGTCGCGCCCGGCGGCGCCCAGAATGATCAATTTCCGTTTCGGCAGACTCATGGCGTTATCCATTGGTTGAAGCGGTTCGTCGGGGCGTCTGCAAGACCCGCAGGCGGGGACGAGGGCCGACGCGTTCCCATAGGCCTCCGTCGTTAGAGCGGAAAGTACATGCTTGGCGCACGGCGTTCAAGGGGTAGATCGGCCGCGGAAGCAGCAGTGAACAGTGACAATGAACAACAAGGGGCCTGCTTGGCGCGTCAGGTGGCAGGGGGTAGGATAATCGTAGCCGGGCGTGGTTTGTGCCAACAAGGGCACCGGTGGACAAGCTGGGCGCCGGGCAGGATTGCCGTTGGGTGCTGGTGCAACAGGCTCCATAAATGCTTGGAATAATTGGAGTTACGCTAATGTTCCCTGCCAAGCGCAAGTGTTTGCGGGTGGGCGTTAGGGTTGGCTTGCTAGTGATTATGTTGGCCGGTCCGGCCTTCGGTCAAATTGACTCGGACCCATCGGAGCGCTGGCTCGATGTGCCGGCTCTGGAGTGGGAGAAACCCTGGCTGCAGTGGTTGACAGCGGCGGGCTTCGTGGCGTTCTGTCTGCTGCCGGCGTTCAAAAACCCGCACCGTTCGCACCTGGATTAACCCCAATTGGGGAAGCACGATGTCCAAGGCTACCTGTCTGGCAGTGCTCGTTTGCCTTAACCTATTGCTGTTGACTGCTTTATGTCTGGCGAATTACTCGTTGCCGACGGCGCATGCGGCCGGCACGGGGCTGGCATCGCGCTATCTGGCGGTGGCGGGCGCGATTCAGAGCAACTATGACGCGGTGTACGTGCTGGACACGCGGGAGCGTACGCTGCATGCCTTCTACTGGGATCGCTCCCGGCGTGATCTGATGTACGTTGATTGGCGGGATCTGGACCGCGACTTCCGACACCACGAGGGGGACTAGGCCATGTCGTCGCGCCCGATAGAACTGGACGGTCAGAGCCTCGCGATTGGGGTGCTGAGCGTTACCGCGTGCATATTGTTCGTTGGTTTTCTGCTGGTGACTACGTTGGCGCCGCCGGCGCAGGCCATCGGGATGAACGATTCCGCGGGCGACTACAAGATGCTCACACAGCAGCTTTCATCGTCGAGTGAAGCGCTTGTTGTCATCGACGCGGCCGCGCAGCGGATGATCGTGTACGGTTTTGACCCGAATCGGCGGCAGTTTCAGGCGATGTCCGGGTTTGACTTCGATCGGTTGCAGAAGCGTGCGGATCCTGAGGCGGCGCAGCCTCCGCCGGGTTGGAACCCGTGATTGCGCGTGGCGTGGGGCTGGCGGGCCTGGCGGGTAGGCTGGTTCGGTATGGTGCGGCGCAGGGTTCTCGGGTGCGGGGGGAGTGGTAGGCGTGCAGAGGCTTGACGACCAAGTGGGAAACACATAAAGTCCGATAATATATATTATGTTGCGTTCACGTTGTCTGGCTCACCACGTGCGGCAATTTCTCCCCAAAGCTTCCCTCCCAAGTTTCCCCCCAAAGCTACCCTCCCAATCCTGCTCGCCTCCAGGTGATGCACGCCTTCCCACTTCAGCCGGTCGCCCAAAGCCTTCCTCCCAATCGCACTTGCCTCCATGGGTCTGACGGTTGCCCTGAGATCGCCGATCTGACCCCTCTACGCTGAAGAACCGTAGCCGAGCCGGCGGCCACACGCCGAACGCCGCTCGGATGGCACGGCAGCTGTGCGATCCCGGTCTGTTGGCGCGGACACGCGGCGTTGTTGCGCGTGCGCCCGGCGGGTGGGACGGCGTCGCCAGCTTGGCGGATTACCGGTGGCGGAGAAGCTCGGGGATGCGCGCGGACAGGTCGGCTAACTGGACGGGCTGTTGCTGGCCGGTGTGCAGGTCTTTGACGGTGAGAACGCCGGATTCCGTGAATTCCGCGCCCACGACTACGGCCAGCGTGGCGCCACGTCTTTCGGCCTGGCGGAACTGTTTGCCGATAGCCTGGCGCTTGTAGGAGAAGTCGCACGCGACGCCAATTTCGCGCAGTTGGGCGGCAATCTGTACGGCCTGGGGAAAGTACTCCGGGCCGGCGTCGATGACGAACGCGTCGAGCGTGTCCTCGGCCGGTTGCTGGCCGCCCAGGTCGTTCAGCAGTTCCAGGACGGGTGCGTCGCCCATGCCGAAGCCGACGCCGGGGACGCTGGGGCCGTCGAGCAAGGCGGTGAGATTGTCGTAGCGGCCGCCACCAAGGAGTGCGCGTAGCCCCCCCTGCCGCGCACTGAGCTCGAATACGGGACCCGTATAGTACGCCAAGCCGCGGACGACCTTCAGGTCGAACTGGCAGTATTCCTGCACGCCGAAGGCCTGGAGCCATTGCCACAGTTGGCGGAACTGGTCTGCGGCGGCGGCGCCTGAGGGGCCGGAGGCCTGGGCGAGTGTGAGGCACTGCTCGACGTCGGACTGTTCGAGTTGCGCAAGTAATTGTTCACAATTGACTTGTGGCGCTAGTGCGTGCCACTGGCGCTGGAATTCATCGGGGCCGAGCTTGTCGTACCGATCGACGAGCTCGAAGGCTCGTGGCGCTTGATCGGGAGCGATCCCGATGCTGGCGAGGGCGGCGGTGGCGATGGGTCGGCTGCTGACGCGCATGACGACGTGCGCTGGGGTCAGGCCGAGTTCGCGGGCGCCGGCAATGGCTACGGCGATGACCTCGGCATCGGCCAGGACGTCGTCAACGCCGAGGATGTCAACGTTCCACTGGAAGAATTCGCGCAGGCGGCCGCGCTGGGGCTTTTCGGCACGGCACATGCGAGGGAGGCTGAACCACTTGATGGGGCGTGGAAGAGCATTGGCGCGGGCGGCGACCATGCGTGCGAGGGTGGGGGTCATCTCGGGGCGGATGGCGAAGTGGCGGTCGCCACGGTCGGTGAAGTTGAAGAGTTCGGAAACGATGCCGGCGCCGCTTTTGAGGGTGTAGAGGTCGAGGAATTCGAAGATGGGGCCCTCGTATTCCTCGAAGCCGGCGGTGCGGGAGACGCGGCGCCAGGTGTTGAAGAGGTGGTTCTGGCGGCGCATTTCGGGCGGGTAGAAGTCGCGCATGCCGGGGGGTGGCTGGATTTTCATGGCAGGTTTCCGAGGATCGGGAGCGGGATGCCGGCGATATCCGTGGGGGCGCCGGCCGGCGGGTGGCCGTTCTTGCTATTCCTTGGTTTGTAGCTTATCTGTCTCGGCCTGGATTTCCGGCCTTGAGAGCCATTCCCGGAAGACTGTTTTGTCTTTGCATTCTTGATAACCTTGCCGTTCCGGTCAAGGTGGGTGCGGAGGTACTCGTCGAGGTGTTCGGGGCAGGTGAAGTGCTGCTCCCAGCCGTAGTCGCCGGAGTGGTAGTCGCAGTTGTCCGTGGTGTATTTCCGGCAGATGCGGGGGCGTGTGGCGTAGATGCCGCAGCGCTGGTCGGGCTGGAGATGTCGGCAGGGCGTGGCCATGTTGATGTACCACTCGCCGTCCTCGACGAAGACGGAGATGTTTTCGTGCAGGAGGTACCAGCGCACGTCCTCGAATTCGGCGCGCGATTCCGGGGTGTCGATCGGCAAGGCGATGTAGCGGCAGCAGGCCGCGGTGCAGTGTTCGCAGAGTATTCCGGGCATCGGCAAAGCATCCTTTTCGGGGCGGCGGCCGGCTGGTCGGGGCACATCCGGCGACCGCTGGATACCTTAGCAATTAGCGTGAGATTGGCAAAGCCCCCCTATCGCTGCGCCGTGCGCGTGGGATCAGGGCGCGTAGCACGATTGTGTGGTCAGCGTGGCTGTCGCGGGCAAATCAGTCGCCCAGGCAGGTGCCCACGGCACGGGCCACGCCGATCAGCGGGTGATCCAGGGGTACCTGGCGCTGCTGGTCGGCGACGGCCTCGAGCGGAACGAAGGTGGTTTCGTTCTGTTGCATGACGACGACGTTGTTCCATTCGCGCGTGGCGACGAGCTGGATGGCCTTGTGGCCGAAGGCCATGGCGAGGACGCGGTCAACGGCGGCGGGCGTGCCGCCGCGCTGAATGTGGCCGAGGATGGTAGCGCGCGTTTCGAGGCGGGTCTGGGCGGCGATCTGCTCGGCAAGGACGGTGCTGACGCCGCCGAGGCGGATGGGATCCGGGCTATCGTGGACGATCTTGTTGACGATCTGCTCGCCGCCCTTGGGGCGGGCACCCTCGGAGACGGCGACCAGGGTGAAGCGTTTGCCGTGGCGCGTGCGTTCGAGGCAGGTGTCGCAGATGGAGTCGAGCGAGTAAGGGATTTCGGGGATGAGAATCACATCGGAGCCACTGGCGAGGCCGGCGTGCAGCGCCAGCCAGCCGGCGTTGCGGCCCATCAGCTCGACCAGCATGACGCGGTGATGGCTGGAGGCGGTGGAGTGGATGCGGTCGAGGCACTCGGTGGCGATCTCCACGGCCGTACTGAAGCCGAAGGTGATCTCGGTGTGCATGAGGTCGTTGTCGATGGTCTTGGGGACGCCGATGCAGGGGATGCCGTGGTGGGCCAGTTTCAGGGCGCCGGACATGGTGCCGTCGCCGCCGATGCAGATGAGGCCGTCGATCGCGCGTTCCTGAATGTGCTCGATGACGCGGTTGGTGACGTCCTTGAAGATGGGGCGGCCCTCGGCGTCCTCGCCGACGGCGAAGTGGGCCGGGTTGGCCTTGTTGCTGGTACCGAGGATGGTGCCGCCGACGGTGAGGATGTTGGAGACGTCGGTGGTGGTAAGGCGGCGCATGCGGTTGCGAATGAGGCCGAGAAAGCCGTCCTCGATGCCGATGACATCGATGCCGAGCTTCATGATGGCGGCCTTGGTGACGACGCGGATAACGGCGTTGAGGCCGGGGCAGTCGCCGCCGCCGGTGAGGATGCCGATGCGGGAGGCTTTCCTGGGGGTGGTGGACACGGGCGCGGTCCTTTCATGCAGCCGGCGCGATCCGGAGGGACGCGGGGTTAGCGGTGACCGGACGCCCGTTTCAGGTGTGCAGGCCACCGTCGACGACGAAGACCTGCCCGGTGATGTAGCTGGCGCCGGGGCCGGCCAGGAAGGCAACCAGAGCGGCGACCTCTTCGGGACGTCCGAAGCGCTGCATGGGGATCAGCGTTTTGACGTCAGTTCGCAGCTTGTCGGGCAGGGCCGCGGTCATGTCGGTATCAATGAAGCCGGGCGCTACCAGGTTGCACGTTATCTGACGCTTGGCCAGCTCCTTGGCCACCGATTTTGTGAGGCCGATCAGACCCGCCTTGGCCGCCGCGTAGTTGGCCTGACCGGCGTTTCCCATAATACCTGAGACGCTGCCGATGTTAATGATGCGGCCGCGGCGTGCTCGGAGCATATATCGGCTGACGGCGCGGGTAAGCCAAAAAGCGGAGCGCAGATTGGTGTCGATGACCTGATCGAACTGGTCGTCCTCCATGCTCATGAAGAGGCCGTCGCGCGTGACGCCGGCGTTGTTGACGAGGATGTCGATGCGTTCGTGGCGCTCGGCGGTCTCCTCGACGATGCGCTTGACGGCGGCACGGTCGGTGACGTCCAAGGCAGTCGGCGCGATGCGACCGGCGAGCTCGGGCTCCTCCTGGAGCCAGGCGCGGATCTGATCGACGCCGCGGGCGGCGGCCACCACGGTTGCCCCGCAGCGGGCCAGCTCGACAGTGATTGCCCGACCGATGCCGCGTGAGGCGCCGGTTACGATTGCCAATTGCTCGTTAAGCATCACGGTCGGCCTCCGGCCCGCACCTGGTTCAGGTGAGGTCTGCTTCCTTGCCAACGTTGGTGGCCTGGGTCTGGCGGTTGATCTTGCGCAGCAGCCCGGTCAGCACGCGCTTGGGCCCGATTTCCCAGAAGTGCGTGCAGCCGTCGGCCAGGAGCCGCTCGACGCAGGCCTGCCAGCGTACCGGGTTGAAGACTTGCAGGTAAAGAGATTCGCGGATCTGGTCCGCGTCCTGATGATACTCTGCATTGACGTTCGCGATCACGCGGACCTTGGGCGGGCGGAAATCGCTGGCGGAGAGGGTTTCGCGCAGGGCCTCGGCGGCCGGCCGCATGAGGTCGCTGTGAAACGCGCCGGCCACATCGAGGGGAATGGCGCGGCCGCCGGCGGAATCAGCCGCGGTGACCAATGCGTCGCAGGCAGGCTTGTCGCCGGAGACTACGATTTGGCCGGGGCAGTTGAAATTGGCGGCGCGGACGTGGCCGGCCGGGCTGACGCGCTCGCACAACTCCAAGACCTGGGCTTCGTCCAGGCCCATGAGCGAGACCATGCCGCCGGGGGATTGCTGCGCGGCCTGCTGCATGAGCTGGCCGCGGCGGTAAACGAGTCGCAGGGCGGCGTCGAAGGGCAGGCTGCCGGCCAGATGCAAGGCCGTGTACTCGCCGAGGCTGAGGCCGCCCATGGCCGCGAAGTCCGCGAGGCGGAACTTGCCGCAATCGAGTCCGGCCCGGAAGAGGGCCACGCTGGTCACGAAGATGGCGGGTTGCTGAATGTCGGTCGCGTTAAGGCGCTCGGCCGGGCCGTCGAAACACAGGCGTGAGAGCTCGAAGCCGAGCACCTCATCGGCCTGGGCATAGGTTTCGGCGGCCACGGCATGGACCTGCGCGACGCCCTGGCCCATGCCAACTTCCTGAGCCCCCTGCCCCGGAAAAACGGCGGCGTTTGCAGTCATGTCAGATCCTCAAGAGCATTGAGCCCCAAGTCAGGCCGGCGCCAAAGGCGACCAGCATGACGAGGTCGCCGGCCGCGATGCGCCCGTCGCGTCGGGCCTCGTGAAACCCGATGCCGACGGAGGCGGACGAGGTGTTGCCGTAGCGGTCGATGTTGATCACGACGCGATCGAGCGGGAAGTTCGCCTTGGCGCAGGCGGACTCGATGATGCGCAGGTTGGATTGGTGCGGGACGATGAGCTTGACATCATCCAGACTGATGCCGGCCTCCTGTGCCGTGCTGTGAATCACCTGGTGCATCTGCGTGACGGCGAACTTGTAGACCTCGCGGCCCTGCATCTTCATGTAGTGCATGCGTTCGGCCACGGTCTGCGGTGAGGCTGGGTGGCGCGCCCCGCCGCCGGGGATGGCGATGAGCATGCCGCGGGCGCCGTCAGCCCCCTGCTGGACCGCGAGAATCTCGCGGCGGCCGTCCGTGCTGGCGCGCAGGATCGCGGCGCCGGCCCCGTCGCCGAAGAGCACGGCCGTGCCGCGGTCTTCCATGTCGGTGATGCGGGTCAGCGTCTCAGAGCCGACGACCAGGACGGTGCGGGCCAGGCCGGCGTGGACGTACTGAGCGGCGGCGATCATGGCCCAGACGAAGCCGCTGCAGGCGGCGGAAAGATCGAACGCCGGGATCCAGCCGCAGCCCAACTCAGCCTGCAAGAGGCAGGCGGTGGACGGCAATTGGTATTCGGGCGTGATCGTGGCGCAGATGATCAGGTCGAGGTCCTGGGGCGTCAGGCTCGCGGCCTGCAAGGCTTCGCGGCTGGCAGCCGCGGCCATGGTGAGAGTGGACTCGTCCGGATCGGCGATGCGGCGTTCGCGGATGCCGGTGCGTTGCAGGATCCATTCGTTGGAAGTATCCAGGCGCTGCGCGAAATCCGCGTTGGTAACGACGCCCTGGGGGACGTGCAGGCCGGTCCCCGCGACCTCCACCGCCCACTGCACCTTCATGCGGCGCCCTCGGGTTGCGGCTGCGAGATTTCCTCGGCGATGAGTTCGTTAAGCTGCACCCGCTGCTGCTCCTTGGCGACGCGGATGGCGTTGCTGATGGCGCGCCGGTCGCTGCGACCGTGGCAGATGATGACGATGCTGTTGACGCCGAGCAGCGGGGCGCCGCCATACTCGGCGAAATCGTGGCGCTTCCAGATGTTGGCAACGATGGGCTCGAACCTGGGGGTAAGCTCGGGGCTGGCTTCCTTGATTTCGTGAACGATGGTGCGGAAGAGGCCCTCGGCCAGACCTTCGGTGAGCTTGAGAATCACGTTGCCGACGAAGCCGTCGCAGATGACGACGTCACACATGCCGGCGAAGATGTCGCGGCCTTCCATGTTGCCGGCGTAATGGAGGCGTGGGTCGTTCTTGATCAGGGCGCGGGCCTCCTTGACGAGCAGGTTGCCCTTGACCTCTTCCTCGCCGATGGAAACCAGCCCGATGCGCGGATCCGCGACCTGGAGCACCTTGCGCGCGTAGCAACGGCACATGCGAGCATATTCGTGCAAGTGCCGCGGCTTGGGCGAGACGTTGGCGCCCACGTCACAGACCAGGACGGGGCCGTAAAACGTCGGGATGGCGACGGCGATACCGGGGCGCGAGACGCCCGGGATCACGCCGATTTTCAACTGGCAGGCGGCGGCGAACGCGCCGGTGTTGCCGGCGGAAATCAGGGCATCCACACGCCCCTGCTCGGCATCCACGGCCATGCGGCAAATGGACGAATCGCGCTTCTGACGCAGTGCTTCGAGCGGCGGTTCGTCCATCTGAATGTTCTGGGTGCAGGATTCGATCGTGATGCGCGCATCGGTGACGCCGAGTTCGCGGCACTCCGCGGTGATAAGCTCGGCGGGGCCATAGAGCACGAGCCCATCGTCAGGCCCGAGGAAGCTGAGCCCGAGCTGCGCGCCGAGGATCACCTCCCGCGGGGCGTGGTCGCCCCCCATCGCGTCCAGCGCGATCCGCATGGTTGTCAAGACTCCTCAGTGCCGATCTTGATCGAGATCCGACCGTTCACGTAGCCACAATTGCCGCAGGCGGCGTGGACTAGCTTGGCCTGGTCGCATTGCGGACAGGGCATCAGATGCGTGGGACGCAGGGCCTGGTGGGCACGCCGGGTCCGCTTGCGCATCTTCGATTTCTTAGTAACCGGTAGCATCACAACTCCTAGCAACAAACGCCAGCCGTCACACCGACTCCGCGCCCCCGGCGAGCAGGCCGGCCGCGAACCGCGTACGAAACTCCAAACCCTCAGATTGACTGAAATTACGCAGAAGCGGCGGGTATGTCAAGGTGCAAAACCACCCCCCTGCCGGCGCTCAGCCGCCGTTGCACACGGTCGGCACGGCGCTGGGCCGTGCAGGTGGAAACAGGGCGGTCTAGCGGGGGCCGCGGTCGCTTGGGGGTGGGACGTGCGATTTGGCACGCCAAGGCCAGACCGCTTGTGGCCAGCGGGCGTGTAGTTCTTCCAGCACGCGGTCGGCCACAATTGACAGCCGGGCGGGCGTGAAGTAGTCGGCCCGCGCTATCAGGGCGCGCCAGTGCAAGAGACCTTCGAGGCGCAGCATCCCGGCGCGCCAGCCGTGGCTGCTAACCCGCAGCGCGGGTTTGGGCGGCGCTTTTATTGGGCGTGTGGCTGATCGCACTTCGCTCATCCGTCACCGTATGAGTTCGGGTAGCATTCCGCGCCAGCGGCAACAGCGCGGCCGGCACCGCGTGTACCACCCGACATACGGACGGCCGCACACAGGCATTCTCGGCTTCTTGGCGGCCGACCTTGTGGACCAACGACGTTGGTCCCCCCCTGCCGACGCGCGGCCGGTGGGCCGGGCGGCGAAGTCGAGCGCGTGTCGCCACGCGGCCGCCGTTCCACAGGTGAATCTTGCGACGAGCGTGGCACTGTGGGTGGACGGGACTATTCGTCCGGTCGGCGGGCTTCGCCGGGGAGGGGCGTTTGGCGCGGCTTGGTCAGGCGAAACTCGCCGACCGGCGCCACACGCCGATAACCGAGGTAGAGCACGATGTCCAAAACTTCCGTCCAACTGGGGAAGGGCCGGCTGTTAGCGCGCTTGTATTCGTCGATGGCCCGGATGAAGTCGAGCTGCTCCTCATTCATGCA
>CAZYGM010000103.1:0-11359 GCA_964647015.1 uncultured Planctomycetales bacterium | reverse complement strand
CGCCGCGCCGGCCAGCGCAGCCCCTCAAGGGATCGGCGTGCATCTCGACACGCCCCTTGCCTTGCCGGGACTGCCCTGGGGTGGCCCGCCCGAGCATTCGACCGAGGAACCGGACATCTTTGATGCCCCGCGCTGAGAGGACGCCAATCGCATCGGCTGTGAACCGGGCCGCGGCTGCCTGCAACGGAACCACCGCCTCGCGGTCACTCAGCGCAGCACCGGAGCGGATCTTTGACAACCAAATACAGAGGCCCCGGGCAGCCGGACGCCTCCGCAGCGCCGTGCCATCGGCCCCGCGACACAATGGTGTCCGACCAAGCCGACACGCGACGAGCCACGCCTCGCCGACCGCGCCCACGAGCCCCGTCCGCCTGCCAACAGCCGAATCTACCTCCGCCCACCCCGTGCCGCGTGCGCGGGCTCCGCCGGCAGCGCTAGTCATCCACGGTAATGCGCGGCTCGGGTCCGATGTCCACGGGGTTCAGACGCGCGGCGATGCGTTCGGCGGCCGTAGCGTGGACGCCAGGGGCAGAGCCGGCGGGCTCGTCACCGCCGGCCCAGACGGCCAGCGCCGCGGGGAGCAGCCACACCAGGTGCGTGACGGCGCCCGCGTAATCCGCGAGCAGTGTCGCACTCGCGGCCACCAGCATCCCGCCGACCAGATGAACGGGCTGGGCCTCCCGGCGGCGCCAGAGGATCAGGCCGGTAAGTACCACGAGCAGGGCGGCCGCGATCTTGACGATTTGCCGGACCAGCGGCCACCAACCGCCGCCGGCCTCGGCCCGGCTCCAGAGCGCCCAGGCCGCCGGCACCGGCAAGTCCGGCCGCTGCTCAGTCAGCCACGTTTGCTCCAGAACGGTGCGCAGCGCCACCCACGTACGCGTGATTACCGGCTCACGCGTCAGTTGTTCGCGATAGCGCCGAGCAAGCTCGCCGGACGCCTCCTCCGAAGGCTGGAGATTACGGAACAGCAGTTGGGCGGAATGCACGCCGGTGGCGGGGTAGACCCGACTGAGGTTCTCGCCCATCTGCGCGGTGTCCAGAGTGACGCTCTCGCTGTTCACCAGGAATCGCCACAGCGGTCGCATCAGGCCGTGCTGGGGTGCATCGGTCGGCTCGACGGTATCGACCTTGAGTACGCCGGCGTCGGTGCGCTCAACGCGCAGCGCCGGGGTGAGGCCGGCGCGGGCCAGTGCGCCGTCGGCACGCGGCAAGCTCGGCAACGTGTAGGCGGTCAAACCGGCCGCAACGCCGGCCACGCCGGCCAGGAGTCCCACCAGGCTGCCGAAGGCCTGGAGACCGTTGCGGAAGAAGTACCCCAGGAGTACGGGCAAGCCGAGCCAGGCCCAGGGCCAGGCCAGGCCCGCGAAAATCAGGACGAAAGTGGACAGCAGGCCGCCTATGCCGGGCAGCAGCGCCAGCACGATGCTCCAGGCTACCAGTGTAGTTGGGAGCATGATGTCAGGACGCGCAAGGCACTCGAGTGTGCCGGGGAAGATGCAGAAGATGCCAACCAGCGTCAGCCCGATGTTGGCGGAATGCAGCCGCCGGCCGATGATGTACAAAGCCACCAGCAGGGCGACGAACAACGCGGCGTTCACAAGGCGGGCCGCGGCGAAGTCGCCGGCCTCCCACCAGGGCAGTTCCTGCCAACCAGCGCGGTTTTGCCAGGACATCCTCACCGGCGCGTGCACTTCGCTGGCAATGAATTCTGGGGTGCAGACGCGGGTGGCCAGCGCATGCAGGACATAGACACACGGGCTGCGTTGATCGTGCCCGGCCACCTCGCCGTATGGCAGGCGGCCGCTGTCGGCCATGTAGAGGCCGCCTATGAGACCGTCGCGTGAGCCCGGCGACAGCGGCGCGCTGGCGATGTGGCTGATGCTGACGGCCAGCCCGGCCAGAAGCAGGATGAGCAGGGCACCGCTGGACACGTTGGATTCGCGGCGCGGCGTCGGTCCGGCCCACAGGCACAGCAGGCCGCGCAGCAGCCAGTAGCCGGCGGCAATCGAGAGCAGCACGTAGGCCCACCACTGGCCCGTGCAGCCGCCGGCCCAAGCCGGCAAGTAGCTCAGGTCTTGCCGCATCATGAGCAACAGGCAGGTGGCGGCCAGGACGAGGCCGTCCATATTCCGTTCTGATAGGAGTGGTCGCAGCCGAAACGTGAGGGTCAGGATAACCACGACGGCGAACCAGGTCAGCGCCGGGCCGTGTAGCGGCGGCCAGAAATCCAGCGGCGCCGCGAGCATGGCTTCGCGCGTGATGGGTGCCAGCGGCTCGATGTCGATGTGCGCGCCGATCTCGTCGTCATCGGCGTCGGCGATCTCCACCGTCAGGCTGGTTGGGCTGGAGTCCAGCGGTTCGTCAAGGTCTGTCGGCTCCGGCTGGCTCGCCAGACCGGTTGTCGTCGCCGCCAGAAGCACTGTGCAGAATGTGACGGCCCGGAACAACTGTATGCGTGCTCGTTGCGAGAGGAGTCCCATCTTGGCCCGCTCCATGTCGGTTGTCGTTTGCCCAGTCGCGCCAGGGAGGACCTGCCTGCCTGGCCGCATCGTAACGCGCCACTTGGTGCCGGGACAGTGCCGGCGACAGCCGGCTTGCGACCGGCGCGCAAGGTTATACCCGCGAGGCGGCCACGGGGCGCTGCGTTGCCGCGCGGCGCGCCGTGCTGCTAGACTGCCGGTATGAATCGTTTGCGGGACGTTTTTCAGCAGGTGCGGGCGGGTGGCCGGGCGCCTGGTCTGTTGCCGTACATTACGGCGGGCTATCCCGATGTGGCCACGACGGTGGCAATCCTCCGCCGGCTGGATCCGGCCCGCTGCCTGTGTGTCGAGCTGGGCATACCGTTTTCGGACCCGATCGCCGATGGGCCGGTGATCCAGACGTCGTTTGCGCGCGCCCTGGCAGGGGGGTTCAAGCTCGACGCGCTGCTGGCGGCACTGGAGCAGGTGCGCGGCGCGTTGCCGGTGCCGCTCGTCGCGATGCTGAGCTACTCGATTGTATTTCGGCGTGGTGCGGCCGAACTTCTTCAGAGGGCTCGCGCCGCCGGCATCGACGGGTTGATCGTGCCTGATCTGGCCCTGGAGGAGGCGGACGAGCTGGCGGCCTTGGCATGCAATCAGGATTGTCCCCTCGTGCTGATGGTCGCCCCGACCACCGACGCCCCGCGGCGCGAGCGCATCGCCGCTCTGTCCGAGCCGTTCATTTACTACCAGAGCGTGGCCGGCGTGACCGGGGAGCGGGACGCTTTGCCCACTGATCTGGCCGCGCAGGTGCGGGCGTTGCGTGCGAGCAGTGGCAAGCCAGTGTGTGTTGGGTTCGGCCTGGCGCGGCCTGTGCAGGTGGCGGCCGTGTGTCAGGTGGCTGCTGGGGCGATCGTGGGCAGCGCCCTGGTGCGGCGGATCAACACGGCGGTGGAGGCCGGCCGCGGCCCAGATGGGATTGCCGTGGAAGTCACCGACCACATAGCTGAGCTGACATCGCAATTGCCGACACAGCGGTAGCGTCGCAGGGTGCGGCGGTCGGTCCGGGCCATTCATTCACCAGTCGCGCCAGTCAGTTGCCGGTCGGCAGCGGCGCGGGCATAATTCCGGCGCCAAGGATAAACACGGCCGGCGGCGAGCGCAACCTGCGCGGCTGACGCGTGCCGGCCTTACATGAGAGGGCTTGGAGAAATGAATCGACGAACGTTCCTTGGTGGCAGCCTGGCTGCCGGAGCGGCGGCGGCGCTCGGCTGGTCACCGCGCCGCGCGCGGGCCGCAGGTCTGACGCCGCGCTCGTTTCAACTGAAGTACGCCCCGCACTTCGGCATGTTCCAGCACTGCGCCGGACCGGACCCGCTGGACCAGTTGAAGTTCATGGCGGACGCGGGTTTCACGGCCCTGGAAGACAACGGTATGATGGGCCGGCCGGTCGAGCAGCAGGAGGCCATCGCCCGCGAGATGGGTCGGCTTGGCCTGACGATGGGCGTGTTTGTCGCGTACGTGGAATGGCGTGAGCCGCAGATGGTTCATGCGACGTCTGAGGTGCGCGCGCTGCTGGACGCCCAGATGCGGCAGGCGGTTGAGGTGGCCAAGCGTGTGAACGCGCGCTGGTGCACGGTCGTGCCGGGACCGTATGACGGCCGTCTGGACTGGGGCTACCAGACCGCCAACGTCATCGAGAACCTCAAGGCCTGTGCCGAAGTGTGCGAGCCGGCCGGGCTGGTCATGGTGCTGGAACCTCTCAACCCGCGTGATCATCCGGGGCTGTTTCTGACGAAGGTGGCCCAGGCGTATGCGATCTGCCGCGCGGTAGACAGCCCGTCCTGCAAGATTCTTAACGACCTGTATCATCAACAGGTTACCGAGGGCAATCTCATCCCCAACATCGATCAGGCCTGGGACGAAATCGCCTACTTCCAGGTTGGCGATAACCCCGGCCGGTGCGAACCCACGACGGGCGAAATCAACTACCTCAACGTCTTTCGCCATCTGCATAACAAGGGGTATACCGGCGTCATCGGCATGGAGCACGGCAACTCCCGGGCGGGCAGAGCCGGCGAGGAGGCGGTGATCGCGGCGTACGCCACGTGTGATCAGTTTTGAGTGATTCCGTGCGGTGGAGCGGCGCCGGCCACCCGTGCCCGCGTCCGACCACCTGCCGACGGAGGAAGGGCAGCATGTCCAATGACGAGAGCACTGAGCGGCAACCGCACATCGACACAGCATCGCTGAGCCGGCGCGCTTTTCTGCGGGCGACGGCCGGCGTGTCGGCCGCAGCCCTCATGAGCGGCTGCGCCACGCTGCCCGTGGCGGCGCGAAAGCCGGGCCGGCACGAAATACAGGTCATTCGCGTGGGCATCATCGGGTGCGGCGGGCGCGGGACTGGCGCGGCGATTGACTGCCTCAACGCCGACCCCTACACGCAGGTTGTCGCGCTGGGCGATCTGTTCCAACATCGGTTGGACGCTTGCCGCAAGCGCCTTTCCGAACATGAGCGTCCGCAACAGATCGAAGAGAAGAACTGTTTTGCCGGCTTCGACGCGTACCAGGGAGTCCTGTCGT
Organism: uncultured Planctomycetales bacterium; assembly: GCA_964647015.1. Classification (GTDB taxonomy): domain Bacteria; phylum Planctomycetota; class Phycisphaerae; order UBA1845; family Fen-1342; genus JAAYXS01. Next base: position 6,314 of record CAZYGM010000103.1, on the reverse strand, counting down.
GCGACGTCGATTTGATTATCCATGGAACACCGCCGGGCTTTCGGCCTGATCACCTGCGGGCGATCATCGAGGCCGGCAAGCACGTCTTCACCGAGAAGCCGGTCGCGGTTGACCCGGTCGGCGTACGCACTGTCATCGCGGCCGCCGAGTTGGCGGAGCGTAAGGGCCTGGCCTTCGTCGCTGGGACGCAGCGCCGGCACGACCCGGCGTACCGCGAGACCATGCGGCGCATTCATGATGGGGCCATCGGTGACCTAGTGGCGGGACAGTGCTACTGGAACCAGGGTGCCCTGTGGGTGGTTGAGTGTGAACCGGGCTGGAGCGACATGGAGTGGCAGTGCCGCAACTGGCTGTACTTCACGTGGCTCAGCGGCGACCACATCGTCGAGCAGCACATCCACAATCTGGATGTAATGAACTGGGCGATGGGCGGACCACCAGCCAAGGCACTCGGCATGGGTGGACGCGAGGTGCGGACCGATCCGAAGTACGGCAACGTTTTCGACCACTTCTGCGTGGAGTACGTATACCCGAACGGCGCCCGCGTGCTTAGCATGTGCCGCCAGATGGAGCGGACGTCGGAGCGCGTCGGCGAGCGCCTCATCGGCACCAAGGGTGTGGCGGATCCGAGCGGCAGTATCGAAGGCCGCCGGCCGTTCAAATACGAGGCGCCGGAAGGGGCCTGGGTCAACCCGTACGTGCAGGAGCATGTTGATCTGCTCGCGAGCATTCGAGCTGGCCGGCCGCTCAACGAAGGTCGGCGCGTCGCCGAAAGCACGCTCACGGCCATCATGGGGCGGATGTCGGCATACACCGGGCGCGAACTGTCCTGGGATTGGCTCATGAATGCTTCGACGCTGGACTTGCGTCCGGCGGCGTACGCGTTCGGCGAGTTGCCGGTGGAGCCGGTCGCCATACCGGGCATAACCTCGCTGGTCTGATGTTTGCGCAGAAGTACCGCGGCAGTCCGTGCCGCTGTATTCGCCTGTCAAAGAGCCGCTGCGGTGCCACGCTGAGCGACGGTGCGAAGGCGGTCCCGTCGCGGGCGGCTCGGCTCGGACAGCGCAGCGCTGTGCGGATAGCGCTGGTCGAACGGCGTGGCCGGTTCGCGCGGGGCAGGGCGGGCGTTTGAATGCTACAGGATGCGCTTGATGGCCGCCTCCAACCGGCCGGGCTGCTGCTCTTCGAGCTCGTATAGCACGCGCGTGCTGGGTTTGTTGATCTTGAGCATGCGGCCCAGGTCGATGGGCGTGCCGATGATGACGCTGTCGGCGGGGACGGCGTTGATGGTGGCCTCCAGTTCGGCCATCTGTTTCTCGCCGTAACCCATGGCCGGCAGGACCTCGTGCACGTGCGTGTACTTCTCGAAGGTCTGCTTGATCGAGCCGACGGCGTAGGGGCGCGGCTCGACAATGGCGGCGGCGTTGAACTTGGTGGCGGCCACGTGGCCGGCGCCGTACTTCATCTCGCCGTGGGTGAGCGTCGGGCCGTCCTCGACCACCAGGACGCGTTTGCCGGAGATCAGCTCAGGCCGCTGAACGGTCACGGGCGAGTTCGCCATGATGATGGTGGCCTGTGGATTGACCAGGCGGACGTTCGCGAGCACGAGGTCGATGTCGGGCTGCCGGGCGGTGTCGGCCTTGTTGACCACGACGACGTCGGCCATGCGCAGGTTGGTCTCGCCGGGGTAATAGCGTAGTTCGTGGCCGGCGCGGTGTGGATCGACGACGGTGATGTACAGGTCCGGCTTGTAGAAGGACATGTCGTTGTTACCGCCGTCCCAGAGGATGATGTCGGCTTCGCGTTCGGCGGCGGCGAGGATCTGGGCGTAGTCAACGCCGGCAAAGACGATGTTGCCGGCGGCGATGTGCGGCTCGTACTCCTCGCGCTCCTCGATGGTGCAGTCATGGAGGTCCAGATCGGCGAGCGTAGCAAAGCGTTGGCAGACCTGTTTGGCCAGGTCGCCGTAGGGCATGGGATGGCGAATGGCGGCGACCTTCTTGCCGAGGCGCTTGAGGATCTGCACGACGGCGCGGGAGGTCTGGCTCTTGCCGGCGCCGGTGCGCACGGCACAGACGGCGATGACAGGCCTGCTCGACTTGAGCATGGTGTGGCGATGGCCGAGGATTATGAAGTCGGCGCCGCAGGCGTTGACGAGGGCGGCCTTATGCATGACCTGCTCGTGTGGCAGATCGGAATAGGCGATGGCGCAGAGGTCGACGGCGTGCTTGGCAATGAGTTGCGGTAGCTCCTCTTCGGCGTGAATCGGAATGCCCTGCGGGTACTTCGGGCCGGCGAGCAGGGGTGGGTAGACGCGCCCCTCGATGTCAGGAATCTGCGTGGCCGTGAAAGCGACTACCTCGTAGGCGGGGTTGTCGCGCCAGTAGGTGTTGAAGTCGTGGAAGTCGCGCCCGGCGGCGCCCAGAATGATCAATTTCCGTTTCGGCAGACTCATGGCGTTATCCATTGGTTGAAGCGGTTCGTCGGGGCGTCTGCAAGACCCGCAGGCGGGGACGAGGGCCGACGCGTTCCCATAGGCCTCCGTCGTTACAGCGAAAAGTACATGCTTGGCGTACGGCGCTCAAGGGGTAGATCGGTCGCGAAAGCAGCAGTGAACAGTGACGATGAACAACAAGGGACCTGCTTGCCGCGTCAGGTGGCAGGGGGTACGATAGTCGTAGCCGGGCGTAGTTTGAGCTGAAGGTCGCGCCGTTGGGCGGGCTGGACGCCGGGCAGGATGGCCGGTGGGGCGTTGGTGTCGCATGTCCCACAAGTACTGGGCATAATTGGAGTTACGCTGATGTTCCCTGCCAAACGCAAGTGTTTGCGTGTGGGCGTCACGGTTGGCTTGCTGCTGATTCTGCTAGCCGGTCCGGCCTTTGGTCAAGTTGACTCGGACCCGCCGGAGCGCTGGCTCGATGTGCCGGCTCTGGACTGGGAGAAACCCTGGCTGCAGTGGCTGACGGCGGCAGGGTTCGTGGCGTTCTGTCTGCTACCGGCCTTCAAGAATCCGCACCGTTCGCACCTGGATTAACCCCCATTGGGGAAGCACGATGTCCAAGGCTACCTGTCTGGCAGTGCTCGTTTGCCTTAACCTATTGCTGTTGACTGCTTTATGTCTGGCGAATTACTCGTTGCCGACGGCGCATGCGGCCGGCACGGGGCTGGCATCGCGCTATCTGGCGGTGGCGGGCGCGATTCAGAGCAACTACGACGCAGTGTACGTGCTGGACACGCGGGAGCGTACGCTGCATGCCTTCTACTGGGACCGCTCGCGGCGTGATCTGATGTACGTTGACTGGCGGGATTTGGACCGGGACTTCCGACACCACGAGGGGGACTAGCGTATGTCGTCGCGCCCGATAGAACTGGACGGTCAGAGCCTCGCGATTGGTGTGCTGAGCGTCACCGCGTGCATATTGTTTGTCGGTTTTCTGCTGGTAACTACGCTGGCGCCGCCGGCGCACGCCATCGGAATGAACGATTCCGCGGGCGACTACAAGATGCTCACGCAGCAGCTTTCGTCGTCGAGTGAAGCGCTTGTTGTCATCGACGCGGCCGCGCAGCGGATGATCGTGTACGGTTTTGACCCGAATCGGCGGCAGTTTCAGGCGATGTCCGGGTTTGACTTCGATCGGTTGCAGAAGCGTGCGGATCCTGAGGCGGCGCAGCCTCCGCCGGGTTGGAACCCGTGATTGCGCGTGGCGTGGGGCTGGCGGGCCTGGCGGGTAGGCTGGTTCGGTATGGTGCGGCGCAGGGTTCTCGGGTGCGGGGGGAGTGGTAGGCGTGCAGAGGCTTGACGACCAAGTGGGAAACACATAAAGTCCGATAATATATATTATGTTGCGTTCACGTTGTCTGGCTCACCACGTGCGGCAATTTCTCCCCAAAGCTTCCCTCCCAAGTTTCCCCCCAAAGCTACCCTCCCAATCCTGCTCGCCTCCAGGTGATGCACGCCTTCCCACTTCAGCCGGTCGCCCAAAGCCTTCCTCCCAATCGCACTTGCCTCCATGGGTCTGACGGTTGCCCTGAGATCGCCGATCTGACCCCTCTACGCTGAAGAACCGTAGCCGAGCCGGCGGCCACACGCCGAACGCCGCTCGGATGGCACGGCAGCTGTGCGATCCCGGTCTGTTGGCGCGGACACGCGGCGTTGTTGCGCGTGCGCCCGGCGGGTGGGACGGCGTCGCCAGCTTGGCGGATTACCGGTGGCGGAGAAGCTCGGGGATGCGCGCGGACAGGTCGGCTAACTGGACGGGCTGTTGCTGGCCGGTGTGCAGGTCTTTGACGGTGAGAACGCCGGATTCCGTGAATTCCGCGCCCACGACTACGGCCAGCGTGGCGCCACGTCTTTCGGCCTGGCGGAACTGTTTGCCGATAGCCTGGCGCTTGTAGGAGAAGTCGCACGCGACGCCAATTTCGCGCAGTTGGGCGGCAATCTGTACGGCCTGGGGAAAGTACTCCGGGCCGGCGTCGATGACGAACGCGTCGAGCGTGTCCTCGGCCGGTTGCTGGCCGCCCAGGTCGTTCAGCAGTTCCAGGACGGGTGCGTCGCCCATGCCGAAGCCGACGCCGGGGACGCTGGGGCCGTCGAGCAAGGCGGTGAGATTGTCGTAGCGGCCGCCACCGAGGAGTGCGCGTAGCCCCCCCTGCCGCGCACTGAGCTCGAATACGGGACCAGTGTAGTACGCCAAGCCGCGGACGATCTTGAGGTCGAACTGGCAGTAATCCTGAACGCCGAAGGCCTGGAGCCATTGCCAGAGTTGGCGGAACTGGTCTGCGGCGGCGGCGCCTGAGGGCCCGGAGGCGTGAGCGAGTGTGAGGCACTGCTCGACGTCGGACTGTTCGAGTTGCGCAAGTAATTGGTCACAATTGACTTGTGGCGCTAGTGCGTGCCACTGGCGCTGGAATTCATCGGGGCCGAGCTTGTCGTACCGATCGACGAGCTCGAAGGCTCGTGGCGCTTGATCGGGAGCGATCCCGATGCTGGCGAGGGCGGCGGTGGCGATGGGTCGGCTGCTGACGCGCATGACGACGTGCGCTGGGGTCAGGCCGAGTTCGCGGGCGCCGGCAATGGCTACGGCGATGACCTCGGCATCGGCCAGGACGTCGTCAACGCCGAGGATGTCAACGTTCCACTGGAAGAATTCGCGCAGGCGGCCGCGCTGGGGCTTTTCGGCACGGCACATGCGAGGGAGGCTGAACCACTTGATGGGGCGTGGAAGAGCATTGGCGCGGGCGGCGACCATGCGTGCGAGGGTGGGGGTCATCTCGGGGCGGATGGCGAAGTGGCGGTCGCCACGGTCGGTGAAGTTGAAGAGTTCGGAAACGATGCCGGCGCCGCTTTTGAGGGTGTAGAGGTCGAGGAATTCGAAGATGGGGCCCTCGTATTCCTCGAAGCCGGCGGTGCGGGAGACGCGGCGCCAGGTGTTGAAGAGGTGGTTCTGGCGGCGCATTTCGGGCGGGTAGAAGTCGCGCATGCCGGGGGGTGGCTGGATTTTCATGGCAGGTTTCCGAGGATCGGGAGCGGGATGCCGGCGATATCCGTGGGGGCGCCGGCCGGCGGGTGGCCGTTCTTGCTATTCCTGTTTTTGTAGCCTATTCGGCTTCGCTTGGATTTCCTTCTGTGCGAGCCGTTCCCGGAAGACTGTTGTTTCTTTCCATTCTTGATAAGCTTGCCATTCTGGTCAAGGTGGGTGCGCAGGTACTCGTCGAGGTGTGCGGGGCAGGTGAAGTGCTGCTCCCAGCCGTAGTCGCCGGAGTGATAGTCGCAGTTTTCCGTGGTGTAGCTGCGGCAGATGCGCGGGCGCGTGGCATAGATGCCGCAGCGCTGGTCGGGCAGGAGATGTCGGCAGGGCGTGGCGATGTTGATGTACCACTCGCCGTCCTCGACGAAGATTGAGATGTTCTCGTGCAGCAGGTACCAGCGCACGTCCTCCAATTCGGCGCGCGTTTCCGGGGTGTCGATGGGCAAGGCGATGTAGCGGCAGCAGGCCGCGGTACAGTGTTCGCAGAGTATTCCGGGCATCGGCAAAGCATCCTTTTCTGGGTGGCGGCCGGGTGGTCGGAGCACAACCGCTGACCGCTGGATACCTTAGCAACTGGTGTGTGATTGGCAAAGCCCCCCTGCCGCAGCGCTGCGGCGTGGGACCAGCCGGCGTGGACGGCTACGCGGCCGGCGGAGGTGTCGTGGGCGGATCAGTCGCCCAGGCAGGTGCCCACGGCGCGCGCCATGCCGATCAGCGGGTGATCGAGGGGAACCTGGCGCTGCTGGTCGGCGACGGCCTCGAGCGGAACGAAGGTGGTTTCGTTCT
>CAZYGM010000102.1:0-11363 GCA_964647015.1 uncultured Planctomycetales bacterium | reverse complement strand
GGCCTGGGCCGCTGCCTGCGCCTGCACCACGGTACGCTGCTGCGCACCGGTTCTGGCGGCCACTTGCAGCAGCTTGGCGGCTGCGGCCATCTGGGCCTTGCTCTGCGCAGTCTGGCTGGCTGACGCCGCCAGGATCTCGCTCGACACCGGGCGCTCCTTTCTGGCGCGGGCGCAATGTCCCTGTCTAGACAGGTATCGACACCCGATCCGCACCAGGCTCACCATAATAGTGCAAAACGCTGTTATGCTTTGGCCACAGCTAGTGTCGTGAATGCCGGTCGGACGCCCTGGCAGCCGCTATTATGGGAGCTTAAGTGCCGCTAGCCTGACGATCGGGCTACGCTATGATAGAGCCGCACGGGTTACCGACGCCGGCCCGCCTGCGGCGTGCATACACACCAAAGAGTGCTTGCATGGACAACGCTCCGACCGAACGCGTCACGCTCGACACCCTCCGTCACCTGAAGGCCCGCGGCCAGAAGTTCGCCATGCTGACCGCGTACGATTACCCGATGGCCGTCGCCGCCCAGGCCGCCGGCGTGCACGGGCTCCTGATCGGCGACTCGATGGGCACCGTCCTGCTCGGGCACGCCAACACACGCCAAACCCCGCTGTCGCTGATGCTTACGTTAGGTGAGGCGGTACGGCGCGGCGCGCCGCACGTTCACCTGTGGGGCGATCTGCCTTACGAGGCACTGAGTGCCGGCCCAGAAGCGGTTCTGGATGCCGCCCGGCGCTTTCGTGACGAAGCCGGCTGCGACGCGGTCAAGCTGGAGACCGGCCCCGAGGATGACCGCTTAGTCGCCAATCTGGCGCGGGCCGGCATTGTCACCGTCGCACACCTCGGGTTGCGCCCCCAGCAGGTTGTGACCGCCGACGGGTATCGACCACAGGCGCGGGACTCCGCCACTATCGCCCAGCTCGTGGAAACAGCCGGCCGAATGGTGGCCGCGGGGGCGGCCATACTTCTGCTGGAAGCGGTACCGGGCGAAGCGTCTCAGGCGGTCGTCGCGGCCGTCGAGGTGCCGGTGGTCGGCTGCGGCGCCGGGCCGGCCTGCGACGGGCACATCCTGGTGACGCAGGACCTGCTCGGTTACGGCAACGCACACCCGCCGCGCTTCGTCCCTGTGCTGGCCCGGCTGGACGAGATCATCGCGCGCGCCCTGCGGCAGTACGTTGAGGACATTGCCGGTGGTCGGTACCCGGGACCGCAGCATGCCTACCGTCTGCGCTCACCGGCCGCGCGTACCGGCACGCGCATGTGAGCAGCCCTACCCGTACCGCCCATGAATGACCGACCGGCACACGCCCCCCTGACGCTCCAGAGCATCATGCCGACGACGGCGCTGCGCCGCATCGGCACGTGCGTCCTGGCGCTCGACGAGGTTGACAGCACCAACACGGAGCTACTGCGGCGTGCGGCCGGCCTGCCCGACGGGTCGGTCGTCGTGGCGGAGTACCAGACCCGCGGCCGCGGGCGGCGCGGGCGGCACTGGCTCGCACCCCGGGGCGCTTCCATCCTGCTCAGTGTCATGCTGAAGGAAGCGGCCGGTTCGCCGGTTGCGCGCCGGGCGACCATCCTCGGGGCCTTGGCCGCCTGCGAGGCCATCGAACAGGCCACCGTCTGCAAACCGGCGGTCCGCTGGCCGAACGACGTGACCATCGCCGGTCGGAAGATCAGCGGTGTACTGGTCGAAACGACGCCGTGCGACGGTGGGCAAGCGGTGATCATCGGCATTGGCATCAACTGTCTGCAACAGGCGGGGCATTTCCCGCCCGCGCTAACTGGTCGGGCGACGTCGCTGGAAATCGAGTCGCCGTTGCCGATTGATCGCGCGGCAGTGACCCGCGCGCTGTTGGCACGGCTGGACGGGCGCGTGGCGGAGTTGGCGCAGGACGCGGCGGCCGGGCAGCGCCTGTTGAAAGACTGGCTGGCGCGCTGCGAGGATCTCGGTACGCGTGTTACACTGCAACACGACCGCGAGACCCTGACCGGCACCGTGGTGGATATCAGCGACGACGGCGATCTCTTGCTGCAGCTCGACCAGGGCGGAAGGAGGTTCTTTGCCTCGTCGACGACGACACGTCTCCCGTAAGCAGCGCCCCGGACCCAAGACGCCGGCCGAACGCCGTGGACCGGAACGCGTTGAACGGTCCGCACCGCCGGCGCCGAGCCGCGCGACCGGCGCCCGCACGCCGCCGGAGAGACAATCCTCCGCGAAGCGGCTTCCGTCGCCAGGCGCGCACCATGCTCATAGACGGTCGGCGCCACGGGTCGAGAGCAGCTCGGCGTGCGACGGGGCAGGAGCGCGCCCGGGCGCCGATCTGGCCGCGGCATCAGACGGCTCACGGCAGTCTGTTGCGGCCGCGCCTGGATTGTGGCCGGCGTGCGGCGCCGCCGCCCTGGCCGCGTGCGGAACGGCGGTCGGCATCATCGCGGTCACGTGTGAAGTGGGTTGGCACGTGCGCGAGCCGGCGTATAGTCTGGCGTGTGTCGGCGGCGCCCTTGGGCTGGGTATGATCATTGGGCTGTGGCTACCGCGCAGGCTCATTGAACGGCGCATGGGTCTGCGGCCGGCGCGCCAGCAGGCGTCGCCGGAGCTAGCGGATGCTTGGGGCGATAGGGCCACATCAGAAGCCGTTGATCTCAGTTTTGCAGCCAGCCTGGCTGGTGCACTGGTGCTGGTACTCGGCGTGATATGGGTGGCGCTTGGTGTGCTCACGTTGAGGCTGGAAGATTACCGGGGGTTTCTGGCGAGCAACTTCGTCCTGCCGACCGCGGTACTGCGCGTGCTGGTGCTGACGCCGGCGCTACTGGGACTCGGGCTGGCCGCGGCGGTCAGTGGCACGGCGCTTACGGCCATGCGTGGGTGGCTGCGGCTGCTGGCCACGCCGACACAACACCACGGGCTACTGGGAGTCTTCCTGCTGCTGGGTATTCTGGCCGGAGCACTGTTGGCCGGCCTCATCGCGCGGCCCGGCGGCCTGTTACTGGCAACGTTGCTGCCGCTGTTCGTAGCCGGCGGACTGGCGGTGCTGCCGCGCATGTCCGGTACGGCCCCCGCTGAGCCGCCGGTCCTGGCACAACCGCAAAGGCTGGAGTTCGGTCCGACGCTGGTCACGTTGGTGGCGGCAGGCGCGTGGGCGCTGGCCTGGATGGCGGCGGCGGCCGAGGCGGGCATTGACACCCCGAGCCTGGCACGGGTTCTCAGCGTGGCCGCCGGCGGTGCCCTGGCGGGCTGGTGGCTGGCTCGGCACTGGGGGCGACACGATGTGCGCGGCGCTGCCGCGCCGCTGATACTCCTGATGTGCGCCATGGTCTGGGGCTTCGCCCATCGACTGGTCGCGCCGCCGAATGCCGCCCTGCTGCGGGTGGGGGTGGCGGCAGCCTGTGGCGCGGCGTGCGTGTTGCTGGCCGCAGGGCGCGTGGTGCGATCGCAAGGCAGCGTGCAACGGGCCTTCGCGCTGCAGACTGAACTGGTGTCGGGTAGCGCGGGCCTGGCCCTCGCGGTCGGTTCCGTCCTGGTGTCTGCCGCCGGTTCCGGGGCGCTCGTGGCAGTCGCGACGCTGCTCGTGACCAGCGCGGCCGGTGTTGTGCTGGTGCTGGATGCGGGGTTAAGCGCGCGCACGCGCGCGGCGGGCTCGTCCGGCCTGCTGCTATGGCTGGTTGTTCTGCTGGTTTTCGGGAGCTTCGACTCGAGCCGGGCCGATCAGCAGCCGCCGATGGCAACCCGCCCGGCGGGCCCCGCAGTGACCGCTGCCAGGGGCCTGTACGAGTATGAGCAGCACGTCCGGCTGGATACGACTAGAACGGGTTGGTGGGCGGCCGGGGATTTCGATCTGGCCCCCAGACGCTACGCGGTAGTAGTTCTTGAAGTGGCGCCGGACTCGGGGCAGGCCGCGCCGCACAGTGTCCCTGCCCTGGGCCGACTCTTGCGACGCGGCGATACGGCACTGGCGCGGGGCGGGCACATTGTGATTGAGACCTCCAGCCCGGAGACGATATCCGTCGTTGCAGCGGCGGCGCGCCGCACGTTTGTGCCACCCTGGCCGGCCCACGTGCTGCGCGTGACCAGCGCAGCGGACGCCGGCGAGTTCCTGCTGCTCGGGCCGAGTGTGCCGGACTGGGTTCGGCGGCACACCTGGGCCGCTGACGTGCATGCGACGCTTCGGCCAGTGACGGCACCTGAGGAGCGCTGAACGCGGAAGCCGGCGCTGGTTGCAGCGTGGCATTCTCGTTAGGCTAACCAGCCGCAGGCCGTACTGCGGTTCGCGCTGCGAAGTAAGAGAGGGTACTGATGTCGCTGCTGGTGACCGGTTCGATCGGATATGACACGCTGGAGACGCCGCACGGCCGCGCGGCGGACGTCATCGGCGGCTCGGCCGTGTACTTCGCGCTGGCCGCTGCCCACTTCAGCCCGGTGCGCGTGGTCGCGACGGTCGGGGACGACTTCGATTTCGACCTGCTGGAGCCGCTGCGCGACAAGCCGATCGATTTGGGCGGCATCGAGGTGCGCGCCGGCAGCCGGACGTTCCGCTGGCACGGCAGGTACATCGGCGCCATGAACGAGGCCGAGACGGTGGCCGTCCAGTTGAACGTGCTGGGGGAGCGTGGTGCGGCGATTCCGCCGGCCTTTGCCGACAGCCGCTTCGTCTTTCTGGCCAACACACACCCAACACTGCAACGCGAATTCGCCGACCAGTTGCCGCGGGCCGAACTGGTCGTCTGTGACACCATGAACCTGTGGATCGAGCACGAGCCGGCCGAGCTGCGCAAGACGCTGGCCCGCGTGCACGGGCTGGTGCTCAATGAGGGGGAGGCGCGCCTCCTGACGGACAAGACCAACCTGGTTACCGCCGGGCGTGACATTCTCAAGCTGGGGCCGCGCTTCGTCATCATCAAGAAGGGGGAGCATGGCAGCCTGCTGGTGACGCCGGACGAGTTGGCCGGCATTCCGGCATACCCGACCGAGCAGGTCATCGACCCGACCGGCTGCGGCGACAGCTTCGCCGGCGCGCTGATGGGCTACCTGGCGACACAGGCGCGGGTTGATGGACGTGCCTTGCGAGCGGCCATGGCGCGCGGCTCGGTGGTCGGCTCGTTCGTGCTGGAGTCGTTCTCGATTGCGGCGGCGGCGCGCACGACGGCCGCGGATGTCGAAGCACGGCTGGCGGAGCTCAGGGCGCTGGCGCAGTTTGACTAGCGGCGGGCCGGCGCGGCCGCGGAGGAGGCGCTATGCGAGGGTTCGTAGCGGTGGAGTTGTCGCCGGAGTTGCGGCGACCGCTGGTCGGGCTGCTGCGGAAGCTGCCGCGCACGCGCGAAGTGCGCTGGTGCACGGAGAACCAGTTGCACGTGACGCTGAAGTTCCTGGGGGAGGTCGGCACGGCGCAAATCCCGCGCGTCTGTGCGGCCATGCAGGCGGCCGCGGCGGAGATTGCGCCATTCACGATCAAGCTGGGCGGCTTGGGCTGCTTCCCGTCGGCCCGCAGTCCCCGCGTGCTCTGGTGCGGGATCACTGATGCGCAGGGCGGCTGCGCCCGCTGGGTGGCGGCGGCGGATCCCTTGTTGGCGGAGCTGGGCTTCGCGCCGGAGCAACGTGCCTTCACCCCGCACATTACGCTGGGGCGGAGCAAGTCGCGCGCGGGCGGCGAGGTCATGCAGGAAGTGCTGGAGGACGCCGGCCCATTTCCGGACGTGGTGATGCAGGTGGATAAGGTGGTGCTGTTTGAGAGCCGCCTGCTGCCCGGCGGCGCCCAGTACACGCCGGTGGCGACGGCCCAATTGGGAGCGGGGGCGTGAGGTGGTGGCGCTGACTTGCGGGGCGTTACGGCTGCTGGCTAGCATAATGGACGGTGGCGCGCCGGCCGGCTGGCCGCGTGAAGCACCGCGATACTGACACTTATGGAATGACAGCATATGGCAGCAGACGCACGAGGCGTTACGGCCGTGTATGCCGGCTCGTTCGATCCGGTCACGCTGGGACACCTGGACGTGATCACCCGAGCGGCTCGGCTCTTCAACAACCTGGTGGTGGGCGTGGGGCGGAATCCTGACAAGCGTGAGTTGTTCACGCAAAGCGAGCGGCTGGCCATGCTGCAACCGCACCTGGACAAGACCACCAATGTGCGGGCAGCCGCCTACGTCGGCCTGACCACGGATTTCGTAAAGCACGTGGGCGGGCACGTGCTCGTGCGCGGGATCCGGGATTTCACGGACCTGAGCTTCGAGCTACTCCAGGCAAACGTCAATCGCACGATAGGCGAAGTCGAGACGGTTTTCCTGCTGACCAGCGATCAGCACGTGCTTACCTCCAGCACCTACATCAAGCAGGTATACGAGATGAGCGGCGGCGATCGCTCGCGGCTTGAACGGCTGGTACCCGCAAACGTGATCGAGTACCTGGATCGCCGGCTCGGCCACGGCCGCGGCACGGAGGCGGAGGAGGAGTAGCACATGCGGACGATCCGGCCACGACGGCCCGCCGGCGCCGGACGGCTGGCGGTGCTTGCGCTGCTGTGGGCGGCATTACCGTCGTCCGCGCCGGCTGAGGAGCAATCGCCCTTGGACCCGCTGCTGGATCGCATCCGCACGGGCAGCGTCGACGAGGCCGCTGAGGCAACCAACGAGTTGGTTGGACGCGTGGTCGGCACGCTGACAGAGGCCCTGGACGCCATCAGCGGGCGCCCGCCGGCCGAGCAGGAACGACTAAGCCGCATGCTGGCCCGCACGACGGCCAACCTCCGGCTGCGGCTGTTTCGCGCTGGGTTATCGCCGGCCGACCAGACCCTGCTCGATGACTGGGCAGCGCGTGACCGCGAGCTGCTCGAGTTGCTGTTTGACGACGATCCCGACCAGCGGCTCGCGGCCTTGTACCAGATTCCGCTGGAACCGGGTACGGTGGCCGGCGTGTTGGCGGCGGGGCGCGTGGACGACTGGGACGACACGGTGGTCGAGGCCGCCCTGGAAATCGCGGCGCGACTGCAGGACGAAGCAGTCGCCCGCGGCCTGACGCGGTACGTGGCGCAGGCCGTGGCCGTGGTGCAATCCGGCCGGTTGAGCCCTGCCGAGCAGGCGTATGTCATAGTGCTGATGGAGCGGGTCCAGCGCTGCATCGCCATATTGGGCGCGGCGGGCGCGCGCGACAGCGTGGCGACGATCATTGATGCGATTCGCTGCTTCTCCCGGCTACCCTATCGGCGCCTCTTCTCCCTGCCGGATGCGTTTTCCGCGTTGGGACAAATCGGCGACGAGCAGGCGGTGCCGCTGCTGCTGGAGTATCTGGAAGACCGCGAGTTGCGGGCGGTCCATAACATTGACGTGGAGACCGCGGTCTATCTGACGGTGGGCGATGTCGCCCTACTGGCGCTGGCGCAGATCTACGGCCTGCCGCCGGAGGTACTGGGCTTTCGCGTGGGGTTAACCCCCAAAGCCGTCACGGGCTTCGTTGACCAGCGCGCCCGCGAGACGGCGCGGCAGACGTTCCGCGCCTGGCACGCCGAGAATGGCAGCAAGCCGCCCGACCAGCGCAGGCCGCTGGTCGCGCCGCCGCGCGGTGGGCCGGGGGAGACTCACGAGCCGTGAGCAGTCCAACGACCAGGCTCAATAGGCCGCCGGCCTGGCTGGCGGGGCTGGCGTTCATCCTGCTGGCGACAGCCTTGTACGTCCTGTCGCCCCGGCTGTTGCCGGTACGGATAATTGAGGGGCCCATGGTGCAGGCGGCAACCCAGGGTGGCGCCACCCTCATCTGGTACACCACGCAGCCCATGGACTCCGGCGCATGCCGGGTGTCGATTTCGACGCATGCGGGTGAACGGACTTACGCGGCAGAAAGCGTCGGGCGTCGCCAACGCGTGCGCATCGACGGTCTGGCGCCCGGGCAGGCTTATCCATATCGCATCCACACCAGCCGCCGCACACTGGCCGAAGCCACACTGCGGACCAACAAACCGGTCGATCAGCCTTTCTCATTCCTGGTCTTCGGCGACAGCGGCAGCGCCGCGCGATCACAGTATCTGCTGGCGGTGCAGATGCGTGCGCCGCGCCTGCAGCCGGATTTCATCCTGCACGTCGGGGACCTGGTCTACAGCGACGGCACGCGCCAGCGCTACAAGGGCCGCTTCTTCGTGCCGTATCGGCACCTTCTGGAAGAAATAGGCTTCTGGCCGACCTGCGGCAACCACGAGTTGGTGGGACCCGACGAGCGGCCGCCCTACCTGGACGTGTTCGAGTTGCCAAAGAACGGTCCGCCGGGTCGACCGGTTGGGCGCGAGTACTGGTTCGACTACGCCGCGGCACGCATCGCGGTTGTGGACAGCAACAAGTGCAGCGACGAAGCGACGCTGCGTGAGCAAGTCGCGCCGTGGCTGCGTGCGGTGCTGGGCGGCAGCTCCGCGACCTGGAAATTCGTAGCGCTGCATCACCCGCCCTACACGGCCGGCACCCGACACACGCCCGATGAGCGCGTGCAGCGGGCGCTGGTGCCTGTGTTCGAAGAACTGGGCGTGGACATCGTTTTCGCCGGGCACAATCATCTCTACGAGCGGACTCTGCCGCTGCGAGATGGGCAGGTGACGACGCCGGACGAAGGGGTGGTGTATGTCGTGACGGGGGCAGGCGGGGCGCGGCTGTACGAGTTGCCGTCGGCTCAGGAGTATCCGCCCTACTTGGCGGCGGCGGAGAACCGGCGCCACAGCTTCACGCACGTGCGCATCGACGGCCGGCGGTTGCGTTTGGAGCAAATCGACATCGACGGGGCAATGATCGATGAATGGACCCGGATCAAGCCGGCGGTGACGCAGCTACCCGCCGATCGGCCCACGCAATCCGGCGAACAGACCTGAAGTGTGCCGTCGGAAGGGGCACTGAAGGCGGGGTAGTTCTCGCCCAGGTCCAATTGCGCTGGCCGCGTCGCGGCGGCCGGCTCGTCGCAACGAAATCGCCGCACCAACGGACTCCGGGTGCCAAACACCAGGGCCCGCCAGTGCGGCGAATCGCAAACATCATGCCCGCGGGCGGCCGCACAGTTCCGGCCAACCCGCAGAATCGGCCTATTCCTGGCCGGCCGTCAGCCGAGCCACGAACGGATCGATGTCGAAGGCGTTAACCAGACCATCGCCGTTCATGTCGCCGTTCATGTAGTCGCAATCCGGATTCTGCGCGGCGTAGGCCGCGGCATCGGTGAGCGCCAGGACGAACGGGTCGATGTCGAAAGCATTGACGAGCCCGTCGCAGTTCATGTCGCCGGGCCCGAACATGCTGCAGGAGAGCCGGAAGACCGAGAATGCATCAATGGCAGCCTCGGTTATCGAGTTGTTGGGCGTATCGTCAACGGTGAAACGAATCCTTGTCTGTGCGGAGGGTGTCACGAAGTCCGACAGGTTGAACTCGGCGAGCACCCAGCCGTCGGTGTGCGCGACGATCTCGATCAGGGTCCAGGTGGCACCGTCATCGGTGGACACCTCGACCTCCATGAAGTCCGCCTCGGAGGGGTAGGTGCCGGCGTCGTCGCAGGTGAACCAGCGCGCGTAGCGCAGGATTACGTTGCTGGCGCCGGAAAGGTCGATGGCCGGCGAGATCAGGCGCGTGGGGCCCCAGTCGACGTCCGAGTTGCAGGTGTACGGGTTGTTCTCGGTCAGGAAACACTTGCCGGAGCCATCGAAATCCGCGGGCGGATCGCCGCGGCCGCAGTTAACCGGCACGCCACGCTGCCAGGCACCGCCGGTCAGCGACGGATCGTTCGAGATCGTCCAGCCCAGGCCCGTCTCGAAGTCGTCGTGGAAATACTGCGTAACGTGCGCGACCGTCGCCGCGTAGACGTCATTCGGCGCGTGTTCCGGCTCGTAGACCACCGTACCGCGATCGCCGGTGGCGGCAAAGTAGAACTGCGGCAGCTCAGCGCAGGCGGCAGGCGGGAGCGTGGCCTCGTAGAGATCACCGCCAAGGTGTACGAACGGCACGGTCAGGAATTCGCCCCCGTCATATCGGTAGTAGAGCGTGCCGGTGTCGGGGTCGAATATCTCACTTTCGTTGAGGACCTTCACGGCTATGGACGTGGGCTCGCCAGGTTCGAGGAACTCGGGCGTGCCCTCGGGCAACAGAATGCGCAGGGCGCGGGACGGCAAACGCAGGGACGGATCGCCCAGAATCACGAACTCCTCGAAGATGTTGCGTGTGTGGTCGTGCGTGGGCCCGTAGTCCGGATCAGCCAGGATTGTGTAGCAGGCGTGCTGCCAGGCCGGTCCAACGCGCCAGAGGTCGTGCTCAAAGACGGCCTGGAAGAAGTACTTCTCCATGCGACGGGAGGAATCCCAGGCCGACGGGGAACCCCACCAGACGTAGTTCGAGGCCGACAGGTAAACGGCCGCGCCGGCGTCCGCCTTGCGCAGCCAGGTCTCGCCGAAACACTCGTCGTAGCTGTAATGCGACGTATTGCAGGACCAGCCCATGACCAGGCCGTACTTGCCGAAGTTCGTCAGGGCGTTCACATTGCCCTGCGTGAAGCCCGGCGACCACCAACCGGTCGAACTGCTGTGGCCGAAGTAGACACAGAACAGCACGCCATTGTTAACCGCCGCACTGATTTGGGCGGTCCCGCCGCCCGAAGCGGCGTAGATCTTGGTGCATTGGAACTCCGCCGGCTCCAGGTAGTTCTCGATCACGAAGTTGTGGATCTGCTCGGCCTGGGCCGTGGAATCGTCCGTTGCCAGGAATGCGGCGCGCTTGGCGTAGGTCGGGTCGGGGAACTCGCCCAACTCCACGAACAGGCTCTTCTCAACCACGTCCGCCAGCTTGGATACCGAGCGGACCGAGAAGCGGCCGATATACAGATCGGGGTACCAGTCACTGGGGCCGTCCATGCACGCGTAGTAAAGATCGGTGTCACCCTGGCGCGAGCCTACACCAACCCAGTGCGGAATGGTCGTCGAGGTGGCGCTGGTAGTGCCGTCAGTGTCGCCAACGATCAGAACGTACTCGGGCGCATTCGGACCGCCCCAAAGACTCAGAATGTAGTCACGGATCGCCGCGCGCGACGTCCCGGCCGGCACCGAGTAGACCATGACGTTGTAGCCCAACTGCGTCTTACCCGCCACGAATTCGTTCAACGGAGCACTGTTGTAGTACGCCTCTGCCGTGATGATTAGATAGTTCCCGGTGCCGCCAACCGCGGCGGTTACCACCGTGGCGAGCAACCCGACAGCGACCAGAAGCCGGCCGCGCCCGCGATAGCTTGAAGTTGATACCTGCATTTACCTTACTCCTGTGTCCGCATGCCGCAGCACCAACGACCTCAAACCGGTCTGAATGTTCCTTGGTTCGGCACACCGGTAAGCGGGGTCGCCCGGCAACAGGCAAGCCCCTTCCC
>CAZYGM010000101.1:0-11494 GCA_964647015.1 uncultured Planctomycetales bacterium | reverse complement strand
GCGCCGCGAGGTCGAGCACCTGCCCCACGCTGCCCAGGGCGTCGTGGAAGTAGACGTAATCCTGGCTCGCCCCGGCGTCCTGAACCGCCAGCAACCCGCCAATCCCGCCAGCCGCCGCCAGCGAGTTCATCCTACCCGCCAAACCGGCCACATCCAAGCCCCAGGTGTATCTACGCAGAACGGCGTCGGCGGATGCACCGTCCAGCTCGAGCAGCAGCAGCCAGCCGTCGTCCGGGCCGTCGCCGGCACCGCCCCAGATGAACTTGAGGTGCTCGGTGAGGCTCCAGCCGGCGTTGTACGTCCAGACTTTCTTCTCGATTCGCCGGCCGCGGTAGTCGTACTGGAACTCGACCTTGAGGTTGTTGGTCTGCGGCGTTCCGCCAGGCTCGACCCGGATGAGGCGGTTTTCGGCGTCCCAGGTGTACTGGCGGTAGACGGCGGCGTTTCCGCCGGTAAGGAGCGCGGAGAAGGCTGCGGCGGGATGACTTGCGGAACGCGAGGGGCGGGCTAGGATGGCAGAGGCTCGCACTGAGGCCGAGCACGGTGGCGGTGGTGCCCGGAGAGCCTGCTGGAGGGCCTGGAAGAGGCCCGCGTGGGCGATTTGGCAGTTCTCGGCGTCGGTGTGTGAGCGGTTTCTGTTAGCAGGCGGAGCGGGCGCGGCATTCGCCGCGGCCGTGTCAGATGGTCTGGTTGGGCCACGCCGGCGGTGGTGGTGGCCATCATGACCGGGAAGCACGGGAGGTTGACGGGCATGGACGTTGGCACGCGGCGGCTGCTGACGGGGTGGCACAGGGGTGCCATGCTACTGACGCTGGTAGCTGTCGGCTGGGCTTCTTCTGCCAGCGCCCATGAGGTGGATCATTTCAGTTTGCCGGTTGGGCGGGTGTATGCCGATCTGGGTCCGTTCCTGACGCGTGACTTCTACGAACGGATCGAGCGGGCCGTGGACAAGACGAATCGGGACATCGACCGCTGCTTGGCGGGCGGCGGCAATCCGGCTGAGCTAAGCCGGCTGCATTCGACGGCGCACATGGCCCGGGCGGTATGCGGCGAGTTTCCGTCATTTGTGAGCTACATCGAGGATCTGGAACGGCTGTTCCATTCGGCCGAGGTGAAGCGGCAGTATCCGGGGCTGGTCGTGGCGCACCGGCCGGCGTCCTGCATTTATGACGGGGCTCATTTCCCGCTTGACGTGCGCCAGTTCTACCTATTGTGGCGCTCCTCGACCATCATGGTGAATGGCCTGTACCTCGGCACGGACAAGATCGGGCATTTCGTACACAACGGCATCAACTACTTCGATGGTTACCAGCGGGAGATTGACCGCGGCGGGAGCCCGGAGGAGGCCCGCCAGGCCGCGATTGCCCTGGGCGCCGGCGATCACTTCTACTTTTCGGAGTACCGGCTGCTGGGGAAGCTCACCTCGAGCGTGGTATCCAATGGCGACCTGGCGGCGAACTACCTCGGGTTGCTGTTCTACCTCAACCTGACGCAGGAGGTGCGGCTGCGCGGCCAACCCAGCCCGCCGATGCTGGTGCTGGAAGACGAGCGCTGGACGATCAGCTCGCATGTGCGGCCCGACTCCGACTTCCTGATGCGTTTTTTCTCTGAGCATTTTGACGAAGTGTTCAACCCCAATCTCTACGAGCCTTACTTTGGCGCGCGCGTGCGCAGCGCGATTCAGCGGCGCTGTGGCAACATGCGTGCCTGGTATGTAGATGTGCATGGCGAGCCCCTGCCACCGAGCTACTTCGCGCGTATGTTTGATGAGCTGCAGACATACTACGGTGATTACTACGGCCATACCGGCGTGGTCGATGGGCTGGTCGGCGCATACAACACTTGTGCCTGCGCGCCGCCGCACGCGACCGCAGATGAAGACGTCGTCTTGTTGCTGCATGAAGCGGTGGCCGCGGGCGATCTGGCGGCGCTGAACGGCGCGCTGCGTCAGGGTGTCGATGTGAACGCAACCAGCGTGGCGGCGCACACGCCAAGCGCGTGCCGCGGGCAGACGGCGCTGCACGTGGCCGCGACGGGCCGGGCGGAGGTAGTTGCGTTGTTGTTGGAGCATGGCGCCAACCCGAATGCGTGCACGGTGCGGGGCGTCACACCACTACACAAGGCGGCCGCCCAGCCGGCGATCCTGGCCATGCTGTTGCAGGCCGGCGCGGACATTGAGCATGCCGATGACCTGGGCCGCACGCCGCTGCATTGGGCCGTGCAGAGTCGCGCGGCGGAGAGCGTGGCGGTGTTGCTGCGTGGCGGCGCGGCGGTCAACGCGGGCAATATCGACGGCGAGACGGCGTTGCATGTGGCCGCCCGGGTGGGCGCGGCGGGTATCGCGACCAGTCTGGCGCAGCGCGGGGCCGCATTGGATGCCCGCGCGGCCTACGGCCTTGCACCCCTGCACATCGCCGCACGCCACGGGCACGTGCAAGTGGTGGCCGCGTTGCTTGAGGCCGGGGCGACCGTGGGCTGTGCCGACGAATTCGGCCGCACCGCGCTGCACGACGCCGCGGCGCGCGGAGATGAGCGGATCGTGCGTTTGCTTTGTGATGCCGGCGCGGATCCAAACGCCGCTGACGGCTACCGTTCCACGCCCCTGCATCACGCGGCGCGGGCCGGCCACCTGGCGGCAGTGGAGCAGTTACTGGCCACGGGTGCGGACGTGGAGGCTCGTAACGCCGCTGGGCGCACGGCCCACGCCGTGGCGGTGCGAGCCAGGCATTGGGTGGTGGCAGAGCGGTTGAACGCGGCCGGCAATGGCCGCCGGATGACGTATCGGGAGGTCTCGGGACAGGCGGAGGCGCGTGGCGCGCTGACGGTGAGTGGCAGATGATGCGCGTTGGCATGGTTGCGACATTGTCGGCGGTGGCATTCCTGATCGGCTGTGCGGCGCCGAACCCGATCGAGCTGTGGCAGGCGCGTGTCGCAGAGTATGTCACGACGCAGGGTGATGGGGATGCGACCGTGTTGCGGGACGCCGCACGCGACCGGTCGCGCTATTTCGATCGGCCGGCGCTGGTGACCATTGGCGAGATCGGCATTCCGGGACCGGGCGCCCCGTTCTCCGGCGCCCAGCGCGATGTGTACGGCGTGCTGCTCGGGTTCCGGCCGCCGGCGAGGGGCGACTGGCGCACGTACTTCCTGGTTGCCGTCGTGGACGTACTGCCACCGGGCACGGATGGCACGGAGCTGGATGCGCAGATATGCGACATACGCCTGGTTGCGATGTCCAGCGGCAGCGAGTTTCGCTGGCACGTAAGCGAGTCGGACGAGGAGGCACTGGAGCACTATCTTGATCAGCGGGCGCGCGATCGGGTGACCGGCGGCGTCCGGGCGGTGTTTCCGGGCCGGCTGGACCAGTACGACCTGGAAATTGCGGGCAAGGAAGTGCGCGTGACTGAGACACGTTCTGGGGCCACGTGGCGGTTGCCCCTTTCGGCGCTGCGGCAATGAGCCGCGCCCGCGCGGTCGCCGGCAGCGCGCTTGCCCCCGGCGCGACCTGGCCGCGCGACGCAGACCCAGAAGCGCAATCTCGCCGGGTCTGTCACACCACGGAAGTGGCGGACAGCCAGTCCCGTCAGCCCGTCACGAATGATCGGCTTGGTCCGGCGGTGACTTGGTGGCGAAGGGTCGCCCCACCACGAGCCAGTAGCCGATGCTCATGGCCATAGTGATTGCCGCCAAACCCAGCATGTCATGGACGTCCACCTCCTTCAGATCGAGGATAATGATCTTCCGGGCAATGGCCATCAGGGCGGTTGCCATGACGATCTGGATGTGAATTACGTCGTCGCGCAGGTAGACAGTGATGTTGACGAAGATCTCGATGGCGATCAGCACGGCCATGAAGGCCCCGAAGGTCCCCAGGATGTCGCTGATCTCCAGGAGCATGAATGGTGGCGCCATGAGCCGCTGGTATAGCACCCAGACGACGTCGATGACGCCCATGATGATGACGAAGACCATCAGGACGGCGAGCACCCGGACCGCATGGCGGATGATGCGAATCAGCCGGGTTACGTATGCGTCGCGGCTGTTGGGTTTGCATCCGCTTGCGGACAGTCCTTGGGTCTCGGGCGGAATCGGGCTGGGAGTGGACGAATCCTGGTTGTTCATGATGCGAATCCGAAAGATGCCGGCCCGCGGGCTCGCGATACAGCCTTGCGCGGCCTGGTTGCCGGCCGCCTGAGGCATGTTACGGCGTGTCCGGCGACTGCGTCCAGTCAGAGCGCAGACCGCGGAGCCCTGACCGGGTAGTTGGCCCGGGACGTCATTCCACGGCGGCGCTGACGAGAAAGCCGGAGCATCGTAGTCTTCCCCAGTCCGCCGGCGTCGGGCCGGCGGTTTCTCGAAGGCTCTGCGGCCGACAGGTTCGCCAAGGCGGACCGGGCACCTGACCGTGCCGGAAGAGCTGACCGTCCCGTGACACGTGCGCTTGGTCGGCACAGCGAACGGCGTGCGCAGCGGAGCCGGGTGCGGCGGCGAGCATTGGCGGCATTGATTCAGTACCTGCGGCCGAACGTGGACCGGCTGTGGTACCGAGACCGCCTGGCGCAGGGGCGGCCGATTGGGCGCGGGCTGGTCGAGGGGGCGTGCAAGACCATCGGCACGGCGGAGCCCGCTGGCTGGTGCCGCGCGTGGCGAACGTGGCGGCCCTCTGCTGCCTGCTCTACAGCGACGAATGGGAGGCCTGCTGGAGAACCGATGCGGCCTGAGTGCCAACTTCTGGCGGTGGACCGAAGTTGCCGGATTCTAACGCGAGTTCCTTGACCTTTTTCGATAGGTAGTGTAATCTTTTCTTAAACATGGCCGGAGGCCTGTTCGGCTTCGGCACTGGGTTTACGACGTAGGTCTGTGCGGAACCCGTGCCAGTAACCATCTGGTGGGTTCGCGCTTCATAATGTACAGCTTCGTCTGCTCGGCTTTGACCAGTGCAGTAATCGGCCAAAGCCATGGGGTTTTCCCATGGCTGCACATGTCCTGTCGGATGCACAACTGTCAGAAGCTCTCCATCGTGGAGACTACCCTGAGCGCTTCTTGATCGGCTCGATCAGCTCGGGGGTGGGTGTGTCTCGTCTCGCGGCGGACGGCGTGGGTCTGTCGGCTCTGCGCGAGCCGCGCGGCCCGACGTCAGTCAAGTCGTTCTGTTTCCCGCCTCGGCAGCTTGTGGCCACTTACTCCGCGGCGATCGCGGACAACGGCGGCGTCGGGGCGGTTCCGGCGCGGTTGGTTGTGGGTGCGCGGGCCGGTGAAACCCGGGCGTTGCGCTACCTGGACCGGGTCTTTGGGGCACCGCCTCAGCCTGATCCCCTCTACCGCGCCTACCGGGATTCCTTGGTGCTGGTCACGGTTGACTGCATTCAGCCGCACCAGAACTGCTTCTGCAATCTTGTGGATGGCAAGCCCTATGCGGACGGCGACTTCGACGTGAACCTGACGCCTATCTCCGGCGGCTTCGTCGTCGAAGCCGGCTCGCCGCCGGGGGAAGCATTTCTGGAGCACATCGCCGACCTGCTGACTCCGGCCACGGCGCAGCATGACGCTGAGCGCGAGCATGTACGCCAGGGGGCCGTGCGCCTGCTGAGCCAGCAAAACGCGGATTACGACCTGCCTAATCAGCCCGCCGAGATGCCGGCCCCGCGGCCGGACGACGAGCAGTGGGATCGGCTTGGTGCGAGTTGTGTCGAGTGTGGCGCATGCACGCAGATCTGCCCAACGTGCCATTGCTTCTCCCTGGCGGACCATCGCCGCGACGGCGGGGCATATGAACGCGTGCGCGCCTGGGACAGTTGCCTGTGGTCCGGCTACTCCCGCATGGCCGGAGCGACCGGCATGAAGCCCAATCCGCGGGCCCATTTTCGCAGCCGGTTTGCGAACCGGTTTTTACACAAGTTCGTGTGGTCGCTGGAGCAATGGAACTTGCTGGGCTGCGTCGGCTGCGGCCGGTGCTTCGACGCCTGTCCAGGTGCCATCGACATACGGCGCGTTCTCCAGACGGAAGTCGCGTGATGAACTTGAATCCGTATCAACCTCTGCTTGCCCGGCTCACCGACGTGGTGGAGGAAACCCCGACGATCAAGACGTTTGTCGTCGAACCGCCGCGTCCGTTTGCCTTCCAGGCCGGGCAATTCGCCCAGTTGACTGTCCCCGGTGTGGGCGAGGCGCCCTTCACACCCTCCAGCGATCCGGCCGAGCCGCAACGTCTCGAATTCACCGTGATTCGCACCGGGCGCGTCACCGAGGAATTGCACGCACTGCGGCCCGGCAACATGGTGGGACTGCGCGGGCCTTTCGGCGTCGGGTATCCGGTCTCCGAGCTGCGCGGCAAGCATGTCCTGATCGTCGGCGGCGGGTGCGGCCTGGCGCCGCTCCGCTCGCTGATCTATACGCTGCTGCGGCAACTAGAGCAGGGCGGGGCGGGTGGCGCGCCCGCCAGCATGCGGATCAAGTACGGTGCCCGCGAGAGCCGCGAGTTGCTTTACCGGCGTCAGTACGATGCCTGGGCTGCCCGTCCGAATGTCAGCGTGAACGTCACCATTGACGTGCCGGAGCCCATTTGGTCCGGACACGTCGGCGTCGTCACCACGCTGCTCGAACGCCTCGAGACGCTGCCGGAGGAGACCGTCGCGGTCTCCTGTGGTCCCGAGATCATGCTCAAGTTCGTGACGCAGACGCTGCTCGAGCGCGGCCTGGCGCCCGAGCACATCGTGCTGTCGATGAACCGACGGATGAGCTGCGGCATTGGCAAATGCGGCCGCTGCAACATCGGCCCCTACTACCTCTGCCGCGATGGGCCCGACATTCATTACGCCCAGATTAAGGACTTGGCGAATGTCTTCTGACCCCGGCGCTCGGACGGCCACCGGCCGGTGCCTGTTCTGCAATCTCGGCTGTCCGCTGCAACTCGAACTGTTCGCCCCGCATCGTTGGCGACCGCGCTTCAACGGCACCACCGCCACCTGCGCCCGCGGACAGATGCTCGGCGATCTGCTCCAAAGCCCGCACCGCCTCTACCGGCCGCGCCATGGCGACGCCGAGGTCCGTTTGGACACCGCCATCGACGCCCTCGCCCGGCGGATCACCGACCACGCAACGGCCCGCGTGGCCGTTTGGATGGACGCCGGTCTTGCCATCGAAGAGCTCGCCGCCGCGCAAGGTCTCTGCGCGGCTCAGCTGGAGCTGCGCCAACTGTTGGTCCAGATTCCCCCTGCCGAACTGGGGGCGGCGGAGGGCCTCGACGCGGCGGGCGTGCCGCAGGCCACGCCGGACGAGGGCCGCACCCCGGACGTCTTCCTGATCGTCGGCAACCCCCTGGCCACACATCCGGCGGCGGCGCGCTGGCTGTTTCGTCCGGACGCTCCGCCGCGTCGTCCCCCGGCCATCGTCATCGATTCAACGGCCAGCCCCCTGACGACCTACGGCGCACCGGCCCTGATCTGCCGGCCCGGCGCTGAATGGGCCGTGCTGGCCGCCTTGTTACACGCCGCGGGGTTCGCGGCGAGCCAGGCCACGCTGCCCGCCAGCACCGGCGAGACTGCGGGGGTAGCGCCCGCGGCACTGCAACAGGCGGCGGAGCGGCTGCGTGACAGCCGTCAGCCGGCCGTCCTTATCGCCCCGCAGGCGGGGCGGAGGGATACCTGGCGGGCGCTCACCACGGCGGCGGCAAGCTGGGCCCACGCGAAAAACGGCTGGACGTGCGTTCTCACCACGCATGCGAACGCCCTGGGATACGCGCGGTACGCGCGCCGCCACGGCATCGGGGACTGGTGGACGGCGGCCCTCCAGGGACGCAACCAGCCCGCCGACGTGCTGCTGGTGGTCGGTTGGGACCCGACCAGCGCGGCGCCCCGCGCGCTGTGGGAACCGATGCTCGCGGCCGCACAACACGTCGTGCTGCTGAGTGCCTTTCCACCGGCTGATGCGACGGCGTACCAGGCCATCCTGCCGCTCGCCCTGCCGGCCGAGGTCACCGGCAGCTACGTCCTGGCCGACGGCCGTGTGACGCCGGTAGAACCGATGCTACCGCCGCCTCCCGGTGTGCCGACAGCGCTTCAGATACTGTCGCGTCTGACCGGCCAGCTCGGCCCGGCCGACCGCGTAGTCATTGAAGAGCAGCTCACGCCCACGGCGCCGCAGGTCGTGGCGGTGCCGGCGTCCGCACCCGACCTGCCGGCAACGGGCGGCTGGCCCGCAGTGCTGATCGCCGAGCCGACGCAGTATGCCGACGGGCAGCTCACGCGGCACGCCTGCTGGTCGCAACGCGTCGAGCCCTATCCAGAACTCCGCCTGGCGCCGCGCGACGCGCACACGCTCGGCGTGCGCGACGGCCAGCTCGTCACCATCCACAACGCGCAGGGGCGCACCCGCGCGCGAATCGCAGTGGCGTCAAGGCAGCCGATCGCGACGGCTTGCTACGCCGAGCCGACGACGCTCGGTGACGCGCGGCAGCCGGCCGGCTGGCTGGCTGTCGGCAGCGCCGCGCCGGCCGTACGCCACCTGCTGGGTCTGCGTTTCGGCCAGGGAGACGATCTCGCTGCGACGGGCGTGCTGACGGTGGAGATCGAGACGGGCGATGCCGCGGCCCAGGGGACGCGTCAGGAGACCAGTCGTGGCCATGGCTGAAGTTGTGACGGAGGTCCAGGCGCGCGTCGCGTTGGACGTCGACGCCTGCATCGAATGCCGCACCTGCGCGGCCGCGTGCCTGTACGGGCACGGTGACATGCCGGTGGTGTATTTTGCGCGTGTCGGTGCTGCCATGCTGCCGGCGCTGTGCCGCCAGTGTCAGGACGCCCCGTGCGTCGTCGCGTGTCCGGCCGACGCGATGCTGCGCGATCCTTCCGGGGCGGTGTACCGCGCTATGTTCCGCTGCCGCGGCTGCGAGTGCTGCGTGCGGGCGTGCCCCTTCGGGGTACTGGTGTCGGCGACGTTCGCCGGCGCGATTGCCAAATGTGACCTGTGCGTCGACCGGACCGCCGCCGGCCTCCAACCGCGCTGCGTAGCCAGTTGCCCGGCCGGCGCGCTGCACTTTCTGCGGGAACAGGATGCCGACCAGCATCATCTGGTAGTGCTGGGCAGTCGTACCTTGGGACAGCATCCGATCCGCCGGCGCTGAGGGTATCGCATGACCGCCGCGGGAACGATTTTGGCGCTGCTGCTTGCCGCCACCGGCACGCTGGTGCTTGGGTTGGCGGCGAAGTGGGTCGATCGCAAGGTCACGGCGCGGTTGCAGTGGCGTGTGGGGCCGCCGTGGTATCAGCCGGCCGTAGACTGTCTGAAGTTACTGGGAAAGGAGACGGTGGTTCCAGCCGCGGCGCGGGGCAGCGGGTTCCTGCTGGCGCCGCTGATCGGGCTGGCCGGGGCGGCCATCGCGGTGACACTGCTCTGGGTCATGAACCTGCGGAGCCAGGTCGGGTTCGTGGGGGATGCCATCGTCGTCCTGTACCTGTTCACCCTGCCGTCCCTGGCCACCATGCTGGGGGCGGCCGCGTCCGGCAGTCCGCACGCCGGCGTGGGCGCCCGCCGTGAGATGAAGCTGCTGCTGAGCTACGAGCTACCCCTGATAGTTGCCCTGCTCGTGGCGGTCGTGCACACCGGCGGGAGTTTTCGCCTGTCACAGATCGTCGCGGCGCAGCAGGCGGGCTCGGCCGTCGCGCTGAGCGTGTCGGGAGCGCTGGCACTGGTGGTCGCGGTATTCTGCGTGCAGGCCAAGCTCGGGCTGGTGCCGTTCGACCAGGCGGAGGCCGAAACGGAACTGATGGCCGGCGTGTACACGGAGTATTCCGGGGCGCCGCTGGCGACGATCTTCCTGACGCGGGCCTTGCTGCTGGCGGCGCTGCCGCTCCTCGTGATCACGCTCTTCCTTGGGGGCGTGCGGGCGGACGGCTGGGGCGTCGCGCTGGCCGTGCTCAAGTTCGTCATTCTGCTGGTGGTCATTACGCTGCTGCGCAACACGAATCCGCGTGTGCGGATCGACCAGACGGTGTGGTTCTTCTGGTACCTCCTGACGCCCTTAGCCCTGCTGGCGCTGGTGCTGGCGTGGCTGGGGCGGCAATGGGGAGTGCACTGGCTGTGAACTGGAAGCTGTGGGCTCTGAAGAAATCGCTGTTCGTGTACCACGCCAACGTGGGTGCGTGCAACAACTGCGACATCGAAATCGTCGAGCTGCTCACGCCCCGCTATGACGTTGAGCGGTTCGGCATTGTGCTCGTCGGCAGTCCGCGCCACGCCGACGCCCTCTTGGTCACCGGCATCTGCACGCGCCAGGCCGCGCCACGCTTGCAGGAGCTCTACCGGGCCGCCGCCCAGCCGTGCGTAGTCCTGTGCGTCGGCACCTGCGCCCTGGGCCAGGGCATCTTCGCCGACGCCTATCACGCCGGCTCTCCCGTCGACGAGACGATCCGCGCCGTCGATCCCAACGCGATCATCGCCTATGTCCCCGGCTGTCCCCCGAAGCCCGAGGCCATGATTCTCGGCGTCGTGAAGGTCTGGAAGAAACTCGACGAACTGGCCCGCGGTCCTGCCGCCGCGCCGCGGCCGACCCCGGCGGAGGTGAGACCGGCATGACCACGACCACCCGCATCCCCGCTGCGCCGACGACCGCCCCGGACGATCCGCTCGCCGCACTGACGGCCCAGTTCGGCGCACGCTGCGAGTCCATTGGCGATCAGCAGGGATTCTACCATGTGGCCCCCGAGCAGACGGTCCCGCTGCTGCGCCGCGTGATCGAGGCCGAAGGCGGCCGGCTTGCGACGGTCACCGGAGTGGACGCGCGGGACGGCACCGAACTCATCTATCACGTCTGCTTCGACCCGCGTGGGTTCACCGCCAACTTCCGCACGCTCATCCCGCGTAGTACGGACGCGATGGAGTCGATCACGCCGTGGCTGCCCGGCGCGGAGTTCATCGAGCGAGAGATTCATGACCTGCTCGGCGTGGACTTCCCGGGTCACCCGCGCATGCGGCGCCTGATCCTGTCCGACGACTGGCCGGCGGGCGTGTATCCCCTGCGCCGCGGGTTTCGCAAGGAACAGGCGCAAGCCCAGCCGCCGACCCGTGCTCCGGACCCGGCGCCCGCCCGCGTTCCTGAAGCGGTTGCGACACCCCAGGGCAACGGTCGGACACTGCTTTCCATCGGGCCGTTCCACCCCCTGCAGGAGGAGCCGGAGCACTACCAGCTCTTGGTCGAGGGCGAGATCGTCGTCGATCTCGACGTGCGAATCAGCTACAACCATCGCGGTATCGAGGAATTGAGCTCGCGGCGGACGTTTGATCAGGTGCCGTATCTGGTGGAACGCGTCTGCGGCATCTGCTCCGCGAGTCACCCGCTGGCCTACATCCGCGCGGTCGAGACGCTCTGCGGCTGCGAGCCGCCCCCGCGCGCCCGCTATCTTCGCACCATCGTCTGCGAGCTCGAGCGGTTGCATTCCCACCTGTTGTGGGTCGGGCTGGCCGGCCATTTCCTCGGCTACAACACCGTCTTCATGTGGGC
>CAZYGM010000100.1:0-11505 GCA_964647015.1 uncultured Planctomycetales bacterium | reverse complement strand
CGCCGGTCCTGCGGGGCAACCTCGACGAGCAGTTGCTTGACTACCTCCAAAGGCGGCTGGCCGCCCAGCTCGTAGATGATGTTGCCGTCGGCCCGCGTCACAACCTTGACCGCGCCAATCGGCCGGCAGCCCTGCGAGACCACGGCGTCCACGCGCGTATCACCCCACAGGGCCACCCCGACCAAGCCGTGCCGCAACGTGTGCCCGTCGAAAATGATGCGATTCTGACCGGGCTCCTCGCCCGCCGACGCCAGCCCGCCCAGCACCTGACAGCCGGGATAGGCCGAATCCAGGCGCTCGAGCAGGTTCAGCAGACCCGGCGTGGCACTGAAGCTGAACGGCTCGGCCAGCAGTACGAAGCTCGGCTGAGCGTCCGCCGGAACCCCCAGATGCTCCCGCAGCAGCTCCGGCGTGTCGAGTTGCTCGACATCCTCTTCCGAAAGATGGAAAGACAGCACCCTCGTTCCCGGCAGCCGGGCCGCCCAGACCACCAGCGCGGGCTGACTCTCGTACTCCCGATCCTGGCAAATGATGCCGTCGGCGGTCAAGCCCGCCAGCGCCCGGGTCCCCAGACGCTCGTACACTTGCTCGGCCAGGGGCGCGAGCTGATCCTCGAAGTGGGCGCTAGCGAACAGGAAGCACAGATCCACCGGCTGACCCGCCAGGCCGGCCTGAATCTGCGCGACGAGTTGTTCCGCGGAATCGCCGCCGGCAGCAGTCGTGGCCAGGGCGGTCGCAACGCAGGGCCCGGGAATGCTTGTCGCCATACCCCTATTCTATTTCCACCCCCGGTCCATTCCAGGCCAAGCGGGGCGCCGCACTCACGCATACCGCCCCATTCATGTCCGTCGAATATTCAGACAGCAGGCACAACCCCCAAGCCGGGCCGGTCGGACAGCGTGATAACTCCGCCGCTCCGCTCAATCCCCTCGAACGGGTCGCGCGCCAGGAGCAGGTGCCCGTCCAGGTCGGCCAGATCGACCAGGCTGGCCAGCGTAAGGGCCGGCGCAATCGCCAGGCTGCTGGAGACGAAGCACCCCAGCATGGTCTGCATGCCCAGGCCGCGCGCCAGCGTGATCATCCGCAGCGCCTCGCGGATACCGCCGCACTTCGTGAACTTGATGTTCACGCCGTCAACGTAGCCGTGCAGACGCACCACGTCCGCCGGCCGCTCGCAGCTCTCGTCGGCGAAGATCGGGGCCACGCCCAGCTCGCGCAGCTTGGCCAACTCCCGCCAGTCCGCAGCGTGCAGCGGCTGCTCGATCATGGCCGGCCGGTACTGCGCCAGGGCGCGGATGCAGTCGGCTGCCTCGCTCGGCGACCAGGCCTGGTTGGCATCCAGCACCAGCGGGCCGTCGAAACTCTCGCGAATAAGCGCCAGGGTCTCGTGATCGTGCTCAACCCCCACCTTGACCTTGAGCGCCTCGTAGCCGGCAGCCAATGCCTCGGCGACCTTGACGCGCACCTCGTCCATTTCAGCGACGCCGATGGTGAAAGTGGTCCGCGTGCGCGGCCGGTCCAGCCCCAACAGGCGCCACACGGGCACATTCAGGCGCCGGCCGACCCAGTCATAGAGGGCCGAATCGACGCCGGCCATGGCCGCCCGCTGATCATCATGCCGGTCAACCAGGCGCGCCAGGATGGACTCCAGCGCGAAAGGGTCGTCGCCGAGCTCGGAGGCCATGGCGTCCAGGGCGGCCTCAGACGTCTCCAGCGATTGCCCGTAAAGCGCCGAGGGCACGACCTCGCCATACCCGACCGTCCCATCGTGCTCGAGGCGCACGACGATCGTGTCCAGTTCATCGACGCCCCCTTGCGAAGTGGCGAAGCGGTAGCGCGGCCGCAAGCGTTGGCGAACGTGCGTAAGTTTCATGCCATCCACGGTCCTTGATCGTCACTAAGCCCGTCGGTCACCACGTCGTCCAGCAGCGAAATACTGACAATGGCCTGCCGATCCACGAACACGCGCCGGCGGTTGATGTGGCGCGCGCCGGTCTTGTCCAATTCGTGCGCCGTGTTGGCGTACTCCTCGGGCGAGGCATGGCCGTCGCGACAATCGTGCACGTCCGCGTCGGCCAACCAGTAGCCCTGCTCGCTCCAGGCCACCAAGCGCCCGATGTACAGCAGCGAGCCCGCCGTGTCCAGCACGACCCGGCGATCGATGAATTCGTCCAGTGATGGCGTGTTCATGCCGCTGTTCACCATTGTCGGCGGGCGTGGCCACTTGCTGCGCCGAAGTCGCTATTCTATCGGCGCCGCCGGCCGCCACCAGCCCGCGCCACTTGCGATGGAAGGCCCCATGCCCACGGAACAGGATCAGGCCATCGTTCTGCGACTGACCGAGTACTCGGAGACCTCGCAAATCGTCACGCTCTTCACCGACCAGTGCGGCCTGGTCCGGCTGATCGCCAAGGGCGCGCGACGCGGCACGGCCAAACGCTTCGCCGTCGGCCTGGACAGCCTTGAATACGGCGACCTGAGCTATGTTCCAGCCCGTGGCGACGCGCAGCTCGGCACGCTCACGGAATGGAAGCAGCGCGATGCGTTCGCCGGGCTGCGCCGCGAGCTTGGCCGGCTCTACGGCGGCCTCTACGCCGCCGAACTGGTCGCGTCCCTGACTGAGGAGCTGGACCCTCATCCGACTCTCTTTGCGGCCCTGCTGCGCACGCTGACCAGCTTGTCCGGCCCGGCGGACCCGGCGGCGACGCTGGCCTGCTTCCAGGCCGACTTGCTGATCGCACTGGGCTACGCCCCGAATCTGCAGCAATGCGTCGGTTGCGGGAAACGCCGGCCACGCGGCGCGGCGCCGTATTTCAGCGCCACGGCCGGCGGGCTGCTGTGCCGCGACTGCGAACTGCACTACGTGGAGAAACGCCGCCTGCCGCCGGGCTTGCTGGACACCACGCCCGCCACGGGTGACGCCCGCGCCTGGTTCACCCTGCAGAATTATTACCTGACGCACCTGCTGGGCCGGCCGCCGCGCACCGCCGCGGTCCTCCTCAAGAGCCTGCAAGTTCGGACCTGACGCGGTGGCGCCCTGGCCACAACCGGCAGCGCCAGTGTGCGCCCGGCTCTTGCGGCCCACCGCAAACACCTATAATTGATCAGGGGACGGCGCCCGCAGGCTGAGGGCAATGGCCGCATGGACGGAGAGTCGATCTACATCCCGACCACCTTGCCGCTCTTCCCGCTGCCGGAAGTCGTGCTGTTCCCGCGCGCCGTCCTGCCACTGCACATCTTCGAGCCGCGCTACCGCGACATGACGGCCGATGCGCTAGCCGGCGCGCGGACGATTGGCGTCGCCCTGCTCAAGCCCGGCTTCGAGCCGCACTACTACACGCGCCGCGCGCCAATTCACACTGTCATCGGCGTGGGGCAGATCATCGCCTCCGAACAGCTCACCGACGGTAACTTCAACATCCTGCTGCGGGGTGTCGCGCGGGCCAGGATCATCGAGGAACTGCCGCAGAAGCCGTACCGCGTCGCGCGCATCCGGCCGCTGACCTGCGCCGCCGGCAGCGCCACCGAGGACCAGGCGCGGCTCCGCGACGACCTCCGGCAAACTGTCCAGACCGAGCCGGTCGGCGGCAGTGAGATCCAGGAGTACTGGCTCAAGCTGCTGGACACGGCCCTCGAACTCGGCGAGGTCACCGACCTGATTGCCAGCGGGCTGCCGGTGGACGCCGAGCTGCGCCAGTGCCTGCTGGCCGAACTGGACGCCACCGCCCGGACCACGCTCTTGACCGAGCAACTGCGCACGCTGGCCGCCGTACTGCGCAACCGCCGCACACAAAGTCCCGCCGCCGAATGGAAGATGAACTAGGCGGCACAGTCCTTCCGCCCACGGCGGATGAGTGGCGACACCACCGCAACACCGCTGGTTCCCAATGGCCCACAGTGTGGACGGATCGCCGACACGTCCACCATAAAAAGCTGCTGCCAATAGCTTTACAGATCTATCCGGCCGCCGGCCACAATCCTGGATCGCAGTTTCAATCGTTCTGAAACCTTCAAAGGAGACTGGACACCGCTGCCGTGCGCCAGAAAACTGGGAGCATCGAAGGCTGCCTGGAGGAGCCGCGGGTGCGTGTGAGTCATCGAGTCGGGACGCTGCAATTGGCCGAGCTGTACGCGCCGGTCGCCGCCGACCTGGAGTCCTGCCGCACGGTCCTCCGTGACGAGTTGATCAGCGACCAGGGGTTTATCTCTGATCTGTGCGGGCACGTGGCCCAGTTCCACGGCAAGCTGCTGCGGCCGGCCCTGTTGCTGCTCACGGCGCGAGCCTGCGGCGGACTGCGTCCCGAACATCACGTGCTCGCGGCAGTAGTGGAGTTGGTGCACATCGCCACGCTCGTGCACGACGATGTGCTCGACGAGGCGGACGTGCGCCGCCGCGCCGCCACCGTGAACCGCCTGTGGGGCAACGAGCGGGCCGTCCTAATGGGGGACTTCCTGATCTCGCACGCGTTTCACCTGTGCAGCCGCCTTGATTCGCAGTATGCCGCCCAGGTCATCGGCGCCACGACGAACACGATCTGCGAAGGCGAGATGATGCAGGTGGCCAACCGTCACAACCTCGACTTGCACGCGGACGACTATCTCGACATCATCCGGCGCAAAACGGCCGCCCTGCTCGGCGCCTGCTGCCTGCTGGGCGCGGCGTTTGCCGAACTGGACCCGGCCGCCGTCGAGCGCATGCGCATCTTCGGCGAATCGCTGGGCGTCGCCTTCCAGATCGTGGACGATGTGCTCGACGTGGTGGGCGACGAGGCCGAGGTGGGCAAGTCGCTCGGCCGCGACGCGCGCCTGGGCAAAGTTACCCTGCCGCTGATTCACTACATGGACGGTGCCAACGGCGACGCGCGCCGCGTTGAGCTGCTGGCGCTGCTGGGCACGGACTCACCCTCCGTCCGGCGGCGCCTGGCGGACCTGCTGCGATCCGCCGGCTGCGTCGACTCCGCCCTGGGGGTGGCCACCGGCTACGTGGACGAGGCCCGCGCTGCGCTGCAGTACCTGCCCCCCTCACCCGCCCGGGACAGCCTGAACGCCATGGCCGAGTTCGTGCTGGCACGCCGACTGTAGGACGCCACGCTGCAGAGCCTAACATCGCCGAAAGCCGCCGCCGCGCGTACAATCCTCGCTGATAACAGGCGACCGAAACGCCCGCTGTCGAGACTCTGGTTGACGCGGCTGCCGATACCGCCAATGCGTAACGGAAACCTACGTATCGCGCCTTTCCCCCGCACCAACCGGCGCGCCTTCACGTTGGTGGAGCTGCTGGTCGTCGTCGCCATCAGTGCGCTGCTGGCGGCCATGTTGCTGCCCGGGCTGAGCCAGGCGCGCGCCACCAGCCGGCTGGTGGTCTGTGCCGGCAACCTCCGGCAAATCGGCGCGGCCGTCCACGCCTACGCACACGACAATCGCGGGTTCATCCCGCGCGGTCCCGAGCCGACCGACGAGCAGCCGTTCTGGGATTTCTCCCACAATGGCGTGGCAACCAACCAGCTCTGGATCGGCACTGGTGCGGCCAACCCACACCAGTACATCGGCGCCGGACCGCTGCTGCGGCGCGAATGTCCGCAGCCGGAGGTCTTCTTCTGCCCGGGCGACGACACGTTCAACCTGACGCGCGAATCGGTCAAGATCGGCACCGATAAGCCGGCCTACGGCTCATACATTTATCGACAGTTGGACTGGCTGCCCGCGGACGCGGCGACCGGCCGTCTGGATCGACTGGGGGAGAACGTGGTCGGCACGCAGGTGGTTCCGGTCGAAGCCCTCGCGCTTGACACCAACAGCCTCGGGCCGGGATCGATGTGGCACGCCAACCACGGCGCCCGCGTGGCCAACGTGCTCTTCAGAGACGCTTCCGTCCGCCGCTTCGCCAACCGGAACGACTGCCTGGCTTTACCGCCCACGGCCTTCACCGACCCGCTGCAAGTGCAGGCCGCCCTGGACCAGCTACTTACCAACGCGGACTACGCCTACCACGGCGGTCAACCGAGCGCCGCACCGCGCATCAGCACGCCGGCAACGCCGTGACGCCGGGCGGAGACATGCAAGCCCACCGCCCTGGATTCAACTTGCGACCGAATCCGCTTTTCTTCTATGATGGTTTCAATTGCTGTGACAGAGAATGGGGATCAGCACTGCTATGGGAGACGTGATCATGTTGCGGAATGTGCGTGTTCAGGCAATCGCGACCGTGCTTGCGGGTCTGAGCGTCACGGCAGTCGCCGATGAAGCGGCGGACACGGCGACCAAGGAGCTGGCGCAGCGCTTTGCCCAGGTCCAGTCGTACACCGCCCAGGTCGAGACGCTCAATGACTTCATGTTCCGTCCGGACCGCGGCGAGAAGACCATTGTAACCGGACCGATCGAATGGCGACGCCAGAGCGAGAAGGCCCTGATGCGCTCCGTGGACACGCGCACCGAGACCAAGGTCGCCCGCGGCCAGACTACCACCACTACCGCCACGATCACCACGGTCTCCGACGGCGAGGTCCAGTACGTGCTGACCGAGGAGAATGGCGAGAAGACGCTGGCCAAGAGTGGTGCCCCGGCACTCCAGACGTACTCCCCGGAGGGCTACTTCGAGCAGTTCGGCAAACTCTTCGATATCAAGCTGGCGCCGGACGCCCAGGTCAACGGCGCTGAGTGCTACGTGTTCGAAATGCGCCTGAAGCCCATGGAGAACCTGCCGCCCAGCGGTCGGCAGTTCGTGTACTTCCACAAGCAGCACGGCATTCAGGTCAAGTCCGAAACATACGACCCGCGCGGCAAACTGACCCGCTCGGTGCTCTTGAAGGACCTCAAGGTCAACGTGGATATCAGCCCCGACCGCTTCAAATTCGAGGTCCCCGACGACGCCAAGGTAACGGACACGACCCCTTAGAAGTCCGACACGAAGGTTACGTCAGCCCTGCGCCCGGCCGCCGCGGCGGCCGGCCAAACCTGAACGCAGAACGCCGCGGAATCTTCAGATCCCCTGCGGGCACCGGACGGCACGGCCCGTCGCGCGGCGGAGTGCCGGTTCACCCGTGGTCCAGCACCTGCCTGACCTTCTGCGCCAACTCCTTCATGGTGAAGGGCTTCTGCACAAAGTGCACCCCGGGTTCCAGCACGCCGTGGTGGGCAATGACGTTCGCGGTGTAGCCGGACACGAAGATGTGCTTGAGGTCTGGATGATCGCCCAGAAGCTTCTTGGCCAGGTCCAGGCCGTTCATCTCCGGCATGACCACATCGGTCATGAGCAAATCGATCTTGCCGCGGTGCGTCTCGGCCAGCCGGAGGCTCTCGCGCGGCGATGCCGCCGCCAACACAGTGTATCCCAATTCCTGCAGCATCATGGCGGCCACCTTCAGGATGGCCGGCTCGTCCTCCACCAGTAGGATGGTCTCGTGGCCGCGTGCCGCCGGCGCGGCGGTATCAGCCTGCCCTGGTAGCTGCTCCGGCGTGCCACCGTGTCGCGGCAGGTAGACCTTGAATGTACTGCCCCGCCCCGGTTCGCTGTAGACGTTGATGAATCCATCGTTCTGCTTCACGATGCCGTAGACCGTGGCCAGGCCGAGACCGGTGCCCTGCCTCACATCCTTCGTGGTGAAGAACGGCTCGAAGATGTTGTCCAGGGTCTGCTTGTCCATCCCGCAGCCGTTGTCGCTCACGGCCAGCAGCACGTAGTCGCCCGGCAGGAAGCCCGCGTGCCGGGCGCAGTAGGCGTCGTCGAAGGTCACGGCTCTCGTCTCGATGGTGACTTTGCCAACGCCGGTGATGGCATCCCGCGCGTTGACGCACAGGTTCGCCAGTATCTGGTCGACCTGCGAGGGGTCCATCTTGACCGCCCCCAGGCCTTTGCCGGGCAGCCAGGCCAGGTCGATATCCTCGCCGATCAGCCGGCGCAGCATCCTGAGCATCCCCTCCACGCTCGCATTCAGATCCAGCAACTTGGGCGCGGCCGTCTGCTTGCGGGCAAAAGCCAGCAGTTGGCGCGTGACCGCTGCGGCGCGCTCCGCCGCCTTGCGAACTTCCGCCAGGTCGGCGTAGGGCGGTTGGGCCGGGTCCAACTGCTCCATGGCCATCTCTGCATGGCCGAGGATGGCCTGCAGCGTGTTGTTGAAATCGTGCGCCACGCCGCCTGCCAGCCGGCCGACCGACTCCATCTTCTGCGCCTGCAGCAGTTGTGCCTGCAGCTTCTCGCGCTCCGCCTCCGCTCGCTTGCGCTCCGTGATGTCCAGCGAGATATTGGCGGCATATACAGGCTTGCCGGTCTCGGCGTCGTTGATGGTGAAACACATGGCCTGGCAATCCGTCAGTCGGCCGGTCTTCAGGTTGCGATACCGCAATTCGCCCTGCCAGGTGCGGCCTTCCTGCAGCGCGGGCCACAGCTCCTGCTGCACCAACTCCATCAGCTCGGCAGGGATGATGTCCATGATGTTCCTGCCCTTGGCCTCGGCGGGCTCTATACCCAGCAGCCGGGCGCCGGCCTCATTCAGGAAGATCATCTGTCCATCCATCGCCGCCAGATTGACGAGCTCGGCGCTGTGTTTCACGATCGCCGCCAGCTTCTGCAACTCCTCCTCCGCGCGCTTGCGCTCGGTAATATCCAGGGCCGCGAAAATCACCCCTTTGGACTGGTCTTCAAGATCAATCGGAGTCGAGGCCAGCAGGATGTCGATACAGGTGCCGTCCTTCCTCCGCCAGCGCGTCTCCACCTGCCCGCTGCCGCGCTCGGCAATCTGCCGATACTTCTCCCGCCCGACAAACTCAAAGTCCTCCTGCGTTGGATAAAGCATCCGGGCGCTCTGCCCGACCAGCTCGTCCCGGGTGTACCCCGTCATTTCGCAGACACGGGGATTTGCATCGACCAGCATCCTGTCGCGGACGATTCCGATGCCGGTCGGCGCCACCCGAAAAATGCTGCGCATCTTCTCTTCACTAGCGCGCAGTGATTGCTCCGCCTGCCGGCGCTCCGTGATGTCCTGGAAGGCCCCCTGAACGCGCACGATCCGCCCGGCCCGGTCGCGTACCGCCTCCCCGGTCGTGCGTATCCAACGCCGCCGGCCGCGCGCGGTGATGATCTCGACTTCCTCGTCATAGGGCGTACCGTCGCACTCACAGGTGTCGAACGCCCGCTTCAGCCGGTCGCGGCATTCAGGCGCACAGAAGCCGAGGCACTCTTCCATCGTGGGTGAGAAGCCCGGCTCCTTCTCGTGAATGAGCGCCACCTGCTCCGACCACACCACCTGCCGCGCGACCGGGTCGCCACTCCAGCCGCCAAATCGCGCCGTGCGCCCCGCAATGCGGAGCAGGGCTTCGCTCTCTCGCAGTTGCGAAGTCCGCTCGGCAACCAGTTGCTCCAGCACCGTGCGGCCCCGCAGGATCATTCCGATTACAAACGCCAAGGCCGCGCTCAGCGCCGTTCCCGCCAGGGCCGTCAACGCACCCGCCCCGGCCGGATGCATCCGCAGAAATGCGGCGTCCGCGTAAGCGGTCACCGCAAAAACCTTGCCGAACGCAAAAACCGGACGCGTCATCGAGAAAACCGCGTCCGCGCGCCGTCCGCCCCCGCCCGAGACGACCAATGGTTCGATGTCGCCCTCCGGGCGCAGCAGTGCGATCGCCATCTGCTCCATCGCGATGTCCGTGCCAGCGCTGCCCAGCAGTCTCTCCAGCCGCAGCACGGCCACCACGAAACCCTGCTGTTGCTCGGGCAGCGCCGGGTTGAAAATCGGACGCAGCACCAGCATTGCCCGGTTGCCACCCGTCTCCTGCACCAGCGTGACCGGACCTGTGGCGGTGATCAGCCCGGTACGCGCGGCCTCCTCGATCGTCTCCCGTCGCCGCGGATCAGCACCCAGGTCATATCCCAACGCCGATTCGTTCCCGGCCACCGGCGCGACGTAGAAAACCGGATAGTAGACCTCGCGCTCAGCAGCCGGCACCCGCTTGCCCTGCGCGTCCTGCTCCCAGATCTCAAAACCCGGCAGGCCATCCGCCCGGGCAAGCTCCCCAAGCCGTGCCCGATCGGACGCCCGAACCGCTGGGACCCACTCCCAGATACGAACCACCGGATTCTTCGTGAGGTAGCTCGTGTACTTGTGGAACTCCTCACGCGTCACATACTCACTGCCTTCGTAGAAGCGCGCCATGCCCTCCAACTCGAAATCACTGAGATCACGCAACGTGTCCGCAATCGCGAACGTTCGGCTCGCCGCCAACTGCGTGAAGGCCCCCCGGCGACCATCCTGCTCACTGTCGTGGGCCATCCAGGCCGCAAAAAACGTCAGCGCCAGGCCCACCGCTGCGACCAGCATCGATTCAAGATGACGCATCCAGCGCGACGCGGCACCACCCATCCGGGCGCGCCACCCCCATAGCACCGTCCCCACGAACAGGATCGCAATTAGTGTCAGCGCAAGCAACGCGCCTGGCAGAACCGCACACGCCAGCTTCCATTTCCATCCCCGGGCGTCGAAACCCACCACCAGGGCTGCAAGTGCCTTGCCCGACTGGTCTGCCACCGGCGTGCAAACCCTGACCACCACCCCCTGCCGACCAGCGGAAGGCCCGTCCACCGCGGCAACGCCCGTCGCCATTACCTGCCCAAATGACGCCGGAGCGTCGCTATAGACCGCCCCCGTCGGCAACTCGTCCGCAGAACCAACCGCTGCCCCGTCCGCCATGACAATCAGTGCCCCGCCGTCATTGCGGCCCAGCAGGCAGATGGAACGGCAGGCTTCGCCCGCCTGCTTCACGGCCGCAAGTTGCCGCTTGAGCCGCAAGTGCTGCGGCTTCTCCAGGTCCGCCACCCCGCCCGACAACGCCGAGACGTAATCCCGATCGACAGCCTCGGCAACCAGGCCGGCCTGCCGAACCAGACCATCGCGCAGGACCTGGTCGGCCCGCCGCACCGCCCACCAGGACAGCAGCGCTCCACCGGCAATAATCGCGATCACGCTGACCGGAATCGCGTGGCACCTCAGCGAGTCGAACCAGCGGGACTGGGCCGTTAAACCATCACCATGTTGCTGCCCGAAAGACATGCGCAACTTGCTCCACGGTCCAGTAGTTACCGCCGCTGGCGGTCGCCCGTATCAGTTCGGCGTCTCCACTACAATCCTGATTCCCTTCCAGAAGAGGCTGAACCGACATGTCCCAACTGACGTGACTCGGCTCCGCCGCCGAGACGTGCCGGGGCATTGTACCTTGTTCCCGCCTCAGGGATACACGCCTGTAACGGTCTTCTGCCGCCCTGTTGCGTGGTCTCGGCCAGCCTGTGCGCCTCACCGGCACAATAGCCTTCCTCGACAGCAATCCACACCCTTCAACACCGGAACCGGGAGCGCGCACGAGAACCCCAGCCTCCTCGGGCGCACGAAGCGCTCGTCAGGGAATCCAGGGTACCCCGATATTCAGGAGATACTTGACGCCGCC
This sequence comes from uncultured Planctomycetales bacterium, assembly GCA_964647015.1. Lineage (GTDB taxonomy): Bacteria > Planctomycetota > Phycisphaerae > UBA1845 > Fen-1342 > JAAYXS01. The sequence goes on along the minus strand of CAZYGM010000100.1, from coordinate 72 downwards.
AGGCCGCTCACTTCCTGGACTTCGGCGTCTGCGTCAGCAGCCACTCGTGCATGTTGCGGGCCGCCGTCTTGC
>CAZYGM010000099.1:0-11514 GCA_964647015.1 uncultured Planctomycetales bacterium | reverse complement strand
CGCCGAGGAAGATGATGCGGTCTTTGAGGAGGCGGGAGTAGATGTCATAGGCGCGCTCGGCGCGACCCTCGCGCTCCACCACGATCGGCACCAGGTGCGAACTCGACATGCGGATCATCCTTCCCTATTTCTTCTTCTTGGTGTTCTTGCTTTCTTCCAGGATCTCGTCGATGAGGCCGTACTCCTGCGCTTCCTGGGCGCTCATGAAGCGGTCGCGCTCGATGTCCCGGGCGATCTGGTCGGTGGCCTTGCCGGTACAACTGGCCAGGATGTCGATAATGGTCTTCTTGACCTTGAGGATCTCGTCGGCCTGGATGCGCATGTCGGCGGCCTGTCCGTACATGTAGCCCCAGGGCTGGTGGATCATGACCTTGGCGTGCGGCAGGGCGTAACGTTTGCCCTTCGTGCCGGCCGCCAGGATCAGAGCCGCGCCGCTGCTGGCCGCCCCGACGCAGTAAGTGGCGATCTCGCAGTTAAGGAACTGGATGGTGTCGTAGATCGCCAGCGTGTCGTCGATGTCGCCGCCGGGGCAGTTGATGTACATGTGGATGTCTTGGTCGCGCTTGACCGACTGCAGGTAGAGCATGCTCTTGATGGTGTGCGAGCAGACGGTGCTGCTGTTGATGGTGATGCCCGGGTCGAGCGGCAGGTCCAGGAAGATGATGCGGTTCTCCAGGAGCAGCTCGTTGAGCCCCATCTGCCGCCAGGCTTGTGGCTGCGCTTGCAGTCGCGGACGTTGAATCTCCGGCCAATAAGCCATGCGCTCTCCTTCGGTTTCGATCGGCAACGCAGTGATTATAGGACGCTCACTGCGGATACTGCCGCTTATGCACCGGCCGGCCACCCGCTTCCCGGTCGGCCGCCGCGCCCTGTGGGCCACCTGCTAGTCCTTCTTATCGGCCTGATCCGGGTCGGCTTCTTTGACTTCGGCGATCTTGGCGTCAGCCAGTAGCTGGGCCACGCACTTATCCTGCCGAATCTGCTCGGCAAGCTGGTCCAGCAGGCCGCCGCTCTGGAGCTCGTCCCGCACGCGGTCGAAGCGGCGGTTGTAACGCCGGGCGATCTGCGCGATAGCCGTGTTCACTTCCTCGTCGGTGACGCCGATTTCGAGCTGTTCGGCGACCTTGGCCAGGATGAAGCTGAGCTTGAGGTCGCGGGCAACCTCCTCCTTGGCCGAAGTGCGTAGCTCATCAGAGTGGGCGGCAATGTCGCTCTCGGGCACGCCCTGCTGTTGCAGCTCGATCAGGCGGCGCTGGATGGCGCGCTCGGTCTGGCGGGTCGAGAGGGCCTCGGGCAGCGTCAGGTCGGTGTTGGCGAGCAGGTACTCGTACACCTGTTCGCGTTTGGCCCGGGCGATCAGGTTATCGCGTTCGTTCTCCATGAGCATGCGGCAGTGATCGCGGGCATCCTGTTCGTTGTCGAAGCCGGAGCGCTGCAGGAACTCCTCCACCGGCATGGGCGCTAGGCGCTTGATCTCGTGGATCTTGAACTCGTAGACGCCCGACTGGCCGCGCACGTCGGCCCGCTCATAATCGTTCGGGATGGTACACTTGGCCTGGCGCGTATCGCCGACCTTGGCGCCGACGAGGACCTGGTCGAGGTCGGTCAGGGGAATGCCGTCCAGCGAGCTGGGGCGCACGGCTAGCTGCGCGTTCTCTTCGGTCTTGATTTCCTTGCCGTCCACGGTGAGGCGGATATCGGCCACCAGGAGGTCGTCCTTCTCCGCCGCGTCTTCCATGTGGGGCTCGAAGCGACCGCGGATCTTGCGCTGGCGGAGCAGTTCCTGGGTAATCATGTCGTCGGTGATGGCGATGTCCGGCGACTTGACTTCGATGCCCTTGAGTTCCGGCAGCTCAAAGACCGGCTTGACCTCGATTTCGCAGACGTACGTGAAGTCGCCGCTGGCGGGCAGCTTGAGCGTTTGCAGGGCCTCGTCGAAGTCGACCAGCTTGGTGCCGCCCTCGGCCTCGACGCGGAACAGCGGATCGCCAAGGACGTCCAGCTCGTTGTTCTCCGTGGCGGCGAAGAAGGATTGGCCGACGATCGAGGTAGTCAGCGATTCGCGCACTTCCGATCCGTAGCGTTTCTCGATCAGTGGCCGGGGGGCGCGGCCCTTGCGGAAGCCGGGCACGGTGGCGTCGTGCATGAGCTCCTGATAATTGTGATCGAGGTGGTCGGCGATGACTTTCTCCGGAACGGTGATGGACAGCTCCTTGCGCAGCGTGCCAATCTCCTTAATCTCGGCCCGGACCGCCTTCTTGAGGTCTTCGAGCAGGCGCTCGGCTTCCTGGGCGGCCTTCTCGCGGAACAGCGGGTCTTCAGCAGCGCCGGGCATCCCGGGTAGTTGCATGTTGTTCTCCCTGATTGAGTGTTATCGACCACCGGCGGGCGGACAGAACTGCACCGCCGCGGCCGCTGAGCTTGGTTGCGGGCCGCGCTACGCGCCTAGGCGAAGAGTTGGCCGGCGTCGCCGCCGAACAGTATCGTCACCAGCGCGGACAACAGCATAGTGATGAAATTGGTCCAGACGCTGGAGAAGTTGACCAGCTCCCAGGCCTGCAACCAGCCGAGTGTGATGGCCCCATAAGAGAGGGCCGCGAAGGTTCTCCAGTAGCGGCGCTGCATGGCAAAGGCTCCTTGCGAGGCGGACGGAGGGCGCACAGACCTCGTCCTGGGACGGGTGGTCGCCGGGTCGCCTCCGGGCGACGCCGACATCCGCCCGGCGGGCGCATGTAGAGCGCAGTGCTTACGTTACGCCCCGGCAGGCCGCTGTCAAGCTGCCCATGTTCTGCTGGGGCGGCGGGCGAAAGGTCTTGCTGTGCTGCGCAAGGTGTGCAGGGTCCGGTGTCGAACATGGCCAAGTGGGGAACAATAGCGGAACGGGGTAGTGGCCGGTGTTCCGAGAAAAACGCGGCCGGCACCGGACGTCGGTGGTGCCAGGGGCGATAAATCGCGACGGCGGACGGGGTTGGCGAATGGGGCGGCGTTGAGCTCAGGCAAACACTTTCAAGGCGGCCGGGGGACTTCCACCGATAGCCTGCTACTGGAGCCAGACCGCGGGCGGGCGTGACACCGCCGGGCGGGGGCTCCGCTGAGCTGACTCCGGACGCAAGGACGCGCCGGCGATGTTAGACGGCGCCTGTGACGGCCCGGTTCGGGCCCCGCTTGGATTAGCGGTGTTTCACGTGGCGCTCATCGTGGAGGCGTCCAGAATGTCCGAACCCCTCCTGATTCGGTACATGCAACCCCTGATTACGGGTCGGCGGGCGGAGTGCTTCGAGCTGATCGCTGACGCGCTCGCCGCGGACCTGGGAGCGGAAGAGCTGCTGTGCGACGTCGTGTGGCCGGCGATGGTCCAGATTGAGCGGCTGTACCGCGACGACCGGATCAACCTGGCCACGGAGCACATGGCCTGTCGCATCAACCGGGTGGTGGCCGACCAGTTGCAGCCGCGCTTGCGGACGCAGCCGGCGAACGGGAAGCGCGTGATCGTTACCAGTGCCGAAAGCGTCCAGGAGGAACTGGGGGCGGAGATAGTCGCCGATCTGCTCCAGGCTGATGGCTGGGACGTGTACCTGGTCGGTGGCGGGGTTCCGCATGACGAGATCCTGGCGCTGGTGGGTCAGCACCGGCCGGAAGTCCTGTTGCTGTTTGGCACGAGTCCGGAGGATGTTCCGGACACGCGCAAGCTGGTTGAGCTGATTCGCGAGGTGGGCGTTTGCCCGACGATGAATATTGTCGTCAGCGGGGGTATCTACAACCGGGCTGATGGGTTGTGGCAGGAGGTGGGGGCCGACCTGTTTTCGCCCGAGGCGCGTGAGCTGCGCACCTGTCTGCGTGACTTGCCGCCGCGCACGCCGCACACGCCGCGCCTGGGCGTGGTGAAGAAGCGGCGCCGGCGGCGCAAGGGGGCAGGCGTGCCGGCGGCCCTGCGGTCGGCGCAGGTGCTGGAGGCCGTGCCGGTGTAAGCGCGGCGGATGCAAACCGGGATTGCGGCTACTCCGGTCCGAAGGCTTGAGACGTGCCAAGGAAGGCGGATCGGGATCCGGCGAAGCGAGCGGCGTTGGCGAAACGAGTTTGCCGACGCCGCTTGTGTCATGAGGGGGCGACGCAGCGCGGTCTGGCCGGCGGGCAGGCGGCGGACGCCTGAAAACGGGGGTTCGTGCTCGCGTAGCAGGGTGTCAGGCGTCGGCGGTCAGGCCGATGGCCGAGGCGCAGGCGTGCTCGGCGGTGTGCGATATCGAGATCAGAATCCGGTCGATGCCGAGCGTGTGGGCGCGCTCGGCGGCGGCGGCGTGCAACGTGACATGCGGCTTGCCGAGGGGATCTGGCAGAGTTTCCACATCCTTCCAGCGGATTTCGCCGCGCCAGCCGGTGCCGAAGACCTTCAGGACGGCTTCCTTGGCCGCGAAGCGCCCGGCGAGGCGTTCGGCCGGCCGGCGATAGTTCAGACAGTAGTCGCGTTCGGCGGGGGTGAAAACGCGTTCAAGGAAGCGGTCGCCATGGGCTTGCCAGACCTGCGCGATGCGGTCGCAACGGACGAGGTCGATGCCGTGGGCGATTATTGGCATGACACAACCTGGCAGGCGGCCCGGCGGCGGGGCGCTCCATGATCCGGAGTCAGAGCGAGACGACGTCAGGCGGTCATGATAAGGGAGCAGGGCAAGCGTGCGAAGAGTTGGGCCCGCAGGACGTATCGTTGCTCAGAGCACGATCCCACCGCTGATGCCGGCGGTCATGCCGATCCAAAGCTGCCCGACAGCGGAATCGAAGTGGGTATATGTGACGGTGGCCCGCAGAGAGCGCGCGGTGAGGATCTGCAGGCCGGAAGCACTGATGACGGTGGGGGGCGAATTCTTGGTGTGGATGTCGCGCGCACTGAGCAGGAGCCTGAGGCGACCGCCGACGATGTTGCTTAGTTCGCCGATGGCGTCGCCGAGGTCGGCCCAGTCCATGGGTACGTTGGTTCCGGCGAAGCGGTTGGCGACCCCGTTGGCAGCGGCCCGAGTGAAGCCGAGGCCGATGGTCCAATGCACGTCGCCGACGATCGCCATCATGCTAAGGACGATTTCACCGGCGCGAATATCGGCATTCTCAGGCACCGTCGTCAGCTTCAGGTCACAGGCGCGGGCGAGCACGTCCTGAAGTGCGAGCGGGAGGCACTCAGCGTGCGGCACGCGATTGGCGCCGGCCGCATCAGGGATGCTGTCGACCAGGCTCTTGAGGCCGGCGCGGAGTCGGTCGCGGTCCACGGGCTTGAGCATGAGGGCGTCGACGCCGGCATCCTGGACAGCCTCGCGCAAGCGTTCGACGTTGCTCTCCCCGGTAATCATCACGATTGGCGGCGGGCTGGTGTGGCGCTTGCGCAGCTCGCGGACGAATTCGACGCCGGTCATGCGCGGCATGTTCATGTCGACGAAGATCACTTGCGTGCGATCGGGGCGGTACTTGTCCAGAGCTTCCACGCCGTCCTGCGCCTCGGCGAAGACGAAGTCGGCCAGGCCGGTCTGCTTGAGCGCGGCCATAATGAGGCGGCGGGTGGAGGCCGAATCATCGACTATGAGGGCATTAATTTTACGTGCCACGGGATACTACCTCGGTTTGGGGACCGCCGAGCCGGTCGCGCGCCCGGACGGGAGCGTACCACAAGCGCGTTGAGATGGCGAGTAGCCAACTACACATGTTGGCGCGCAAGGTGCGAGAGGCTATTGGGCAGATGCCATTGGAGTCGCGCGGCGGTTTGCCAGCAGCCAGGCCAATACGAAAGCGGTTACGCTGCCCAGGGGGACGTACCAGGGCCAGGATAGGATGTCGTAAGTGACCGGGCCGGCCTGATCGGGCGAGTTGACGCCGAAATAGCCGCGGCAGTTGACCAGGATCATGGCGGCGATGCCGATGGCGAGTACCGCGGTCTGAAGCAACATGGGCAACACCGGCACGCGCGCCGGGCGGTAGGTCCAGGTAGCGACAAGCCACCAGAGCAGCAGAGCGGCGCCGGCCGAGCAGGTCACCCAGAGCGACCAGGGGGCGTGGAAGACGGCGGCGAAGACGAACAGCACCGAGAGCGGCGCGGCGAATTGGTAGCCCCAACCGTCTATGCGCAGCGGGAGGAAGCCCAGCAGGAAGCCGGCCAGCAGGGCGCCGCCCGTGAAGCCGGCCATGGCCAGGGCCAGGTCCAGGATGGCAGGATAGTGGGTTGTCATTCCGGCGGCGACGTAGGCCATCAGCGCGAGAATTGCGCCCCAGAAGAGCACGAGCAGGCGGCCGGCGCGGACGGCGTGACGGTCCGCGCGGGCCTCATCGAGCGCGGCGGCGGGCCGGAGGAGCTTGCGCAAGGGCAGGTAGCAGGCGGACATGGTCGTCTGGCTCAGGGCGGCGAGGATGCTGGTGAGGCTGGAGATGGCGGCGGCGAAGATGGCGGCTATCAACATGCCCTTGAGGCCGATGGGGATCACATCGACGATGAAGATCGGGAAGATGCGGTTGGGCTCGCAGTTGAAGAGCGTCAGCGCCTCGCCGGTTAACATGGGGAAATCGGGGTGGCGGGCGACGTCCGGCAACAGGTCGGGCGGCGACTGGCGGTAGTAGGCATACAGGCCGACGCCGACGAGCATGACCATGACTGTAACGAGCAGGCCGACGGCGCTGGTGATCATGGCCCAGCGGGCGTGGCGTGCGCTGCGGCAACAGAACATGCGCTGGACGATGAGTTGGTCGGTGCCGTACGGGCCGAGGCCGCCCCAGGTGGCGGCGAAGACGGCAGCCCAGATGGTGTAGGGCTTTGTCAGGATGGCCGGCCAGCCGGTCTCGAAGTCGAAGAGGGTGAACTTGCCCCAGTCCCACCAGGCGGTCGTCTCCCGGGCGTGCCAGCCGGCGCTGAACAGACCGGCCAGTCCGCCATCGAGATTGGCCGCGACGGTGGCGAGGGCCACCACGGCGCCGGCCAGGAACATGAGAAACAGCAGTACGTCGGTCCAGATGACGGTGGCGATGCCACCGATGAGCGTCCAGGCGACGGCTACGACCGTGATGAGGATGATGGCCCAGGCCAGCGGCCCGCCCCCGCAATGATCCGCCAGCCAGCCGAGCTGGTCGCTGAGCACGACGGTGAGCACGAGCGCGGTCAGGTAGACGCGGGCAGACTGAGCCAGTACGCCGCCGAGAGCAAAGAGGGCAGAAGCGACGCCGCGCACGTTTCCGCCGAGCTGGTTACCCATGTAGTCGTACGGGCTGTAGATTTCGCGCTTGTAGTAGGCGGGGATGAGGACATAACCGACGATGATTCGGGCGAGCAGGTTGCCGATGAGGCCGAGTTGCAGGTAGGTGAAGTTGCCGCCGGTATTGAAGACGACGTAGGGCACGCCGACGAAGGTGACGGCGCTGATTTCGGTGGCAATGATGGAGCCGCTGACGGCGTACCAGGGGAGCTTGCGGCCGCCGAGGAAGAAATCGCGGATGGTGGCCTGGCGGCCGGCCAGGGCGGTGCCGAGCCAGGTGGTCAGGGCGAGGTAGCCGAGGACGACAGACCAGTCGATCCAGGTGAAGCGGGCGCTGAGGCTGGCCAGCAAGTCGCAACTCATGCGGTTTTCGCCGCGAGGATGCCGGCGACGTGGCCGTGGTGGTCGGTGAGCAGGCGTTCGGCGGTGGGTCGATCAACGCCGCGGGCGTGCATGACCAGGGCGGTCTTGACGTGTCCGCCGGCCTGGTCGAGCAGGCTGCGGGCGGCGGGTGGGTCGAGGGTGGTGATCGCCAGGATGATGCGGGTGCCGCGCTCGATTAGCTTGCTGTTGACGCGTGTGTTGACGTCGACCATCAGGTTCTCGAAGGTCTTGCCGATGCGGACCATGCTGATGGTGGTGATCATGTTGAGAACCATCTTGGTGGCCGTGCCGGCCTTGAGGCGCGTGCTGCCGGCGATAATCTCGGGGCCGACCAGCACGCGGATGGAAACGTCGGCGTCGTCGGCGACGTCCGTGCCGGCGACGCAGCCGAAGAAGATGGTCTTGGCGCCGCGCTGGCGGGCGCGTTGCAGGGCGCCGTGCACGTAGGGGGTAGTGCCGCCGGTGGTGATGCCCATAACTACGTCGCGTGGGCCGACATCGAGTTCGTCGATTCTGGCGGCGCCGTCGGCGGGGAAGTCTTCGGCGTTCTCGATGGAGCGGCGCAGGGCTTCGTAGCCGCCGGCGATGACACCCTGGACCATGCGCGGGTCGGACAGAAAGGTGGGCGGGCATTCGGCCGCATCTAGGACGCCCAGCCGGCCGCTGGTGCCGGCGCCGACGTAGATGAGGCGGCCGGCGGCGTTGAAGGCGGCTACGACCAGCTCGATGGCGCGACAGATGTCGACTCGGGCGGCGGCGACGGCCGGGGCGACGGTGGCGTCTTCGGAGTTCATGAGGTCGACGGCTTCGGCGATCGACATGCGGTCGAGGTGCGTCGAGCGGGGGTTGCGTAACTCTGTCAGAAGGTGTCCGCGGTTCTGCATGCTGCGGGCTCCGCTGGGGATCGTGGAAGATCAGTGACGCGCACCGCTCGGCGTGCGGCTAGTGTGGCCGAAGCGGGGTGGGCTGGCAATGCGCCTATACCGGTACGCTCCAGCGCTGAACGGCGGCGATGGCGGCGCCGAGCGCGGGGGCAGCCCGCAGGCGGGAAGCCACGAGCCAGCCGGGGCGCAGGTGGCGCTCTTGCAGGCAGGCGGCGATGAGGTCTTCGTCGTGCGTGTTCTCGATCGCGACGGCCAGGCATGCGGCCAGCCGGTCGTGGAAGAAGGGGCGATAGTCGGGCTGGTCGAGGATCCGGCCTAAGCGCTGGCCGACGATAACGCGGTCGATGATCGTGCCGCGGAAGGGGTGGTCCGGGTCGAGGTCGGCATAGGCCAGGCCGCGCGGGGGGTCGTCGGGGCGGCCGCGGCGGATCGTCCAGAGGCGTTCGAAGATCAGCTCGGCCAGAACCAGGGCGGCGGTCTCCAGCCAGGCAATGGCGGTCGGGTCGCCGGCGGCCGCCTGGACCTCCGGGTACGGGCTGGCTGGCTCGGGTGGGGTAGTAGTGCCGCCGCGGGCGTGCAGTAGGCCATACACGCGGTTGAGCCCGGTCGCCGAGATGAGCTGCTCGAAAGTGGGCCCGAGGATGCAAGGGAACTGCCAGGCCTTGAGCAGCCACGTTTGCGCGTCGTCGAAGGGCATAAGGCGGCCGTGGAGCTTGAGGGCGTCGGCGACGCCGGTGCCGCAGCCGACGTAGTAGGCGTTCTCGACGTCGCGAAAGAGGCCGTCGGCCGCGTGCTCCTCGCCGACGCCGCAGCAGTCCGCGTCGCTGCCGAGCCTGGACAATGGGGCGGCGAGTTCGAGCCCGGCCGCCGCGAGGGCATCATCAAGGGCGTCGAGGAAGTCCGGGATGCGCGGGCCATTGTTGCAGACGGCGATGCCGCGCTGATCGGGCGTCTTGAGGCCGGGCAGGCCCAGGCCGACAAGGATACGGTGCGTGCCGCACTGGCCGGCGACTTCCGCGATGGTGGCGGCCGCGGCATCGACCCATGCGCGGCCTTGTGAGATTTCGGCGGCGGTCAGGCGGATGCGGCCGGCCTGGCGCTGCGCGAGCTGATCGGTGAGCGGCACCGGCGTGAAGCCGGCGGCTTCGGGGTAGCAGCGGGCGGCGAACTCGGGGCGGAGGGAGAAGGTCGTGGGGTGGTCGAGGTCGTCGCATGCCACGGCGTGGGCCTTGACCTCGGTGGCGCCGCCATCGACGCCGATCAGCAGCGGTGCGGGCGCACTCACGGTGTTTGCTCCGGGTGGGTGTTGAGGGCCTGGCGGCGTCGCAGGGCGGCCAGCCGCATGTGGTCCTTGGCGTTGTCGTTGCGGTCGATGGTGGCCTGGTCGATGGCGTGGTCGGTGCCGCCGGCGTGGCGAATGACGCGGTAGATGGGCTCCCAGACGCGGCCGACGTCGTAGCGCTCGCTGATACGCAGCACGAGGTCGTAGTCTTCGCCGTAGTTGCGGCAAGCGGGCGTATCGTTGACGCCGAACCAGCCGAGTTCACGAATCACCTTGATATGGGCGGCGCGTGGTGCGCCGGCGCCGTTGAGGCGCAGGAGGTTATTGCGGCCGTTGTCGGCGGTCCACTCCTCATGCTTGACGACCGGGATGCGCGGGTCGCGCCGCACCTGGCCGGTGTGCTCGTCGAGCGTCCAGACTTCGTAGGAGCCGATCACGACACCGATGGTCGGGTCGGAGTCGAAGACCTGGATGATCCTGGCGACGGCGTCCGGCGTGAGGCGGTCGTCGGAATCGAGCTGGACGTAGTATTCGCCGCGGGCGGCGGCGAGGCCGGCGTTGAGGCACAGGCCGAGGTTGTTGACATCGACGACTATCAGGCGGACGGGCGGGGCGGTTGGGTCATGGCGGTCGCCGCCGGGCAGGTAGCGCCGAACGGCCTCCGCGGTGGGGTCGGCCGGGCCGCCGTTTACGACGACGATGACTTCGAGCCGGCGTTCGGTCTGGGCCAGCGCGCTTTCGATTGCGTGGCCGATGAACTCGGGCCGCTGATGGACGGGGATGATGATGCTGGCGACGCAGTCGGTGAAGCTGGCCAACTCGGCCGGCGTGTACTTGACGGGCCGGATGTGCGCACCGGGGGGCAGGTGGGCGCCGTTGCGTCGCAGGTGGGCGGTACAGGCCCGTTCCATGTCCCGCTGCGTCGCCGGGTCGTCCAGCAGATAGGCGAAGACGTTGTGGGCGTCGGCCGGCGCGGCGACGGAGTAGAGCGCGCCACCGAACCGGTTGGCTACGTGCACGAGGCGGTGCTCCTCCGAAATACGTAGGCGCAGGTCGTAGAGGGCCGCGGCATGATAAGCCGGATCGATACCGCCCAAGGCGCGGACGGCAGGCAGGTGAAAGAGGAGGGCGTAGCCGAAATCGACGCTGTCGCGGAGGCGTCCGGGATGCCAATCCAGCAGATGGACATCCTGGCAGTCGCCAGTGGGCAGGATGCGCTCGTAGTCGGCGTAGACCAGGCCGGCCGGGCCAAACTGGTCGGCTTCCCGCAGCGCTGCCATCAGCACGGTTCGGGTCGCCGAGCCCTTGAGTTGCACGGCGGCCTGATCGGTCAGGAGCATGAGCAGGAACTCGCCGGCGGCGGTTTCCAGGGCGCGGGCCAGCATGGCGGCCCGGTCGGCGTAGTTGCCGGGGCAGTGTTGAAAACGCGGCGGGTCGGCGTGCGACGGGAGAAAATCCGGCGGTGCCTGCGGACCGCGTGCGTCCACGACGATCAGCTCGATGTCGGCGTGGTCCTGGTCGAGCACCGCCTGGACGCCGGCGGTGAAAGCTGCGTGCGCGTAGGGCAAGCGGCGGGGATACAGCAGCGCGACCGAGACGCGGGCATCGTCGAACGAGGGGGCCATGGGCGCAATTCTACGCCACAGCGGCCCGGATCTGTAGGTTCACGCCGCGCCGCCCGCCCGGCGCTAGTCGATCAGGCGCGACTCGGGAACGTCGGCGGGCGTCGGCTTCAGGCGATACTGGT
>CAZYGM010000098.1:0-11564 GCA_964647015.1 uncultured Planctomycetales bacterium | reverse complement strand
GACCCATTTCCTGCGGCGTGTGACCGACGACAAACGTCTGCACTTCAAGTCGCTCCGCCAACACCTCAACCGCCGGAGCCGTGTGGAACCGCCCCCACACCAGGGCGTAGACGGCGCCGCCAGGCTCCATGTCCGCGTCGGTCGGGGCCCGCTCAAAGATGGTGGTGTCGAAGGTGCTGATGGAAAGCGGGTCGGGCAGGCTGTGGGCCAAAAACACGCCGTTCGCCGTTCGGGCGGCTAATGGCAGGGCCGCGATGTATTCGTCGACAGCCGCCAGCACTTCGTCGGACTGCCCACCGAACCGGTGACGCACGCCGTGCTCGAAGTCGAGAATCACCGAACGGCCGCCCTTCGTTATCTCGTGGCGCCGGAGCTGCGAAAGCTCATGATTGGACAGAAGAAAGAATACGTTGTCAGGATACTCGCACTTCCACGCCGCCGCCCGCACCAGCAGGTCGATGGAGAGGTCCATGTCACCGGCGCGCTCCGGCTCCTGGTGTATCAACTCATGCAGTACCACACGCCGGCCACGATATCGTGGCAACGCGCAGAAGCGCTGCAGCTTGTCGAGGCCCCACAGGTTGCCGTGCAGGTCGCCCGTCATGACGACCTGGCCCGCCGCGCCGAAGCGCAGCAGCGCGCCCTCACGCTCGGGGTCCTCGCGGATCAGGCGGGCCGCCTCGAGCAGCGTCGCGCGGGCCTGCTGGCCGTCAGGCTGGCCGGACATGCGGTCCTCCAAGATCTCACTCCTCCTCCGCCCGGCGAATGACGACCGTCCCCTCGCGCCGGTCGAGCAGGTGCAGGACGACCTCCAGTCGCGAAATCACCTTGCGCATGTCCGCCGGCCGGCGCTCCGGGGCCGGCTCACAGCATTCCATTATCAGCTTCGACAGCGACAGCGGGATCTGCTCGTTGAGCACGTGCGGCGGCTGGCTGCCGCGCCGCGATTCGATCTCGATCTTCTTCGTGGCGGCCGGCGCCATGGACATCGAAGTCTTGAACCACTTGCCGGTCACGACCCAGTACATCGTCGCGCCCAAATTGAATACGTCCGTGCGGTGGTCGATGCGGCGACGCTCCACCTGCTCGGGCGCCATGAAGTCCGGCGTGCCCTGGAGCCGCGTCTTCCGGTGGCCCAGCGGGCAGCTCTGCCCGAAGTCGATGATCTTCAGGCCGCCGCCCTTGGCCAGTAGCACGTTGTTCGGCTTGATATCGGCGTGTGCGAAACCGGCCAGGTGCATCGCGTGCAGCCCCTCGGCGATCCTGATGAAAGTCTGCACCATCTCGCTGAGCTGCTCGGGGCAGCAATCCTCCAGCCGCTCGCCGTCCACGTATTCCATCACCAGAAACAACTCGCGCGTCTTCCACCACTTGCGCACCCGCACCAGATCGTAACACTTGCGCAGGTAGGGGTGGTCAAAACGCCGCGCCACGTCGTACTCGATCTCGGCCTGGTGGATGAAGCGCTCGTCCTCGGGCGAGCGCCGAATCACATGCTTGATCGCGACCGGCTGGCGCGTCCCGCGCTCTTGAGCGAGATTGATCGTCGCCCCGGCGCCGCGGCCGATGCGATTCACTAGTTCGTAGTTCGGAAGTTGCGGCAGGACGTCCATTAGCCCATTCGACAACCTGAGAATGTCACGCTGCGGCCGGCCCGCCGGCCGGACCCCAGTTTCCGATTACAGCCATGCCAGTGAGGTTGTCGGAGACGGGGGCAGTGCTGCCGCCGCGGGATTCTTCTGACGTGCAGAGCTTACTCGACCAGCCGCTTGGCCACCAGCAACGCTCGTAGCGCCTCGGTCGGTCCGGGCACCTCGCCGTCCAGTTCTCCGTCGCCGGGCGGGCTTAGCCGCACCTCCACCAGCTTCCCGCCGCGGCCCAGCGTCACGCTGCCGAGCGTGGCCAACAACGCTTCTTTCTGCTCGTAGGACAGCTCGTCTGTCTCGGAGCCTTTGACGACCAGGCGCACCTGCGGCCCCGCCGCTCGCCAGTGGCAGGTCCCGTCCGGCATGATCAGACAGTCCCAGCCCGCGGCCGGCGTATCGCCCGCGCGGCTGTATTCGATCGTCACATCCTCCACGGGTGTGCCGCCCGCTGCCATCAACGGCATGCTCATAGCCGATGCCGGAGCGTTCGGCTCGAGCCACAAAAGCGCGCGCGCTCCAACCGTCATGGCCAGGATTAGCGCAACTACAACCCTGGTATTGCGAACTTCATTACTCACGAGCTGTCCCTCGCTCGACGCATGAGCGTCCTTGCACCTCGTCTTATAACCTATCACGTTTCCGAGTGCAAGCACGCCCGGACTAACGCCGGGCAGCAACCACGGTCGCGGTCGTCCACTATACTATCGGCATGACTTGCGCGTTTGTTCGATCGCTGGCAGCATTCCTTGCGGTTTCTGCGCCGGCCACGGCCGTCCACGCGGACGCCGTCAAGCTGGTTGGCCGCCCCGTTTTTCGGAACGTCCTGATCAGCGACTACCGCGACGGCAGAATCATCTTCCGTGGGGTCTCGGGCGAGTACCTCCGCAAGCCGCTCGGCGAGGTCGAATGGCTGGAGTGCTCGGTTTGCCCGCCGCTGACTGTTGCTGAACACGCTGCCGCTGACGGCCATTGGGACTCGGCGGCGACCGCGTATCAGGAGGTCGCGCGGTACGGGTGCGCGCCCTGGGCTGACCGGCTGGCCCGCGTGCGCCTCCTGGCCGCCTGTGACCTCGCCGGCCGCTTCGACGCGGCCGTCCTGGTCTTCTCGGAACTGCTCCGCGACTACCCGCTGGAAACGCCTGCCCTGCCGCGCCGGCCCGGCCCGCCCGGCTCCGAAACGAACCGCCGGGCCATCACGGCCCTCAACACGGCCCTGTCCGAGTCCGGCCCCCGGCCAACGGACGCAGCGCTCCATCGGCTGCTCCTCGAGTTGCTGCTGTACGAGGAGGCGGACGAGGTGCCGTTTGTCCCGGAGGGCTCTGACGCCGCGGCGGTCCGCCCCACCTCTCAGCCGACACGGCGCACGCCGCTCCTGGGCCTGCCGGTGGCGGCACCGCCCAGGCCGGTCGTACGTGTACGCCTGTCCGGGGACTCCTGGTTGATCGACGCCGCCGTTCGGGCTCTGGACGCCGGCGACTTCGAACGCTCCCAGCGGCTCATCGAGCGGACGCTACCCTTCGTTGCGCCGGCCGAACGCGGCCCGTGGCGACTCGTCCTGGCACGCGCCCGGATCGCCGCCGGCGAGTTCGTCGAGGCCGCCAACGACCTGTTGCCACTGACCGAGACCGCCGCCGCCGACCTCGCCGCCGCCGCCGTATACCATCTCGCTGTAGCGCACGAGGGGCTGGGCCGCCCGGACGTAGCCCGGCGGCTCTACCGCGAATTGCTGGCGTCGCCCGACACGCCCCGCCAGGTGCGAACCGATGCCGCCCAGGCACTCGACCGGCTCGGAGACCAGGGCCCGTGAAGCCTGCGACCTACTACCTTGAGACGTTCGGCTGTCAGATGAACGTGCTGGACAGCGAGCTGGTCACTGGTCAGCTTCGACGCCTGGGGCTGGAGCCGGCCGACGATCCGCGCCGGGCGGACGTGATCCTCTTCAACACGTGCAGCGTCCGCCGGCACGCCGAGGACAAGGTCCTCTCGCGGCTCGGGCAGCTCAAGGCCCTGAAGCGTCGCCGGCCCGAGATCATCATCGGTGTCATCGGCTGCATGGCCGAACGCATGGGCACCGACCTGCTCGCCCAAGCACCCCAGGTTGACCTGCTTTGCGGCCCCGGCGAGCTTGACCGGCTGCCGGCAGTCATATCCGAAATCCGGGCCGGCGGCGGACCGTGCGTAGCCCTGCGCGGCACGGCGCGCGGCCGCCGTGACGATGCCGACCAGCGCCACGCCGACGATCGCATCGAGCACCTTGACCTGGCTCGGTCCCCCGCGCCCGGAGCCACCGTGCTGCAATCCTATGTCCGCGTGCAGCGCGGCTGCGATAAGTTCTGCACTTACTGCGTGGTGCCGTTCGTACGCGGGCCCGAGCGCAGCCGGCCGGCGGTCAATATCGTCGCCGAGGTCGCCCGCCTGGCCGAGCACGGCTGTCGCGAGGTGACGCTGCTGGGCCAGACGGTTAACTCGTATCGCTTCGTGGAGGATCATCAGACCGTCGGTCTGGCGCGGCTGCTGGAACTGGTACAGGCCGTCCCCGGCATCGACCGCGTGCGCTTCGTAACCAGCTTCCCGGCCGACTGGGACGACGACATCTTCCGCGTCATGCGCGACTACCCCAAGGTCATGCCCTACCTGCACATCCCCGCCCAGAGCGGCTCGGATCGCATCCTGCGCGCCATGTGCCGCGGCTACACGGTCGCCGAGTACCTCCGGCTCATGGACGCCGCTCGCCAGTACGTGCCCGGCATCGGCCTGGCCGGCGACTTCATCGTGGGCTTCTGCGGCGAGACCGAGGATGATTTCCGCGCCACCGTCGCGCTGGTGCAGCGCGTCGAGTACCAGAACATCTTCGTATTCAAGTACTCCCCCCGGCCCGGCACGTCCGCCGAGCGCGTCAAGGACGACGATGTCCCGCTGGACGTTAAGGCCGCCAGGAATAACGAGTTGCTCGCGGTCCAGTCCGAAATCGCCCACCGCCACAAGCGCACGCTGGTCGGCCGCACTTGTGAGGTACTGGTCGAGGGCTATAGTAAGGCCGCCCAGCGCGCCCAGCGGGCGGCAGAGGCGGAGCAGCCGGGCGATGAATCCTTGCCCGAATCCGCCGGCCTGGCCGAAACGGCACACGCCGCTCAACTGGTCGGCCGGACGCCGACCGATCAGATAGTCGTCTTCGACGGCCCGCCCGAGCACGTTGGGGCCCTCGTCCGCGTTCGCGTCGAGGCGGTGTCCCCGCTCACCCTCTTCGGCCGGTTGGAAGCGGTCGTCGCGCCGCCAAGGACTCCGGCGCGGGGCGCGTTGCCGATTCTAGGGTCGGAGTAAACGAACAGCGCTGCGGGCGGTGCCAGCCTTCTGGGCGCGGGAGACAACCATGGAGCTGCGCGGCCTGCAATCGTGTCCGGAGTGCGGCGAGGCTTTCACACGCCCCGGCGCGTCCGGCCGCTGCCCGGGCTGCGGGTTCGAATTCGATGAGCACACGCGCATCTGGCGGCACGAGCGCAGTTGGCCGCGGCGCGTCGTCAACTACGGCCTCCTGGGCTTGGCGGTTGGGGCGGTCGCCGTGGTCGGCTACCGCTTGGAGTTGGGCGAAGTCCCCAATGCCGTGCTGCCCATCGTCGTGGCCATGATTATTGCCACGCTCGGCACGTTGATGGATCGGCTGCTTGTCGGGCGTCTGTCCAACCGCTTCGTCGCCATTACGCCGCGCGGCCTGCTCATTGGCACCCGCCGACACGCCACACTATTGCCTTGGGGTGCGGTTGCCAGGCTGCGGACCCAGGCCGGACGCGTCCCGCGCGTCGAGCTGAGCGGCGACCAGCCGGCCGAGGCGCTCGAGGACGTGTTCGATTCGGCGGCCGAGTTCGAAGCCTTTCGGCAGGCCTTCAACGCCGCCCGGCGTCGCTACGGCGGGTCTTCCTGAATGCTGAGCGGCAGGGGGGCAGCAGGGGGGTGCGATCTCAATGCGCCGCCAACACGTCCGTCAGGGCGGCGTACATCTCGCGCAGGAAGCGCGCCCTGCCGAAGCGCTGCATGCGTTCGTGCAGCGCGGCCGGGTCGAACCTCAGCGCCTCCGCCCGCTCGATGGCCGCCGCCAGCGACTTCTCAGTCTGCTCGCGAAAGAGCACGCCAGTTACGCCGTCAACGACCGTCTCGCATGCCCCGCCTACGCCGTACGCAATCACCGGGCAGCCGTGCGCCATCGCCTCGACCGGCACGATGCCGAAGTCCTCTTCGCCCGGAAAAAGCAGGCCGCGCGCCCGCCGGTAGTGGTCCCAGACCACCTCGTCCGGCTGGTAGCCCAGGAACGTCGGCTTGGCCGGGAGGTTGTCCGCCACGGGGGCGTAGCGGCGCACGTCGGGGCCGTCGCCGATGATGACCAGCCGCCGGCCGAGATGCTGGCAGGCGGCGATGGCCAGGTCCAGCCGCTTGTACGGCACGTGGTGGCCCACGCACAGATAGAAGTCCTCCCGGGCATCCCGGCACGGCTGCGGCGGCAGGTCCACCGGGGGGTGGATGATCAGGCTGTGGCGCCCGTAGTGCCGCCGAATGCGGTCGGCCACGTGCCGCGAGTTGGCGATGAACTGATCGACCCGCCGCGCGGCATCGGCATCGGCCCGCCGCACCCGCTCCGCCGCCAGTCTGAACAGCGGGCGCAGCGGCAGCGACAGGCTTCGGGCGTACTGGCGGCGGATCTCCGGCTCCCAGGCGTACCGCGGCGGCGAATGGCAGTAGCACACCACCCGGCTGCGCGGGTCTGTCGTCATGGCCTTCGCAATAGCAGCGTCGGAGCAGACCACCAGGTCCACCGCCGGCAGATGCATCCGCCGGAATGCCACCGGCATCAGCGGCAGCAGATGCGGGTAGTAGCGCAGCGCGCCCGGCAGACGTTGCAGGGCCGACGTGATGACGGGCATCGGCCTGCCCGAGGGTGCTGGAATCGCAGCCGCCGAGCGGTCGTGAACCAGAGTGTGGATGGCGGCGTCGGGCAACAGCTCCGCAATGGCCGCCAGCACCTTCTCACCCCCGCGCATGCGCACCAGCCAGTGGTGTGTCAGAACGGCGGAGCAGGCCAGCGGGGGCGGTGACACGCCGTCAAGTCCATCGGCATCGGGGCTGCTGGTCGGAGCGACTTTCATGGCTTTTTGGACTATCCTGGACCGGTATATTATCCGTGCCGATATCGCGGGCAAGCAATGGCTGCATTTCGATCTGGGCTTCGACCGATTGAAGGGATATACTTGTAGTGTACCGAGTAATTCGGTTGGATTGGACCGACCCCTGCACTGTACGACAGGGAGAACCGTTTGCTCGAACCGTTAAGCTGGCCCTAGGGAGGCCGCGGCAGTCCTAACCCCGACGGAGGCGCCTCGAAGCGTTGGGTCGGGGACGACGGTGGCCACCCACCTTAGAATAGGGTTCCAGCAAACCTCTCTCACCGGCAGACGTGGAGGTTGTTCCAGATAATAGCGACGGGCGCTGCACCTGGCGGTGACAGGCGCCCGTTCGCTTTTTTATGCGCGCCGTCTCGCCCGCGCTCAGCTTCGCAGACAAAGATACCCGAGGTCACTTAACGCAATCACGCCCAGCGCTACCGCGACGGCCGCGTACAGCACGCGCCGAACCGCCGGCCGGCGCACACTGACCAGCAGCAGCGCCAGAAACACCGCGGCGGAAGTCAGCCCGCTGAGGGCAAATGCCATCTTCATCGCACAGAAGTGCGGCAGCCGGAGCGTTTGCACTACCGGCACGAGCAAGGCCAGCAGCGCGTGAACGCTCAACAGCGCCAGCGGGAAATCCTGGCGCATCCGGCGCACCGCCAAGCCGGCCCCCGCCAGCACGCCCAGCGTGAGCGGCAAACCCGCCAGGTAAGCCGTAACGGCCACCGCTCGCAGCCGCGCTGGTACCTCGTCCGGGGCGTAACTCAGCAGCATGTCCCAGCGCTGCCGGTTCCAGCGAGGATGCTCTTGGGCGCAGCGTTCCCATAGCGCCTGCCACGGCGGGTAGGGGGCCAGCGTCGTCTTCTCACCTTCGTAATCAAACCACAGGCGCGCATATGCCTGCGTCCAGAAGCTATCCGCGTGGTCCCGGTGCAGCCACGGCTTGTCCAGCAGGGTCAGGAACCGGAACGAGGTGAAGCTCGTTTCGCCAATCGAGCCGGGCGGCTGGAAACGTAGCGGATTGTCAAAAAGCGCAAAATTGTCAACGTGCAGCCGCTCGAAGTTGAACGCCGCCGCCGTCCGCACCGTCGGCCAGATGGCCAGCGCCAACGCTCCCGCCAGCACCAGCAGCAGCGGACGCGGCAGCTCGCGCGCCAGGCGGGAGCGGGGCGGCGTGTCCGCCGTCCGCCGCGTGAACCACCAGGTGCTCAGCAGGATTGCCGCCACCGTCACCCAGCCATAGCCCTTGCTCAGCACGGCCGCCCCGGCCAGGGCACCCGCAAGCAGGCTCCGCCCGACCGGCCAGCGGGCTTCGTTCGCCCGGCAAGCGGCATAGACCGCACATGACGCCAGGAAGTAAGTCAGCGCGTCGTTCGTTGCCATCGCCGACATGTACAGGTGCCGCGGCAGAAACGCGATCAGCGCCATGGCCGGCAGTTCCGCCGTTGCCAGCGCCGGCAGCCGCCGGAATATCAGCAGACAGACCACCAGCGTGGCACAGCCGGCGGCCACTGACACACCCTGGAGACAGCGCCGCGCAAGCTGCTCAGTGTCCGCCGGCTCGGCCGCCAAGGGTCGGATAACCGTGTAGACAGCCGCCGACAGCAGGTAGTAAGCCGGCGGTTGATAGCACTCCCAGCAGGCGCTGGCGTGCGGCAGGCGCCTTTCTTCCAGAATGATCTTGAGCGGTTCGTAATGGTCGTCGTAGGCCCGCTCCGGCGGCGTCGTGGCGGCCAGCGCCACGCGCAACAGCATGCCCGCACCGAGGATCACGTACGTAAGCCATGCCCGGCGGACCTGCATGGCGACAGACTAGCGGATGCCCGGCCGGTAACAAGCACGCCGGCCCGGCCGTTCGCAAAACCGACTCCTTGCAGGTAGAATCCGCGTATGGTCAGGCGGCGCGCGGCACAGGCGGCGGAAGGCCCGGCGTGGAGTCGGGAATCCCTGCGCGACCCGCATAGCCGCGCCGACAAGGCCGACCGCGTGCGCGCCATGTTCAACGCGATCGCGCCCACCTACGAACGCGTCAACGCCCTGGCAACCTTCGGCCGCGACGGCGCCTGGCGCCGCCGGGCGGTTGCCGTAGCGCACGTGCGGCCCGGCGACGTCGTGCTGGATGTCGCCTGCGGCACGGGCGATATGATCCGCGCCTTCGCCCGCGGCCTGCCCACGCCGGCCAGAATCATCGGCGTGGACTTCGCCCAGCGCATGCTCGACAGCGGCGACTACACCGGTATCACCGTGCCCGTGGAGCTGCTCCAGGCCGACGCCTTGGACTTACCCCTCGCCGACGAAACAGTGGACGTGATCAGTTGTGCGTTCGGCGTCCGCAACTTCCAGGACTTGGACGCGGGACTGCGCGAGATGTACCGCGTGGCTCGCGTCGGCGCCCGGGTCGTCATCCTCGAATTCGCCCGGCCGACCAACACGGTGCTGCGCTGGTGGTATGAGCGCTACTGCCACGCGGTGCTGCCTTGGCTGGGGTCCTGGGTGGCCCGCGACGCCGAAGGGGCCTACCGCTACCTCCCGCGTTCCGTCGAGACCTTCGAATGCCGCTCCGGCATGCTCCGCCGGCTGGCGGCGGCCGGCTTCGCCGAACTCCGCGCACAGGCCATGAATCTCGGGGGCGTCGTGTTGTACTCCGGACTCAGGCCGGAAGGGCGTGGTTCCGGGTGCGCATGACCGACCGCCCGTCGAATCCCGCGGCCGACCGGCAGACCAAGTCCCGCACAGAGAGTATCGGCATGAACGGATGGCCCTGGCCAAACGCGTGGGGACTAGTGACGGTGGGCTTGCTGATTGCCCTGTCAGGCTGCGCCACAACGTCCCAGGAGGTCGTCGTGGCCCGCGGCCCCGGCCGGCCGGGACCAGACTGGCGGACGCGGGCCGAGCGGACCGGCTACGCCGAAACGGCCCGCTACGCCGAGGTTGTTGCCTATTGTCGTCGGCTGGCGGATTTCTCGCCGCACGTGCACTACACCACCTTCGGCACCAGCGCACAGGGCCGGCCGCTGCCGTTGCTGATCTTGTCCCGCGAAGGGGCTTTTTCCCCAGCCGCCGCCCAAGCCAGCAAGAAGCCCCTCGTGCTCGTCCAGAATTGCATCCATCCGGGCGAATGCGCCGGAAAAGACGCCAGCCTGGCCTTGGCGCGCGATATCGCGGTCACCGGCGAGCTGGCCGGCCTCCTCGACCACGTGAACATACTAATCATGCCGATCTTCAACCCCGACGGCCACGAGCGCTTTGGCCCCGCCAGCCGCATCAACCAGCAGGGTCCGCGGGAAACCGGGTGGCGCGTCACCGCGACCAACCTAGACCTCAACCGGGACTACATCAAGGCCGACGCCCTTGAGATGCGGCATTGGGTGCGCTGCTGGACGGCGTGGCAGCCGGACCTGCTGATTGACAACCACACCACCAACGGCACCGACCACCAGTACGACATGCTGTACGCGGCGACGGTGCACGCGGATACCGCGCCGGATGTCGCCGACTGGGTCCGCGGGCGCCTGCTGCCGCCCGTACTGGCCGGCCTCGCAGCCGACGGTTGCCGAACGTTCCCCTATGGCGACCCACTTGACCGGGCCGACCCCTCCGCTGGCTACGCCGCCGCCGTCGAATACTCGCCCCGCTACTCAACCGGCTACGCCGCGGCCTGTAATCGGCCGGCATTGCTCGTTGAGGCGCATGCCCTCAAGACCTATGAGCGGCGCGTGTGGGCGATGCAAGCGCTCCTGCGGCACGTGTTGGCAGTGGTGAACGCGGACGCGCCCCAACTGAAGGCGGCTGTAGCCGCGGCGGACCGGCACAGTGTCGCGCAGCGCGGCCCCGGCAGGGACGGCACGCTCGTCTTGCAGATGACGCGCGGACCCGGCTCCGAGCCGGTTGTATACCAGGCCGTCGCGCAGCACCTGCGCCCCAGCGACGTGACGGGCGGTCTGGTGCTCACATACGGCGACACGCCCGTCGATGTCGAAACGCGGTTGTACGCCGAGGCGGTCGTCGCGCGGGCGGTCCAGCCGCCGCCGGCCTATCTCGTGCCGGCGCAGTGGACCGAAATCATCGAGCGCCTCCAACTGCACGGCGTGGAGTTCTTCCGGCTTCGCCGGCCCGAGTCCTTGGAGGTTGAGCTGTACCGCCTTGAGGATGTCACGTTCGAAACCCACCCCAGCGAGGGGCGTTTCGGCCCGCGCTTCAACGTGTCGCGCGAGACGGCGCAGCGCGAGTTCCCGGCCGGCACGGTGGTCGTGCCGCTGAACCAGCGGCGCGCCAGGCTGGCCGTGCACCTGCTGGACGCCGAGGCCCCCGACGCCCTGCTGCGCTGGGGCTTGTTCAACGCGATCTTCGAGCGGGCGGAGTACGCCGAGACGTACGCGCTGGAGCCCCTTGCGCAGCGGATGCTCGCCGCCGATCCGGCGTTGCGGGCCGAGTTCACGGAGCGCCTGCAGGCCGATGAGCAGTTCGCGCGCAGCCCAGGGGCGCGCCTGGAGTTCTTTTACCGGCGCTCGCCGTACTGGGACGACGCGTTGAACCTCTACCCCGTCGCGCGCTTGCTGGACGCCGAGGTGTTGAGTCGGCTTTCCCGCGGTGCCACACGACCGTGATCGTTCTGCTGCGGCCGCCGCCGTTATCGGCCCGGCCGCGCGGGGCTGGGCGACGGGCTAAGTTTGTGTTTCCCACCAAAGTTGATAAAGTGCGCGGTTTCGACGCGCGCCGGGCTGCGTCGGGCGGCCTGGCCGCCGGAACGAATGGGTGGCAT
>CAZYGM010000097.1:0-11700 GCA_964647015.1 uncultured Planctomycetales bacterium | reverse complement strand
AGTGCCGCTGGATCCAGGACCCGACCAACATCGATGCCTGGGCGTCCAAGATCGATAAGAACACGCGCTTCCTCTATGGCGAGCTGCCGAGCAATCCTGGGCAGGGCTTCTTCGACATTGCCGCCGTCGCGGACCTGGCGCACAGCCATAACATTCCGCTGATCTGTGACGCGACGGTGGCCTCGCCGGCGTTGCTGCGGCCCATCTGTCATGGCGCGGACATCGTGGTGCAGTCGGCCACGAAGAGCCTGACGACCAGCGGCTTCGGCGTGTGCGGCGCCGTCATCGCCCGGCAGAACATCGTCACGAGCATTGACAACGACGACATGAAGAAGGACTTCTGCTCGTACGTCAAGTACCTGCCCAACCGCGACTACGGCCCCAACCTGCATCCCATGCAGGCCATCATGACGCTCAACGATATCCGGACGCTGCGCTCCAAGATGGACCTCTTGAGCCGCAATACCATGAAGGTGGCGGAGTTTCTGCGGGGGCATCCGCGCATCGAGAGCGTCGCGTATCTCGGGCTGCCGAGCCATCCGCTGCACGAGTTGGCCAGCAAGTACATGTGGCTGGTCGACTCCGAGCACGACGAGCAGTACGGCCGGCCGGTGAACCGCTACGGCCACCTAATGTCGTTCTGCGTCAAGGGTGGGCCGGAACAGACCAGGCAGTTCTTTGACGGACTGCAGCGCATCTGGCGCGCCACCGACCTGGGCCGGATCAAGAGCGTGGCGACGATTCCGGCCATCTCGACGCATCAGCAGCAGGGTGAGGCCGGGCGGCAACTGGCCAACATTCCGCCCAACATGGTGCGCCTGTGCGTGGGCGGCGAGCATGCCGACGACACCATCGCCGACCTGGATCAGGCACTCAGGCGCGTCAAGTAGGGCCCGGTCGGGCCGACGCCGCAGGGCTGGGGCCCCTGCCGCTCGCCGCCGTCCGGCGCGGCCGCGGCGCTAGCTGGCTTTCTGCAGGTTCTGGGCGACGAAGTCCCAGTTCACCAGGTGATCCAGGAATACCGAGACGTAGCTGGGCCGGGCGTTGCGGTAGTCGATGTAGTACGCGTGCTCCCACACATCAACCGTCAACAGCGCCACCTGGCCGTGCTTCATGGGCAGGTCCGCGTTCGGCGTCTGCGTGACCTTGAGCTTTTTGCCCTCCAGCACCAGCCAGGCCCAGCCCGAGCCGAACTGCGTCGCGGCCGCCGCGCTGAACTGCTCCTTAAACTGGTCGAATGAGCCGAA
The DNA here is from genome assembly GCA_964647015.1 of uncultured Planctomycetales bacterium. GTDB lineage: Bacteria > Planctomycetota > Phycisphaerae > UBA1845 > Fen-1342 > JAAYXS01. The sequence goes on along the minus strand of CAZYGM010000097.1, from coordinate 10,453 downwards.
GTCGCGGTTGATGGCGTTGGCCAAGTTGCCGTGCGGCTGGCCGCCGCCGCCGGGCTTCATGCAGTGCCAGTAGAACGTGTGGTTCCAGACCTGGGCGGCGTTGTTGAAGATGCCGCCGGGCTTGGCCGCCATGATGATCTCTTCGAGCGACTGGTTATCCTGGGGCGTACCCGCGATCAGCTTGCCCAGATTGGTGACGTAGGCGTTGTGGTGCTTGCCGTAGTGGTATTCCAGGGTCTCCGTACTCAGGTGGGGCGCCAGGGCGTCCCGGGCGTAGGGCAGTTCCGGAAGCGTGATTGACATAAGCGCATCTCCAGTGATTCAACCCGGTTAGTGAACCTGCCGCGCCGGCCCGCACCTCGCGGCTGATAGTCGGTAATCCCGACCGGCGGCGCCCGCCGAGGGAGCCGCCGGCCAGACATTTGCGCATTTTGCGCATTGCGGGCGGGGATTCAACGGTCCCGCCCGGTCGGCCGGCAAATGACCTGGCACAACCCGGCACCTGCTGCCGGGCTGAGGAAGCACTGCTATATGATGAGGGTGCAGGGACTCGAACCCTGGACCCACGGCTTAAAAGGCCGTTGCTCTACCGACTGAGCTACACCCTCGGGGGACTCATGCGGTGCGTGAGCGGGCACGGTGGCCCAACTCAAGCGATTACCAAGTCCGTGTCCGAGACGATCAAGCATTATACCCGAGCGCGAAGCACGGCCAAGACCGAGCGAGGGTGAACGCCAGGGCTGCCGTTTGTCCGGCGGCCGGGCACCAGTTGGCAGGTGCTGCAGCGCGCGCGGGAAACTCATACGCGCGTGTCGAGACGATGCGGGCGGTCTTGCGACGGGGAACACGACCGGCGCATACGCATGTTCCCCGCACGCGCTGGCACCGCTGAACGGATCGGCGACCTGGCTTCGCGATAGCTTCCTGGCGATTAAGGCCTGTGTTCTACTCCGCAGGCTTCAGGGAGTCCTGGACGACGGTCTCGATGGTTGAGAGCCAGGCCGGGATGTCCTGCGGCACGCGCGAGGTAACGAGTCGTCCGTCGCGAATTACTTCCTGGTCTTCGTAGATGGCGCCGGCATCCTTGAGCTCTTCGGCCACTCCGCGGTAGCAGGTCATCTTGCGGCCCTCGACCACACCGGCCGTCACAAGCACCTGCGGGCCGTGACAGATCGCCGCGACGGGTCGGCCCAACTGGACGAAATCGCGCGTGAACTTGAGCACGTCCGCGCTGCTGCGGATCTTGTCCGGGGCCGTTCCACCCGGCAGCACGAGCAGGTCGAAGTCCCCGGCGGCCACTTCCGTAACCGCCTTGTTGACGAGTAGACGAATGTCACTGTTGTACGCCTTCACCGTGCCGCGCTGTGGGCCGATGACCGTTACTGCCGCGCCGCGATTGGTCAGGAACGCGATCGGCATCAGCGCCTCGGCGTCCTGGAATCCTTCGCCGGTCAGTACGGCCACCCGCAGGCCCTTGAAGGGCAGTTCAGTCTTTCTCACGTTGGGTTGCTCCGTCGATTTGTGGTCGTCGGCCAGGGCTGGCAGCAGGCCGAAAGGAACGCCCAGCACCAACGCCAATGTCGCCGTCAGAACCATCGTTTTCCGCATTTCTGGTCTCCTTTTTGAAGCGCCGGCCCCGCGTGGCCCTGATAGAGATCTTTCCGCGCACTACGGCCAGTTCGGCCAGTGGTTAGTTCGAAAATGATTATAGGCCGGAGTTCGTACGCCGGACGGCGATTCACCAAGTTACACGCGCAATTCCGAGCGTCACAGTCGCCAAGACCATGGAGAGCCGGCCGGCTCGCGACCCGGCTCACGTCTGAGGGTCGGCAACGCGTTCAGCAGCCCGCCGGATACCCTGCAACATACCGTTAAATACCACGCCATGCAGCGGCATCACTGCGTACCAGTAAGCCAAACCCGACAGTCCCCGCGGCTTGAAACGCGCGGTCTGTATCAGTGTGCAACTTGCCGCCGCTCGGTCGTTTGGACGAATCTCGAAGCTGAGCAGCGCCTCGCCCGGCAACTTCATCTCAGCCCGGAGTTCGAGGCGGCGCGGCGCCTCAACTCCCGTCACGCGCCAGAAATCCAGCGCATCGCCATACGCGAGCCGCGCCGGATCGCGCCGGCCGCGGCGTAAACCCGGTCCACCCATGAGGTGGTCGAGCCAGCCGCGCACACGCCACAGCCAATCGGCAGCGTAGTAGCCCTGGTCGCCACCAATCCGAGTGACAGTGTCGTAGACGACCTCCGGCGGCGCGCTCACCTCCGTTGCACGCCGATCCACGAACACCTTGCCGCCCGACCAGTCCGGATCGCCCGGCATCGGGCCGGCGTCGAACCAGGCCGTCTCAATATCATGAGCACGCGTATTGCCCAGTGCGGCGTCGATGGCTTCGCGGATGGTCAACAGGCGCTGCGGCATGAGGCGGGCCGCAGTGTCGTCGCGGCAGACCACGCGATTGCGCAGCCCCTCAGCCAACGGACGGGCGATGCGGTGGCTCAGCGGTGTCACCAGGTGAATCCAGAGGGAGCTTAGTCGCGTTGTCAGAACGGGTACGGGGATGATGAAGCGCTTGCGCAACCCCAGGGCGGCGGCCATGACCTGCATGATCTCCCGGTAGGTCATGACCTCGGCCCCGCCGACATCGAGCGTGCGGCCAATGGTCGCCGGACATTCCAGGCAGTTGACCAGGTAGTGCAACACGTTCTGAATGGCGATCGGCTGCGACGGGGTGCTGACCCAGCGGGGCGTGACCATCACCGGCAGGCGCTCGACGAGGTATCGCAGAATCTCGAACGAAGCGGATCCGGCCCCGATGATCATGGCGGCGCGGAAGACCGTCACCGGCACGGGGCCTGACGCCAGGGCGCTCTCCACCTCGCGGCGCGAGGCCAGATGCTCACTGAGTCGCGCCCCGGTTTCCCCCAACCCGCCGAGGTAGATGATGCGCTCCAGGCGCGCCGCGGCTGCCGCTTCGGCGAATGTGCGCGCCAGCACGCGATCGCGCTCGCGATACGCTGGTCCGGCGGCCATCATCGAATGAACGAGGTAGTATGCCGCACCGCAGCCGCGCATGGCATCTGTCAGCGGTTCGCGATCACTCACGTCGCAGGGCACGACTTCCACGCGGGGATCACTAACCCAGGGGCGCGCGCCCAGCTTGCGCGGCTCGCGGGCCACGCAGCGAACACGATACCCCGCCGCCAGGAGGCGCGCCACGAGCCGGCCACCGATGTAACCGGTTGCCCCCGTGACCAATACCGGCTTTCGCTCGTTGGCGGCAGTCATCGGCAGCCTCGGATTGGGGTGCGTGGTCGAGGTCACGACTGGGCGGACGAGCTGTGCCACGGTCGCAGCTATCTTGCTCGAACGTGCTCAACGTCGCGGGACTGATTATGGCCAGTAACCGGTCGGACAGGAAGCGGAAGAACGACCGCGGGCGGGCAAACCGGCGCATCTCGCCCCCAAGAAGGTGCCGAATAGGCCGGTACGGTAGTCCGTCCAGGCCGTCGGGGCCCGCGCGACAGCGGCGTACCCAGGACCGCATGACGCACGCTGATGCAAGGGATATACTCGTGCCGTGAGGAGATCAACGTGGCTGAGAAGGGTCATATCCCAGGCGGCGGGACGCCGGTAGCTGATCGAATTCGGCAGCGTCTGAGCGCGGCCGGCAGACGATTCAACGCCAACGACAGCATCGCCGAGTTCATCGAGCCCGGCGAACTCGACGCGCTGCAAGGCGAGGTCCAGGCCAAGCTGCAGGACGTCTTGAATGCCCTCGTGATTGACACCGCCAGCGATCACAATACTCAGGACACCGCCCGCCGCGTGGCCAAGATGTTCATCCACGAGGTCTTTCGCGGGCGCTATGCGCCGATGCCACCGGTGACGGAGTTCCCCAATATCGCGCGGCTCAACGAGTTGATGATCGTGGGGCCCGTCCTGGTGCGCAGCGCCTGCTCGCACCACCTGTGCCCGATCATCGGGCGGCTCTGGGTGGGCGTGATGCCTAACGAGCATTCGGCCCTGATCGGGCTGTCGAAGTATGCCCGGCTGGTGGAGTGGGTGATGGCGCGCCCGCAGATCCAGGAAGAGGCGATCGTGCAACTGGCCGACCTCTTGCAGGAGAAGATGCGTCCGGACGGCCTGGCGGTCATCATGCGGGCGGATCATTACTGCATGCAGTGGCGCGGCGTGAAGGAGATGGACTCCAAGATGACCAACAGCGTGATGCGCGGCAGCTTCCTGAAGAACCCCGATCTCCGCCGCGAGTTTCTGGCGCTACTGAACGAACGCGACCAGTCATGAGGAAACCGCGATGCTAGTGCGCTTGATTTACGCTAGCCGATCCACGCAGCCGGTTGATGACGGCATGATCCGAAGCATTCTCGATCAGTCTGGCCGGCACAATGTCGCCGCTGGTATCACCGGCGTGCTGTGTGTCTGCCACGGCGATATCTTCATGCAGGCACTCGAAGGCGGCCGGGACGAGGTGAACCAGCTCTACGCCAAGCTGATACGCGATGCCCGCCACACCGATGTCACGCTGCTGGACTACGCCGAGATCGGCGAGCGGCGCTTCTCGAGCTGGCGGATGGGTCGGGTGGACCTGGACAAGCTCAACCTGGGGGTCATCCTGAAATACTCGGAGAAGCCGCAGTTGGACCCGTTTCAGATCTCCGGGCGGGTCGCCCTGGCACTCCTGGAGGAACTCGCGAGCATGGCAGCGATCATGGGCGGGGATTAGCGCCGCGCCATTTGTTTGACGTCACGGCCAGTCAAGCGTCGGGAGGGTTCGGCACACCGGTGATCAGGCGTGCCGAACGGTTGCGCGTGAAGTAGTTCCAGGCCCACTGCAGGAACACGAGCAGCCGATTGTGAAACTCCACGATGAACATCAGGTGCACGAACAGCCACACCAACCACGCCGGATAGCCTGAGAAACGTATCCAGCCCAGGTCGGCAACGGCCGCGGCGCGGCCGATCGTCGCCATGCTGCCACGGTGTCGATAGCGGAAGGCCGACAGCGCGCGGCCGCGCAGCCGATGCGCAATCAGCCGCGCCACGTACCGGCCTTGCTGCATGGCAACTGGCGCTATGCCGGGCAATGGTTGTCCGTCCGCGTCTGGGCAACAGGCCAGGTCGCCGATTACAAGGATGTCCGGTTGCTGTGGCAGCGTCAGGTCCGGCTCGACGACCACGCGGCCGAAGCGATCGAGCGCGGCCTCGGTGGCAGTGGCCAGTATCTGCCCCAGGATTGAGGCGCGCACGCCGGCGGCCCAGATCACCGTGCGTGTTGCGACGTGCTCCGCCCCGGCAGGACCGCGCAGCACGGCTTCCTCCGGCCGGATGTCGGTCACCGAGACTCCCGTTCGCACCGTGACGCCGAGCCGGGCGAGGCTCGTAGCCGCCCGCGCCGAGAGTTCGGCTGGATACGCCGGCAACACTCGGTCGGCGGCATCGACCAGCAGGACGCGTGCGGCGGCGGGGTCGATGGACCGGAAGTCGTGTCGCAGTGTGTCGCGCGCCACTTCCGCGACGGCTCCGGCCATCTCTACGCCGGTTGGTCCGGCCCCGATGACCACGAACGTCAGCCAGGCGCGAATCCGTCGGTGGTCCGTCTCGCGTTCGGCCGCCTCAAACGCCTGGAGAATGCGCGCGCGGATGCGCGTGGCGTCTTCGAGTGTCTTGAGGCCCGGCGCCAGCGGCTCCCAATGCTCGTTCCCGAAGTAATTGTGCGTTGCGCCCGTAGCCACGACGAGCGTGTCGTACGGGATGCGCGCGCCCTCGCGGAGCTGGACACCGCGGCGCTGTGGGTCGATCGCGACGACCTCGCCCATGAGGACGCGCGTGTTCTTCTGACGGGCGAGAATACTGCGCAGCGGAGCCGCGATGTTCGCGGGCGACAACGCGCCGGTGGCGACCTGGTACAGCAGCGGTTGAAACAGGTGGAAATTGCGGCGATCAATCAAAGTGATATCGACCGGGGCGTGGCGCAGCGACTGAACGACGTACAATCCGCCAAAGCCGCCGCCGATTACCACTACCCGATGCCTGTTGGTCATGCGTGCGGCCCGGTGAAACAGGAGGCGCGGCTCTGAGCGGGAGACCGGTGGTTGGCAGGCGAGTCGCGCGAGCCTGCCTCCGGCCAGGCGCTGCCGGCGCCGGACGCCGGGTATTCCATGAAGCTTGCGGACAGCTTCTGCCCAGGGCAGTAGCTCGCGCAGCGCGCGAAGCGGCCGGTCAGCTTGAGACGATTACGGGCGAACCACCTATAGAAGCGGTCGAACAAGGGCCGCAGCAGCGGCCAGGCCGTCGGCGCCAGCAACCAGCCCCAGCCGACAGCCGCGTAAGCGCGGCGGAACACCTCCATGCCGCGGACGACCGCGCCGGACGGCAGGATGCCGTGGATTTGCGCCACGGTTTGCTCGTGTGTAAGGCCGTAGCGGGCGGCGTCGAAGGCGGGCGCGCTGACATCCTCCAGCGCGATTCGGCCGCGATCGCGGTTCAGCCAGCGCCAGAGGTCCGCTTCCCGCCGGCACAGCGGGCAGGCGCCGTCGATTAAGACCTTGATCTGCCAGGCGCTCATTCCGGCTCCTCTCCGGCTGTGGACCTGTCTGGGATGGCTGGGCAGATAGCCCACGCGAACGAGACGGCATGACGCAGATTGTCGCCGTAGGCCGAATACTGCATTTGCTCACGGAGTTCGGCTGTCAGGGCGTGACCGCCGACCAGGACGGCAACTCCGAGCCCCTGGGCAGCGGCGTACAGCCGGCCGTAGTCGGTCAGGAAATGCTGCTCACAGTCCAAAGTACTCACGCTGAGCCAGAGCAGCCGCGGGCGCAGCTTGTTCAGGGCATCGACGATTGTGTCGGTCGGCAAACCGCAGCCGTAGGACTGGGCCCGCCAACCGGCCTCGCGGAGGGCGAGTTCCAGCATTGTCGTGGGCAGCGAGTAGGGGTCGCCGGCGAGAGTGCCGCCGATGGCCTGCGGGGCGTCTGCCGCGGGGAGCGGAAGCATCGCTCGCAATTGAAACAGGACGCGCGTGCAGATTTCTACCGCCCGACGCTCCTCGTAAATCGCCAGTTCTCCATGTGCCCACCGGTCACCAATGGTGCGAAAAGCTGGCGCGACCAAGTCGTCCAGGATATGGACAGCCGGTGTTCCGGCGAGATACGACCCCAGGATCAAGCGGCACACGTCGCGCTCCTCTCCTGACTCTAGCGCCGCCTGCATCGCCCGGCGCGGCGTCACTTCGTCAGCGGCGGGAAGCGTTAGGTCGGGCAAGCCAAGCAAACCGGGACGGACGAGCTCCAACTTGCGTTCACGGATGAACTTAACGATGCCCTGCACCGGCAGCCGGCGGTGTCCGCCCGGGGTGCGGACGGCCGGAACCAGGCCCTGATCACACCAGCGTTTTAGAGAGGCCTCGCTGACGCCAAGGGCCCGGGCAGCTTTTCGGGTTGTGATTGCAGGTTCAATCATAAGCGTTATGAGCGATTATACCACAGGAATATTGATTCGGCAACTGCTGCGCCGGAAAACACGCGAGGCGGTGAATATCTGTAAGCGTCTTCTGTACATTGTGTTATAGAAAAAAAGAATGCGTCCTTAGCCGAACCGCTTGACTGGTACCGAATCGGTGCTATATTACAGGCATGATCGTTATGAGCGTATTGATAGCCATCGAACAGCGCTCCAACGAGAGTCGAACACCTGTTGGAATTCTGTCGCCAATTGAAATGGGCCGCCTTGGTGGCGGCTACCAAGTGAGAGTTAACGAGGACCTTATAAGGAACCCCATTCGAGGAGAAATGTGATGATGACAAGTGCGAACGTATTGCGGGCGTTTACCGGCATCGCCGTTCTGGTGCTGATGGCGGCACCCTCCCTCGCCCAGGGAACCTGCGGCACTTCCAAGGACATCGTGCAGACGGCGGTCGCGGCAGGCCAGTTCAAGACGCTGGTTAAGGCTGTTGAAGCCGCCGGTCTGGCGGCCACGCTGAGCGGCTCCGGACCGTTCACGGTCTTTGCCCCAACCGATGAGGCGTTTGCGAAGCTCCCCGCGGGCACGCTGGAATCGCTGCTACAGAACCCCGAAGCCCTCAAGAGCGTGCTGCTGTATCACGTGGTTCCCGGCAGGGTCATGGCGGCGGATGTTGTCAAGCTGACGGCAGCCAAGACGGCGTTGGGCCAGTCGGTGCACATTGACGCCTCCAAGGGTGTGCGTGTCGAGAACGCCAACGTGGTGAAGACCGACATCGCGGCCAGCAACGGGGTGATTCACGTGATCGACACCGTGATCCTCCCGAAGAATGACATCGTCGAGGTTGCACGGAGCAACGGTTCGTTCAAGACGCTGCTGACCGCGATCGAAGCCGCCGGGTTGACCGACACGCTGCGCGGCGACGGCCCGTTCACCGTGTTCGCCCCTACCGATGAGGCGTTTGCGAAACTGCCCAAGGAGACGCTCGACGCGCTGCTGAAGGACAAGGCCAAGCTGACGGCAATCCTCACTTACCACGTCGTTGCGGGCAAAGTGATGGCGGCCGACGTCGTCAAGTTGGCCGAAGCCAAGACCGTGCAGGGCCAGAGTGTGAGAATCTCCGCGACGGACGGCGTCAAGGTGGACAACGCGAAGGTGGTTAAGACCGATGTGCCGGCCACTAATGGCGTGATTCACGTCATCGACACGGTAATCATCCCCAGCTAGCCGGGTGCGGACTCAATTGAACCCGGCTGCTTGCCAAGAAAGGACGAGATCAAACATGAAAACGCTGGATATTCTTGCTGCGATTCTGCTGGTGGTTGGTGGTCTGAACTGGGGCCTGGTTGGGCTATTCAACTTCGACCTGGTCGCCGCTCTGTTAGGTGCCGGGTCGCTCCTGGCCAAGGCGGTGTACACGCTGGTCGGTCTGGCGGCCGTCTATCAGGCGCTGTCGCTACGGGCGATTCAGAAGCGCTGGCACGTACAGCCGGCCAAGGCGTGAGCCGCCTGCGAGGCCCATGCGCTGACAGGGAGCGTCCGGCCACCGGTGCCGGGCGCTTCCTGGTGCGTTTTCGGCCAGTGCGGCAAGGAAACGGGATGCAGAGCAAGTGAGTTGCTCTGACGAAGTACTTTCACTCGCGGCACCGGTGCCACTGGCGCGCCGCGAATGAGTCGATTCGAAGTTCACCACGATTGCTTACAAGCCCATAGCGGTTGCGCTGGCAGGGTCAGTGCTAAGGAGTCCAACAATGCGTCGCAAATCAACTGTACTGTTTGCCGGCGGCCTGGCCGTGTTGCTCGGTGGCTGCAGCTTCAATCTGGAAGCGTTATTTCCACCGCTCCCGACCGTCGCCGAGGTGGACCTGACCCGCTACGCCGGCAAGTGGTACGAAATCGCCCGGTATCCCAACTGGTTTGAACGCGGCTGCAGCGGCGTGACGGCCGAATACACGCTCCGAGATGATGGCAGCGTCACGGTACTCAACATCTGCCGCACGCCGGATGGGGCCGAGCGCAGTCGTATCCAGGGGCGTGCGACTGTCGATAACCCACAGGAGCCGGGGAAGCTGACGGTCTTCTTCAGCACCGCGCCGTTCGGAGCGCCCTATTGGATTCTCGACCTGGGAGTCGACTACGAGTACGCCGTGGTGGGCGATCCGAGCCGTAGTTTCTTCTGGATTCTCAGCCGCACGCCCACACTGGACACCGGCGTTTACCAGTCCGTCCTCGACCAGATGCCGGAATGGGGCTACGACCCCGCGCGCCTGGAAATTGTGCCACAGCCGGCCGGGGATTGACGGGCGCGGATTACCGCGCCGACGCCAGAGCCTGACGATTGCTGTTCGGAAGCATGGCTCTTGTCGTTGACCGCACGCGGATCGGAGCCCGAGCAGCGGCCCGGGGGAGTAAGGCTCCCCGGGCCGCTGCCGGAATCAGGCCCGCCCAGTTGGTACCGTTGGGCTGAGACCCATGTTGGCCTCACCGCAACAGCCAGTATCAGGGTACTGGCCCGGCCAGTGGCGGCCGAGTGGCGGCACGCGAATGCTATACGCAGCCGCGGCGTCAGCCGCCGACTAACAGCGTTACGAACGGGTCGATATCGAAGGCATTCACCAGACCATCGCAGTTCGTATCCGCGTTGAACCGATCACAATCCGGGTACGCGAGTGCATACTCCTCCGGTTCGCACAAGGCCATCACGAACGGATCGATATCGAACGAGTTAACCAGTCCGTCACAATTCATGTCGCCCTGAGCACCCGGCGTCAGGGCCGCGTCCTCAAGCGTCCCCGTGATCGCCAGGCCGGGCACAAGCCCGCTGTAAACGGCGGTGACGGTGTACATGCCCGCGCTTTCCGGCATCTCGATTGTCGTCGGGATGCCAACCCGCAGCTTTTCGAAACGGAACGCCGTCACGAGCAGCCCGGACGATGTGACGTCCGCCGGCGCCCCGAGCTGTC
>CAZYGM010000096.1:0-11753 GCA_964647015.1 uncultured Planctomycetales bacterium | reverse complement strand
GCTCGCGGGCAGTGTTCTGGAGCGTGCGGCGGATCTCGTCGAGCGTGTGCTCGATGCGGTGCAGCGTGGCGACGGCGTCTTCGTCGTCGTAATCGTCCGGTGCTTCCGCTTCGGACTCGTGGGCGGGCTGTTCGGGAGTTCTGGCTGAGACCGTTGTGCCGACCGGGCGCACGGGCACGACGCGTTCCTCATCTTTGTCGGTGAAGAGCTCAGCGGGATTGTCGCGACTCATTGGTCGGCTCCTGCCTGCAGTTGCTCGACAATGGCCTGCCGCAGCAGCGGCACGAGGATTTCGTGTTGTCCTATCAGGGCGTGGCCGAAGCCGCGCTCGACGGGGCGGGTGAGGACGTTCTGAACGGGGCGGTAGTGTGAGAGCATGTCGAGGTTGGCGGTGTGCATGCCGGTCAGGGGGTGGCCTAGGTTGCGGGCGACGGAAACAGCTTTGAGGAAGACCTCCGGCATGACAACGGCCGAGCCGACGTTAAGCCAGACGCCGCCGGGCTGGCCCGCGGTGGCGGCGCCGAGGTCGGCCACGACGGCGCAAAGCAGGCGGAAGTCAGCGAGCGTAGCGGCACCGAGGGCGGCGCCGTCGAGCTGCGGATCAACGTGCACCGTGTCAGTCCCGACTGCGACGTGTACTGTCGCGGGCATGTCGAGGCGGGCGGCGGTGGCGAAGAGGCTCAGATCGCGATGGGGGACGTTCGGCGTGTTTAGCAGCTCGCCCAAAGCGCGGCCCAGGCCGATGCCGGTCGCGCCGCGGGCAGCGGCGGCGGTCATGCGGGCGCAGGTTTCGCGGACCATCCCGAAGCTGCCGTCGCGGATGGTGTCGGCCACCTCCTCGCTAGTGGCGCCGGTCTCGGCCAGTTCGAGGTCGTGGATGGCGCCGGAGCCGTTGGTAGCCAGGGCGGTGATGATGCCGCGCTGCATGAGGTCGATCACAAGCGGGGCGCAGCCGGTCTTGATGAGATGGCCGCCGAAGGCGAAGACGACCGGTCGGCCGGCCCGGCGGGCGGCGATGATGGCGGCGACGATCTGGCGGAGTTGGGCAGCGCCGAGGAAGTTCGGCATAGCGGCCAACCACTGGCTGAAGGAGCAGCCGGGTTCGGTGGGTCGGCCCAGAGCGGCTATGGCCACCTTGTGTTCGCGCTGGGTGCGCGACTTCAGGCGCAGGTTGGCCAGGTCGAGCGAAGCCGGTGTGGCGTGTGGTAGCTGTGGATCGCTCACGGGTGCTCCTCGAACAGCCGGCGCAGGCGCTGGTCGAACTCGCTGCGCGGGTCGGCCAGGACGGCGTGGGTCTCCAGGCGATACAGCTTGACGGCAGGTGCCGGCCCGTCCGCGTGGGGCCAGCACTCGCTCAGTTTGACCCAATCCTTGCGGGTTGTCACGACGTACTCGACTTGGCGTTGCCGGGCGATGGCGGCGATGCGTTCGGCGTCGCGCCGGTTGTAGTGGTGGTGGTCGGGGAAGATCAGGGGTTCGCCGATGCTGCGGGCCAATTCGCCGACTAGGCGGGTGAAGCTGGTCGGGTTGCCGATGCCGCAGACGGGCAGGACGCGGTGTTGTGCCAGTGCGGCGGGCGGCTCGACCTGGCCGTTTCCAGAGATGTACCCGGACGGCGCGACGGCGGCCTTGGTGATGGGCGTGTTCGGCGCGTGTGCGTGCAGCTCGGTGAGGATCTGCTCGACGTCGGTCGGGTCAACCTGGTTGGTGCGGGTGATGATGAGCCAATCGGCGCGGCGCAGATTGCACAGGGGCTCGCGCAGGCGGCCGGCAGGCAGCAGGCGGCGGCCGCCCCAGGGGTCGAGTGCATCGATCAGCACGATGTCCAGGTCGCGGCGGAGTCGGCGGTGTTGAAAGCCGTCGTCGAGGACCAGGCAGTCGGCGTGATAAACGCGACGAGCGTGGGCCGCTCCGGCCAGGCGATTGGGGTTGACGACAACCGGCACGTTCGGCACGGCCAGGCGGAACTCGCGGACCTCGTCGGCCTCCTGGCCCGGCCGGGCCGCGTAGCCGCGGGTGAGGATCGCGGGTTGCCGGCCGGCGGCTTGCAGGCGGGTGACGATTTCGACCACCAGGGGCGTTTTGCCGGTGCCGCCAACGGTCAGGTTACCAACGCTGATAACCGGTACGTCGACAGCATGAGAGGCGCCGGCCATGCGCTCATAGCGCCAATTGCGGGCGCGCACAAGACCGCCGTAAAGGACAGCCAGCGGTTGAAGCAGCGTGCTCCGGCGGCTGGCTGGTGGGTTCTGGCCGGTCATGCCGATTTGTATCCCGTTGCGCGGGCGTCAATCTGCTACAGCAGGCCGTGCGCGCGTTGCCACTTGATCGAGCGCGGCACGCCGGCGGTCAGCGAGGTCTGGGGCTGATAACCCAGGAAAGTGCGGGCCTTGCTGATGTCGGCGACATAGCGGGTCACCTCGCCCGTTCGTGAGGGCTCCCAGCGCACGCGCGGTTCCTCCTGCAGGGCGAGCCCGATCAGGTTCACGAGGTCTTCGAGTGTTGCGCCCTGGCCGAAGGCGAGGTTGATCGTCTCACGCGTGACTTGCCCGGCGGCCAGGACGTCGATGGCGCGCAGTACGCCGGCGACGCAGTCGTCGATGTAAGTGAAGTCCAGCACCTTGTCGCGGCCGTAGACGACGATCGGCTCCCGTTCGTGGATGCGCCGGATGAAGAGCGGGATGACGCGTTCGAGGCGTTCGATGTCGCAGTCGTAGCGGCCATAGACGTTGCTGAAGCGGAAGACCAGGTAGGGCAGGTCGTAGCACTCGGCGAAGGAGTAGATGAAGGCTTCGGCGGCGATCTTCGAGGCGCTGTAGGGGCTCTCAGCGACGACGAAGTCGGCCTGGGACTCGTCGGTGACGTGTCGGAGGATATCGCCGTAGACCTCGCGCGAGCTGCCGAAGATGAGCGGGGTCCGGGTGCGGCGGCAGTACTCGAGCACGTGGAAAGCCATGGTGACGTTCTCCATGGCGCGGTTGGGATGCTCGACGAGCTCGAAGACCTTGGCGTGGGCCGCCAGGTGCAGGACGACGTCAAAGTGGCCGGTGGCTGGCAGCTCGCCGTTGGGGCAGTGGCACAGGTCCTGGATGGTATGGGGGATCCGATCGGTCCAGGTATTGGGGCGAATGTCGATGCCGTGGACCTCGTCGCCACGGTCCAGGAGTGCCAGGCCGACGTTAGTACCGATTTGTCCGCTCGAACCAGTGATTAGAACGCGCATTAATGCACCTGCCCTCTTGGTTGCAGGGTGCTTTGTACCGTGGGCGTTGCGGGCCCGTCAACGCGGGCGGCGGTCGGGAGGCTCGGTGACGGCCATCCGGCATCTTGCGGCTCAAGGTGATCGGGGCGAACTAGCGATATATCTGGGCAGATTGCGTACTGCGCCGGCGGGTGCGGCGGTCGGCCTGAACTACCGCCGGCCGCGCCGCCGGGCGAAGCATAAGGACACCGGATTTGCCGGAGCCGGAATCGTCAGAGCGGGTCTTGCGGCACCGTCACGAGGCGGTCGAAGCCATCCTGAACGAACTCGACAGCGCACAGCGGGCACCGGAGCGTTTTGATGCCCGGCGCTTCGACCGCCAGCCCTGTCGGGACGTCGTGCCCGTGATGATCGACCAGCCGAACGGGGAGCGGATTCGCTACGCCGTCTACACGCGCAATATCAGCCCGAGCGGCATGAGCTTCCTGGTCGGACACTTCGTCTACACGGGCCAGCACTGCCAGGTGAACCTGCGTGACGCGCGCGGCGACTGGCTGACAGTGGACGGTGTCATCAGGCGCTGCCGCTACCTGCCCGGGACCAGGTCGCTGCATGAAGTCGGGGTGGAGTTCTACGACGTGTTCGACGTGGCCGTGCTGGAGAAGCGCCAGCGGCCGCGGACGTGCAGCAATGTGCTGGTGGCGGAAAGCGATCCAGCCGCGCACGGCGCGATCACGCGGTTGTTGGACGATGTGCAGGTCGAATCCCGGTGCGTTACCAGTGCGGCGGTGCTCCTGACGGCTGCCCAGGAATCGTACTACGATCTGATCATCATCGATGTTGACTTGCCGGACGCGGACGGGCTGGGGATCGTGGAGCGGCTGCGGGAGGAAGGTCAATCGCAAGCCATCTGCGCCCTGGTCGGCCGGGACACGCCGCTCATGCGCGAGACCTGCGAGGCGGCGGGGTGCACGGACATGGTCGTCCGCCCGCTGACGGCGGCGACGATCGAGCGCATCATCAACGACGTAGCGGCGCAACCGGTCAGCAGTGCATTGGCGGAGCGACCCGAACTCGCTGACCTGGTGCGACAGTTCCTGAACAGCCTGCCCGAGAAGTTGATGCGCCTGGAGCGGGCGTGCAGCCAGCGGAATTACGCGATTGCCGACATACTGGCCGGCATCCTGGGCAACGAAGGGACAGCCTACGGGTTTGACGCAATCGCACGGCGGGCCGGCGCTCTGCAACAATGCCTGCACGCCGCCCCCGACATTGGCACTATCCGTGCGGCCTTGGACAATCTGATCTCGTGGTGCGCCGCGGCGATGCCGTCGGCCGGCGCGGATGAGGACAGCGCGGCTTCGGCTGCGGATGAGGACCCAGAGTCGTAATGTTCAGGCGGTCGGGGGGTTGGGGCCCAAGGTGTCCTGCGGTTGGGCCGCGTTTCGCAGCCACTCAATGCCGTGCCGGGCCACCTGCTGAATCACTTCCGGATACAGTTCACGCTCCTGCACGCCCACCCGGCCGGCCAGGGTTTCCGGCGTGTCGTCGGGCAATACCGGGACACGGCGCTGGGCGATGATGGGGCCGTGGTCGTACTGGTTGTCAACGAGGTGAACGGTGCAGCCGCTTTCGCGGTCACCGGCGGCCAGGACGGCGGCATGAACCCGCAACCCGTACATGCCCCGACCACCGTGGCGTGGCAGGAGGGCCGGGTGTATGTTGAGGACGCGGCCAGCGTACTGGGGAGGCACGTGCCAGAAACGGAGGAATCCGCCCATGACTACGAGATCGACTGTGGTGCGTGCGACCGCGGCCGTCAGGGCGTCGGAGTAGGCTTGGTCGTCGGGATAGTCTCGGCGGCGGAGGATTTCGAGCGGCAGCCCGGCCTGACGGGCAATCTCGACGCCGCGCACGTCCCGCCGCGAGCTGATTACGAGGTTGATCTCCACACCGGTAAGGCGGCCGTCGGCGACGCGATCTATCAGGTTTGCGAGCGTGCTGCCGCTGCCGGAGATCAACACGGCCAGGTGAAGCGGCCGATAAATTGGTGACGATGCGGACATGCGCGGGATGATAATGCCTCCGGGGCCCGTCTGGGAGCGGCCCGGTGGCGGGGGCTGTGTGCGGCGGTATAATGCGGCCGCGTCGCCCAGACATCGCCATGGGGAGGCCGTGGCGTGGTGTCGCCGGAGCGACCGGTGGCATAGCCGGACGGCGCTGTGTGGACGCGAGCCGAGGCAGATCCGCGGACGAGGGCTGCAAAGTGGCCAAGAAGAACACTTACGAAACGCAGGCGAAACTCAGCTTGATTCTGGCAGTAGCGGGCGCGTTCCTGCTGGTGCTGGTGGCGGCCGCCGTGCTGAGTGCGGTTGACTGGGACAATCGCTGGATTCCGTATAGCGGCCGCGGCAAGCGCGTGCTGGCGATTGTGGTGGGTCTGGGTCTGAGCCTGGCGGCGAGCGGTGTTGGGTTCCTGGTCGGGATAAACAGCGCCGGTCAGCGGCTCAATGCTCTAAGCAGGCTGTCCTGGACGGGTTTCTTCCTCAACGCCGCCGTGATCGCACTGAGCCTGTGCTGCGCCGTGTTCTTCTTTGTCTGGCGGCTGGAGATCAACCCGGTGACGACCGGCTGAGGGGGTGGGCGGCAAGGGGCGGTGCCGGCTGTTTATTTCGCAGCGTGGTGTTCAGGGGTGGCGGCGGATGCGGCCGTGGAGTCCAGTATGCGAGTTGCGGGGCTCATTACGTCCGGATCTCTTGGGGCGTTACACAGTGTTTCCATCGGGAATTCCACTTGGTCGTAGCCATCAGCCTGGGCCTGGGCCGCGATGGCCGCACGCAGAATGTCCGGTGCTTCGGTGTGGGGCATGATCATCGCGTAAGTGCGGTTGCTGCCGGTCTGGGCGGCGACGCTGGCCAGGGCCACCAGGCGCGGCCCGCGGAAGGCGGCCTTGAGGCGGCAGGCGCCGGCTTCGAGCTGGCTTATCAGGGTGAGGGAAGTCTGTTCCGCCGAGACGGCCGTTTCGTCAGGCGATAGGCGCGGATCAGCGCCGGGCCGGTTGTACAGCAGGACGGCCATGGTGGGCCAGTTGGCGCGCGAGACATCATGCACCGTGAGCGGCCCGGTGCTGTCCAATAATGGATCTTCCGGGGCATCCGCCGCCGTCCGGAGGATGACGGCCGCGTCGTTGGGTGAGCGCGGGGCGCGCCTGATGATACGGAAGCCGAAGCGGCTGAAGTAGTCCGCTGCCAGGTCGGCGGTGGTCGTTGCGTAGAGCCAGCGGCCGCCAGTCATGTCGAACCAGGACAGCAGGGTCTCGGTTATCTTCCGGGCAAGCCCGGTGCGGCGATGTTCCTGGTGTGTGAAGACGCGGTTCAGCACGCCGATGTCGTGCCGCTTGCAGATGCAGCCGGCGGCCAGGGCCTTGCCGCCGTCGGCAATCACCGCAAATGCGTCCTGGGTGCGTGGCAGGCCGATAGCGAGGCGTCTTTCGAGATCATCCTGCCAGAGTGGGTCGTCATGGAGGGGTAGTTGCTGGATGAGCGGCCAGCGTGCCGGTGCGGGTGGAATAATCAGCAAAGGCTTCACGACATGCTCACCGTGGCGTTGCAGGAAACGGGGCGGCACAAACGCGGCCGCGTTCATGCTACCCCAGGGGCGGCGGCAGGCCAAGTTGACGTCGTGGCGTTTGGCAAGGTGTCGAGCGGGACTGGGTGGGCATCCTCAGGTCCCATAAGTACCGCAAAAGACCATGCAGGGTGTCCTGAACTTCCAATTGTGTCTGCAAGACTCTGCTCAGCGGATAAGTGTGCTTGAACGGATGCTGCGGGAGCGGCATAATGACTCTGTTAGGCCGGCTGGTATTTGCAGGACTGTGTCCGCGTGGATGAACCCCTTCAAGCCCGAGCGATACAACCCCGACCTTATTCCCAGAGACCCACTAACTTTAGACGCGAGATGCTCACGAGGTTTCGTATAGCAGGCCGGACGGGGATCCGCCCGGGTCGGCCAGAACAGAGCGCAGACGAGTTGCGACCGCCGAGGAGCGAGCCGCTTCGGCAGGCTGCCGCTGCAGCGCACTTAAGGAGGACTCCTTCAATGCACGCAGGCTGGAAATGTCACAAAGTGTTTGCATCGCTGGCTTTACTTGCCTTGCTTCTCGCGCCTGCGGCATTCGCTGACGCTTGGCTCACGGTTACGCCGGCCGGGGCGCCTGGGCTGAAAGAAGTGGTGCCGGAATCGTGGCCGGAATTGCGCGTTGCTGACGCGGGTCCGGATGGCTTCCAGGTAGCGGTGAAGTTGGAAGGCCTGGTCGTCAAGCCCCAGAAATCCGAGCTGGGTGAGTTTCTGTCGCTGACGCTGCCGGAAGGGGCGGTGGCAGGCGAAATCGGCACGCCGGGGATTCCCGTGCTTCGTCGGCTGTTCGTAGCGCTGCCGGGGGCGGAGGTGAGCGCGCGGGTGCGGACGGGACCGGCCTACGTGGCGGATGAGAGTGCATTGGGTATGCCGGTGCGGCTGGCGCCGGTGCAGCCGCCGGTGGAGAAGAGGCCGGGTGCGGGGAAGAGCATGCCGTTCGAGTTTGACGCGGCGGCTTATCGGGCTAACCGTGACTGCGCCCCGCAGCGTGTGACGCTGAGGGAGGTGGGGAAGGTTCGCGAGCAGCGGCTGTTTCTGCTGGAGATCTGGCCGGTTTCGTACAATCCGGGTATTGGCCGGCTGACTTACTGGACTGACCTGGTTGTGGATGTGGAGATGAGCGGGGGGACGAGCGGGCGCAGTGATGTGGCGTCGGCGCAGGGTCTGGAGCGGGTGGTGCTGAACCCGAGCTTGGTGCCGGAGCGCACGGGGCGCGGCAGCAACAATTACCTGATAGTTGTCGCCGAAGCCTACGCCGTCGGGATAACCGACTTCGTCAACTTCAAGCAGAGCCAGGGCTTCAACGTCATTACGTATACGGTTCCGCCGGGGACCACGAGCACGACGATCAAGAACTACATTCAAAGCCTGTGGGGTGGGTTGGGTTCGCCGGAGTACATCCTGATCGTGGGCGACACAGACACGGTGCCGTGCTGGACGGGTAGTGGCACGGGCAGCCCGTCCACGGATCTGAACTACGCTTGCGTGTCGGGCAGCGATTATCTGCCGGACATCGCCATCGGGCGTTTCAGCGTACGCAGCCCGGAGCAGTTGCAGAACATCGTGCAGAAGACGATCGACCTGGAGACCGGAGCCTGGGGTGATCCGGAGTATGCCGAGCGGGCCTGCTTCATGGCATCGGTGGACAATTACCTGATCACCGAGGGCACTCACAATTACGTGATTAATACGCACCTGGCCCCGGTGGGGATTGAGTGTGCCAAGTTGTACCAGGTGAGTTACGGGGCCACGACGCAGGATGTGCGCAACTCGTTCAACGGCGGCGTGGTGTACGGCGTGTACTCTGGACATGGCGGCAGCACGAGCTGGGCGGATGGACCGCCCTTCTCGCAGACGGACGTGCGCAACCTGTACAACGTGCAGATGTACCCGCTGGTGCTCAGCTTTGCCTGTGACACGGGCGACTACAAGAACTACGACGAGTGTTTCACGGAGACCTGGCTGCGCGAGGGCGGCAAGGGCGCCGCGGCGATATACGGCGCGTCGGTGAGCAGCTACTGGACCGAGGACGACATCCTTGAGAAGCGCTTTTTCGACGTGGTCTATGACGACGTCAACCCGATCCGCGAAGTCAGCCCGGCCTGGCAGGCCAGCTTCCTGCTCTACTACGCGCACTTCGGCGACAGCAGCACGACCCGTCGCTACATGGAGATGTACAACCTGATGGGTGACCCGAGCCTGCGGATTCCGGAGCCGGGCGGCGGCGCGGACATGCCCGTTCAGCCGGGCGGCAATCTGCAGACGGAGGGCGTGGCCGGCGGTCCGTTTGTGCCGGACAGCCAGCTATACACGCTCGGCAACAACACCGATGCGCCGTTGGACTACACGGTTTCGACGGCGGCCACCTGGGTCGAGATCATTAACGGTACGGGGACGATTCCGGTGGGCGATAGCGCCGAAGTGACCGTCACGCTGGGTGTCGAGGCGTACACGCTCGGGCAGGGTCACTACGAAGCCGTGGTGGATTTCGTCAATGAGAGCACGCACGACGGCGACACCACACGCATGGTAATCCTCGACGTTGGCCGCACTATTATCGACGTTGGGCCACCGTACGGTCTGCAGACCGGCGGCCCCACCGGCGGGCCGTTCACGGGGTCCGTGACTTACACGGTCACCAGCCTGCGGCCCACGCCGGTCACTGTGGAGGTTGCGGCTGATGCCCCCTGGATCGCCATTGATGACTCCGCGGCGCCGGCGAGCTTCGTGCTGAGCGGCACGGGCGCCACGCAGGACGTGGTCGTGAGCATCGACCCGGCCGCCGAACTGCTGGACGTCGGCCTGTACACGGGCAACGTCACGTTCACGAACCTGACGAGCGGCGAGGGCGACACGGCCCGCAGCGTGCTGCTGGAGGTCGGCCGCGTGCTGTACGTTCCGCTCGATGTGCCCCAGCCGATCAGCGACTACACATCGACAATCAGCCACATCCAGATCGCTGACGCGTACTGCGTCGGCGACGTGGACGTCGAGGTTGATATCACGCATACGTTCATTGGCGACCTCACGGTGGAGCTAACTTCGCCAGCCGGCGTGACGGTGCGCCTGCACAACCGCACCGGCGGCAGCACGAACAATCTGGTCACGACCTACGACGAGCCGGACGGCACGCTGCCGGACGGGCCTGGTTCGCTGGCCGACTTCAGCTACGCCGGCGTGACCGGCACGTGGACGCTGACAGTTCATGACCACGCCGGCTCGGACCAGGGTACGCTGAATAGCTGGGCTCTGCGGATAGTGCCATTGGGCGAGACGTGCCCGCCGATCGCGGACGACATTGCGGTGACGATCCCCGAGATGCAGACGGCCGACATTGCCCTGTCCGGAACCTCGCTGCACGGCTTGCCGCTGACGTACATCATCACCAGCCTGCCGGCGCATGGCACGCTGCGTGATCCGGCCGCGGGAATCATCCCGACGGTGCCGTACGCCTTGGCACTGGAGGGGCACGTGGTCAGCTTCGATCCGGCAGGCCTGTACAGCGGCCCGGACGGCTTCACTTACAAGGTGAACGACGGCCAGGATTCGGCGATTGCGACGGTGGCGATAACCGTCGGCGGCCCGCAGCCCGTGCACGTCTTCAACCTGGACACGAGTCCCGGCTGGACCACGCAGGGGCTCTGGCAGTTCGGCGTGCCGACGGGGCAGTCCGGCTCGGCCGGCGGACCCGACCCGACCAGTGGTCACACCGGCAGCAACGTCTACGGCTACAACCTCAACGGCGGCTACAGCAACAACATGCCGGAGACGTACCTGATTACGACCCCGCTTGACTGCGTCGGCGTAACGGACGTTGAGTTGCGCTTCTGGAAGTGGCTCGGCATCGAGTCGTCGACGTGGGACCATGCCCATGTGGCCGTATCCAACAACGGAACCAATTGGGTGACGGTCTGGGAGCATACCGGCGGCTCGTTCACGGACACCGCGTGGTCGCAAATGGTCTTCGATATTTCCGAGGTGGCGGATGACCAACCGACGGTGTACGTCCGCTGGTGCATGGGCCCGACCGACGGTTCGGTTACCTATTGCGGCTGGAACATTGACGACATCGAGATCTGGGGCCTCGTGCCGTTCCAGGGTCTGCGCGGCGACCTGAACTGCGACGGCCTGCTGAACGCCTTCGACATCGACCCGTTTGTGTTGGCGCTGACTGATCCGGCGGCTTATGCGGCGGCGTATCCGAACTGCGATTTCATACTGGCCGACATCAACGGCGACGGCCTCGTGAACGCGTTTGACATCGACCCGTTCGTGCAGTTGCTGACCGGCGGTGGATAACGCCGGCCCGCGGCGGTCCCTGGCCGAGCCGGCTACTCTTTGGCCTGCGCCGCGCGCGCGTCAAACGCGTTGGTGACGTACTTGAACACCAGCAGTGCCAAGAACGCCACGATGCCCACCAGCGTGAACGCGTACCACAGGTAGTGCGCCCGGTCGTATACGGCCGGAACAGGCGGCATCTCGGCCCGCGGTCGCTGCTTCGCTGAGATTACCACGTACTCGACGAGCTTGGCGCGCTGCCGGCCCTCCGCGGGTTCGATCTGCACCTTGGGGTGGTTCTCCGCCTCGAGCTGTGCCACCAGGTCGCGGGGCAGATCATTGACGTTGTAGCTGACGCGCTTGATCTGGTACCTGGTCTTGCCGTCGAGCTTGATCCGCCAGGTGTCCGTCGTCTTCACCGCCCAGCGGCCCTCCGGGCGATCCTCCTCAAGCTGAACCTCTGGCGGCAATTCCAGGTCGTGCCGGGCGAAGGCCGCCTGCAGCGCGGCGCTCACGGGCGTACCGGCAGCCACTTCGCCGAAGAGCTGATTGTCCAGCGCGAAGCGGTAGCCCGGATCGGTTGCCAGGCGCCAGTCGTGCCGGACTTCGGGCCGCAGGGTCTTGGGATCGGGACAGT
>CAZYGM010000095.1:0-11907 GCA_964647015.1 uncultured Planctomycetales bacterium | reverse complement strand
GCGGGTCGTTGCCAGGCGCGGCCTGGACCTCAGGCCACCGGCCGGGGCGTCGCATTCTCCGTAAGCGTATTGTATTGGCCGCACGGTATCGAACCCCGGCGTGATTGTCGATCTTTGTCGGTTGGCGCGTGATGAGCAGCCGCCGGGGACCGCGGCGGGCCCTACGATCATGGCCGGTCGTGCTTGAAATTCGGAAGGGCTGGACTGGCGGCCGGCAGTGCCAGGGCCGACCCCCGTCCGAACTACATCCCCACGAAGCCCAGAATCCAGCCCAGTATCTCCCTGGCGGCCTGGTAACCGACGGGGAAGACTGAATCGTCCAGCATCGCCAGTTTGAATTCCAGCAGTTCCAGCCTGGTGTGGTTGGCGCAGCCCGTGCTCATCAGGCTGGAGCATTCGGCCGTGTGCACCAGCCCCAGCAGGTGTCCGACCTCGTGTGCGACGGTATTGCCGACGGCGACGGCCATCTGCTCCATAGTCGGCGCGACCACGTAGGCGTCGCGAAAGCTCTCCGTAAAGACGATGGCATTGTCGGACGGGTCCGCGTTCAGCGTGTCAATCTGCTGGGCGATGGCGAAGGCCTGCTCGTTGTTGCCGCCGAAGTACACCGTGGAGTGCGGAACGGCGGGCACGTCGTGGTCGTCCGAGTTGAGCACGATCAGGTTGAAATCCGCGAAGCGGCTCTGCACCACCGCCTGGATCAGATCCTTCATTACTGCGGTCGTGCCGAAATACGGCCCAAGGTCCGCCGCGTCGAACGAGGCCAGGTTGTAAACGCCGACGTTCTCGATGCGGATATTCTGGCCGCCCTTCCAGTTGAGATAGACGACCTGCGGGCTGGCGTCCGGCACTCCGACCGCGCGGGTGATCTGCACGGTGGCGCGATAGCGGCCGGTAGCGCTGCTCTCGTAGTAGCTCGTAATTGCCAGGTAGTAGGTGCCGCTCTCGCCGCGGAGAACGAAATCCAGGAGCGGGTTCAGATCGCTGGTATCCTGCTCCCGATCGTCGTTGTAGGCGTGCAGGTACTCGCGACTGTCGAAGACCGCCGCGACCAGATCGAGCTGGCGCCCGGAGGACTGGCTGTCCACCGCCCGCACGTCCACGTACAGATGATCGCCCGCGTTGAGCGTGCCGAGGTTGTAGATGTCCAGGTCGAAGGCCGGCTCGATCTCGCCCCCAAACTCGAGCACGTCCGTGTGCGCAATCGCCAGGGCCGTGGCGGTGGCGAAGCTCGAGTTCCCGTCCTCGTCCAGGAACGGCAGACTATCAGACGCCGGCAGCGGGCAGCCGCACAGGCAGACCAACAACGTTGCCATGCCGGCTAGGCACGGCAGGTGCAAATCCTTCATGGCCGTCATTCGTCGTGTCCCTGACTCCGCGGTCACTAGTCCGGGCTCAGGCAGTTGCCGCAGCGGCTGCTCAGTTCACTCAGGGCGAACTCGCGCATCTGGGCCCGCTGCGCAATCTTAGCCGGGCTGAGCAGCTTCAGCGAGTTATGCGCCGTCTTCCGCAGGCCGACGGTCTGTTCCAGCAGCAAGGGCGTATTAATCATGCCGGTGGGAAAGACGGAAGTCGCCAAAGGCGCACGGCGGAAGGCCTGATCCTGGGCCAGGTCCCACGCCGTTCCGGTCGTGTCCATGATTTCGCTCGGGTCCATGGTGTGATAAAGGCCCAGCAGGTGCCCCAACTCATGGCTGGCTACGTTTCCGACCATCAGCGCCATCTGCTCGGAACTGAGCCGCATCACGTGGTACTGCGCGAAGCTCTCGACGTAGACGATAGCCGCCTCGCCCGGATCCTGATTGTACATGTCAACGCTGTCCGCCAGCCCGAGCAGGCTGTCGTCGTAGCCGCCGAGGTAAACGTGGGCATAGGGACCGTCGGCCGGTGGCGGCCCATCGTCGGAGCTAAGCACCAACACGTCGAACCGGGCGTAGTCCTGGCGCACGGTCTCGACGATCCATTCCCGGATCGCGGCCGTGTCGTCGGCGTAGGCGTCCCCGAGCATAGCCCCGTCGAACGCCGGAAACGAGATGGCGCTGCGTCGGTGAATGCTGACCCCGCTGCTGCCCGTGAAGTCCAGGTAGGCGACCTGGCGGGACGGTGCCGGCACGCTCACCCCGCCGGTTACCTGCAAGTTCAAGCGGAAGTCACCGCCGCTCGACCCGTAAGACGGCGTCACGCCTAGGAAAACCCGCGACGTGTCCAGCCGCGTGATGTGTTCCAACGGCGCGCGCGGCGACACCACCGTCCGCATCAGCAGATCGTAATTCTCGTCGAACAGAACCACCGTGAAGGAGCGCGGCGACAGCGCCAGGTCATCCATCAGCACGTACCAGTAATCGCCGGCGCTGGCCACCCCCAGATCAAAGACCTGATAATTTCCCGACCCGCGCACCGCGCCGACCAGCGTGGCCGCACTCTCGCTTGCCAGATCCGCCGCTACGGTCGTGGGGTTCGTGACGCCGACGGGACCGCCGGTGGCCGCTTGATCCGCGACAATGCCGATTACCCCGCCGTCCGACGGGAGTAGATCCGGCGAACAGCCGATAAGGCTCGCCAAAACGATGAGCGCGCAGAGAAGCCGCGTGAGTGGTCCCATGCCCTTTCCCTTCCAGTTCAGTTCAGGATGCGCTGGAGTCCGCTGGGCTATCCCGGCGACCTACGCCCCTCCGGGGTGCGCTGGTGGTGTCACGCGCCACAGGCCGGGATCGGCGGAGAAACGGTCCCGCCGACCGCAAACAGCGGACGACCTACTGAAGGTTTCAAAACGGCATGGCAGGATGCGCTGTTAAGCTGGGAAAAGATGGCCGATCCCAAAGTACGGGACCGATTTCGAGCAGACGCGCGCGAAGTAAGGCGCGATCGCTACGGCACTATGTCGCTACCCGCCCACGACTTACCGCCGCTGCTGCTGGCTGCCGACCCGCACCCCCGTGTTTCTCGGACCAGCCGGCCGGTCCTGTGAGTTTGGACTGACGGATCGGCGCCACGTGCCTTTCATGCCCGGCCCGCGGTGGTCCGATGATGTGGTGGAACCGGTTCGCGTGGCGGGCCGACCGCATTCGCCGAGCCCCGGAAGGTAATCATGGATGCCGAGAAGATCGTTAAGCTCACGCCGGAGGCCATCGACGAACTACTTTCGTCACACCGCGTGAAATCCGAGTCCAAGCAGGCGCCGGGCAAACGGCGCGCGGAACGCTGGCCGTTCCCGGGTGCGGTGGAGATCTGGCTGCCGGACGAGTGCTACGGCGAGCGACACGTCCTGGCCACCATGCACAACCTGAGCGTGGGCGGACTGGCCATACGAACACGGCGCCCGATCCCCACGGATACGCGTATTTCGCTGGCCATCCACGAGCCGGAGCTGAGCTGCTACGGCCATGCCGTGGTGCGCCACTGCACACGGGCCACCGTAGGTTACCTGATCGGCGCGGAGTTCATCTTCTACGAGGGGTCGGAAGACTCGGACGAGTCGGACGAGTTGAAGTCCTAAGCCGGCCCCCCACGGTTTCAGTGGCCAACGCCGCCGCCCCTGACCCTCGGTGCACACGCGCCGGCCGTCGCGCCATGACCCCGTGTCACGCCTGCCGCAGCCGCCCTATAATCTCCGCCATGTCATCAAGATTCGCCGAGCATCAACTCCCCAACGGTCTGCGCGTCATCTGCGAGGTCATGCCGCAGGTGCGCTCTGCCGCCGTGGCCTGCCTGGCCTGCACCGGCGCGCGGCACGAAACGCCGCCCGTGCACGGCGTCAGCCATTTCCTCGAGCATATGTGCTTCAAGGGCACGCCCCGCCGCAGTTGGCACGACATCAACGTGCGCTTCGATGAGCTGGGCAGCATCTACAATGCCTTCACAGGCAAGCAGCACACCGTCTACTACGGCTGGGTCCCACGCGACCGCATCGCCGCGCAGTTCGAACTGCTGGCGGACATGATGCGGCCCGCCCTGCCGCCGGCCGACTTCGAAACTGAGCGCAAGGTGATCCTCGAAGAGATCGCCATGAGCGACGACAACTTCGACCGCCACGCCTGGAACTTCCTGCACAAGGAGGTCTTTGGCGACCACCCGCTCGGCCACGAGATCCTGGGCGAGAAGGAGACCATCCAGAATCTGCCGCACACCGCCATGGTTGACTACCACCGGCAGCGCTACGCCGCGAACAACATGATCATCCTGGCGGCCGGAGCGCTCGAGCCGGAGGAGCTCTTCGCCGCGGTCGGCCGCTGCTGTGAACACTGGCAACCCAGCTTCGACGGCCAGGAACCGGCGGCCACGCTGCCGCCGCTGGGCGTCGGCGTGCGCAAGCAGCTCTTGCCCCGCTTCCAGCAGCAATCGCTCATGCTCGTATACCCGTCCCTGCCGCAGGGACACGCCGACGAGGAATCGGTGGAGTCATTCACCTCCCTGTTCGGCGGCGGAAACTCGCGCTGCTACTGGAATATCGTGCAGAAGGGTATCTGCACGTCGGCCGGAGCCGCCTGGGTGGCCTACGCCGATTGCGGCATCATGGTGCTGTATGCGGACGGCCAACCCGAGCAGTGCGAAGAGATGCTGGCGGCCCTGCGGCAGCAGGCCCACGAGGCAGCCGCAGGCGGCTTCACGGCGGAGGAAGTGCAGCGCGTCAAGAACCGCCGGCGTACGCAACTGGCGCTCGAGGCGGAGTCGCCCCGCACGCGCATCATGCAGATGGTGGACGACTTGGAGACCTTTGGCCGCGTGCGCACGACTGAAGCCCGCCTGGCCGCAGTCGAACAGGTCAGCGCGCGGACGATCGCGGATTATCTGCGCCGCTACCCCATTACCGGCGAAGGCCTGCTGCTCTCGATCGGCCCGCGCAACTGGCCGGAATAGCCCGCGTCGGTGCCCCACGGTTGGCGTCCGGTGCTGTGCCTCTGACGGGCAACCGCGCCTTCAACGCACATCATGCTCGCGCAGGCGCAGGCGCTTCATCTTGCTGTGCAGCGTCGTCGGCTTCACGCCCAATAGCTCCGCCGCGCCGCCGCGCCCGGCAACCTTCCCGCCCGCCTCCGCCAGCGCCCGCAGAATCTCCGCGGCCATGGCGCGCTCCAGACGTCGCAGGTTGGCGGGAAGACGGGGTTCTGCCCCGCTGCCGTTCTCCGTGCGTGGATCGGCCGGCCGTGCCGACTGGTCGCCCAAACCGAGATGCTCCACCCGCATGCGCCGCCCGCCCGCCAGAATCGCCGCCCGCTCCAGCACGTTACGCAACTCGCGCACGTTGCCCGGCCATTCGCAATCCTCGAGCTTGCGCAGCGCCGCCGCGCTGATCTCGAGCTCCGGCATATCAAGGTCACCGCGAAACAGCTTGATGAAATGCATGGCCAGCAGGGGCACGTCGAGTCTGCGGGCCCGCAGCGGCGGAATCAGTATGGGAAACGCATTCAGACGATACAGCAGATCCTCCCGGAACCGCCCGGCCCGCACTTCCGCCGCGAGGTCCTTGTGTGTCGCGGTAATGAGGCGCACGTCGGCAGTCAGCGCAACACCCGCCCCGCCGACGCGCTCGAAAGTGCGTTCCTCCAGCACGCGCAATAACTGCGCCTGCACGGCCGCCGACAACTCCCCCACTTCATCGAGAAAGAGCGTGCCGCCCTGGGCCAATTCGAAGCGTCCGGCCCGACGGCGATCAGCGCCCGTGAACGCGCCGCGCTCGTGCCCAAACAGCTCGCTGAGGGCGAGATCGCCCACCAGCGCTGCACAATTGAGCGCGACAAATGGCTGTGCCGCGCGCGGCGACCACTGGTGAATGGCACGGGCGACCTGCTCCTTGCCGGTCCCGGTCTCACCGGTGATGAGCACCGTGGCCGGCGTCGGAGCCACCAGGCGAACGCGCTCGACGACGTCGCGCCAAGCCGGCGAACGACCAACCAGCGATGCCGCGGCCGGTCCGGAATCGCTCAGTGTCGCGTTCAGGGCGGCCAACGTGTCCACCTCGCGTGCCAGGCGATCGGCCTGTTGTAGCGCCTGCAACGTGCGGGCGGCCAGCCCCGCAAACGCATCCACCGCCCGAATCTGATCGGGGCTGAAGGCCCGGCACATGGCCGCATCAAGCGTCAGCACGCCGACCAACTCATTCCCCGCCCGTAGCGGCGCGGCCAGACAGGTGTGGGCGTGCGGGAGATCCACTAACCCGGCGTACGTGTCCGGCTCGTGTACATCATGCTCTTCTTCATCATGCAGCAGCTTGACGTGCGCGCCCGAAACCACCGCCGCCAGGCGCGGCCGCTCGGCAAGCTGCACGCGATGCCCCAGCAAGGCCGGCGACGACAGTGGCCCGGCCGCCGCCCGCACCCGCAACGTGCGCGGGTCGTCAACCGACAAGATGACCGCTAGGTCGGCGGAGACCACCGTGCCCAGCGCGTCGAGGATGTGATGGAGTTCCTGAGTTTCCATATTGGCGGTATGTCGCTATTGCACGACTAATCGTAGCATGCAGCGATATATCGTCAATGCCCGTGGCCGGGCATATGCCATAAGTGCTGTATGAGAAATATATTACTGATTCCAGCGACATTGGCACAATGCTTGCAAGTTATCAGGCACGTTGCTCTAACAATCATTAAGGAGAAAGTCATGGCTAATGAGAAGGTTCAGCAGGGCTTGAACGGGCTGTTGGCGGATTCCACCGTCCTGTACGAGAAGCTGCACGCGTTTCACTGGATGCTGGTCGGACCCCAGTTCTTCCAGTTGCATGCCAAGTTCGAGGACCTTTACGACCAGTTCGCCAAGGTGACCGACGACATCGCCGAGCGCATCCTGACCGTCGGCGGCAAGCCCGTCGCGACTCTGCGGGGCGTGTTGGAGTTGGCCCAGATCAAGGAGTACGAGGGTCAGACGTCGGCAAAGGACATGATCGCCGTCCTCGTGAAGGACTACGAGCATCTGCTGCGCCAGAGTGGCAAAGTCATCGAGGCCGCCGAGGAAGCCAGCGATCGCGGCACCGCAAACCTCCTGGACGGCATCCGCGACGAACTCGAGAAGACGTTGTGGATGTTCAACGCGTGGCGTGCGGGTTAGGTAGTCAAAGCCCGATCCGGGCGAGGTCGCTCGCCGATTGACGAGCACTCGCCCGGCCCGGGCCCGGCGTCACGTTGCTGCACCCCAGCAAGAGGAGCCTGCAAACGGATAAATCGCCCAACGGCCGGCTGGAGGGCCGCAAACAGGCCGCCGGGCCGGCGCCGAGCGCTCAGTCGTCACACGCCGGTTCGGTGCCAGTGCATCGGGCGGCCTGGCCGGTGCCGGGACGATCCGCCGGACGCATCGCGATGCACTTCAGCCGACGTTGCACGCTGAGGAATCGCGCCGCGCCAATCAGGATCACCAACGCGCTGGCCGCCAGAAGCAGCCGGCCCGCCAGGGATGAGGCCGGCGATTCGAAGAATTTGAGCAGTGACCCGCCCACGATCATCAGCGCCAGACCGGTCCGTGCGTATGCCAACAACGTTCGCTCGTTGGCGAGCGCGGTCCGGTCAATCGCCAGCTTGTCGCGCAGTGTCATTCCGCGTTCGCCGCCTTCGCGCTCAGTTGCCTCACACACTGCCTGAAGCCTCCGCACACAGAAGTTGACAGGATGCAGCGCCATCCGAGTCCCGTCAACGCCGGCGGACTCACGGCTGAGCGCTGCCCGCTCCGGCATGGTAATATTGCCACGGTCACGCCTCTCAGTAATTGCAGAATGCAATGTCGCCGCATGAACCCCGCCCAGGTCCTCTGAATGTAAAGCACTGCCTAGCAGCTATTTATGGTGATCCAGCATGGCCCGGACCGGCACGGCACAGCACGTGCGGGGACGTCCGGCACTCCGCGAGCGCGATAAGCGCAGCGGACGGAATCCTGATGGAGCGATGATTACGTACCTCGATTGCATACCGTGCTTCCTGAGACAGGCGTTGGACGCAGTGCGCCTCGTGACGAACGACGAGGTGATCCATGAGCGGCTGATGCACGAGATTCTGCGGGCCTCCTGCAACCTGGATTTCCATGAGCCTCCGCCCGCGATGGGACAGCGAATCCACCGCCGGATCCGGGACCTCACCTGCCAAAGTGATCCGTACCAGAATGCCAAGGACCGGCTGAACCGGTTGGCATTGCAGTATCTGCCCGAACTGCAGGCCCGCGTGGCCCGGTCCGAGACGCCGCTCGAGACGGCGATTAGGCTGGCAATTGCCGGCAACGTGATCGACATGGGCGTCAACAGCATGGTAGGCGATGCCCAAGTCAGGGAGGCGATTGGCCGCGCGCTAAGCGCTCCGCTCCTCGGTGATGCGGACGCTTTTGGACAGGCTGCCGCCTCCGCGAACCGCATCCTCTTCCTGGCCGACAACGCCGGTGAATTGGTGTTCGACCGCCTGCTGATCGAGCAGTTGCCGCTGGTAAAGGTGACGGTTGCCGTGCGCGGCGCCCCCGTGATCAATGACGCCACGCTGGCGGATGCCGAGGTGGCCGGCCTGTTGGAGATGGTTGAGGTCATTGAGAATGGCTCGGACGCGCCGGGCACGATTCTCGCTGATTGCAGTGCTGCGTTCCGCCGGCGGTTTGACGCGGCGGAACTCGTCATCGCCAAAGGCCAAGGTAACTACGAGACGCTCAGTCACGTGAACAAGGATATCTTCTTCGCGTTGCTGGCGAAGTGTCCGGTAATCGCACGTGAACTGGGTTGCGACGTCGGGAGTCTGGTCTTGCGCAGGTCAACCGGCGCGCCCGCTACGGGACAGCACCGGGGTAAGGCAGCCGTGTCGGCGCGACAGACGCGCTGATTCAGGGGCATTGGCTTGGTAAGCGGAGGTGACAGCAGACTCCCAGGGGCGGCGGCCAGGTTGGCGGGTTGCCGAGGCGCTGGCCGAGCGGCACGCGGCGGTACGTGGGCCGACCGCCCTGTTCCCCGAATCGATGTGGCAGCGCTGCAGACGCGAGTTGCGCGGCGCGGCATTGCCTTACAGGAGAACTGACCGTGCCTGCCCGGGCCCACCACGTATTCGGACCGGTACCTTCGCGGCGTCTGGGGCGTTCGCTGGGTGTCGATCTCGTGCCATACAAGACGTGCTCGTACGATTGCATCTACTGTCAGCTCGGCGCGACGACAAACACTACGGTGGAGCGCGGCTGCTTCGTCTCCATCAACGATGTCTTGCAGGAAATCGCGGCGCGGCTTGCCGCCGGGCCGACACCCAACTACATCACCCTCTCGGGTTCCGGCGAACCGACACTGCAGGCGGACCTCGGTGTTCTGATCGCGGGAATCAAGCGTATCAGCACGCTCCCGGTCGCCGTGCTCACCAACGGCTCGCTCCTGTGGCGCCCGGACGTGCAGGACGAGCTGCTGGCGGCGGACCTGGTCATCCCTTCGTTGGATGCCGGTGACGAGGTGATGTTCCAGCGGGTGAACCGCCCCCATCGCGAGTTGCACCTGGCCGGGATCATTGCTGGTCTGGAGTCTTTCCGAAAGCGTTTTCGTGGCGAATTATGGCTGGAGGTCTTCCTGCTGGGGGGGCTGACAGCCGGCGAAGACGAGGTCAGCAAGCTGGTCGGGCTGCTCGCCCGCATCGACCCCGACCGCATCCAGTTGAATACGGTGGCCCGGCCGCCAACCGAGTCGTATGCCCGACCGGCTTCCTCAGCCGAACTGTCGCGCGCGGCACAGCTTCTGGGGCCGCGCGCCGAAGTAATCGCCGAACGACCGGCTGCGGAGACCCGCGCGGCCGTCGCGCCGCGCGCCGACGAGATCGTCGAGCTTCTGCGCCGCCGTCCTTGCACGCTCGCGGACCTGGCGGCGGGTCTGGGCGCGCACCGGCTGGAAGTGACCAAACACATCGAGCACCTGCTGCGCGCCCAAACGATCGTCATGCGGCAGCACGGCCAGCGCATGTACTATCAACTGGCGCGAGGCTAAGCCGGACCCCCGAACGCGACGGGGGCACCAGAGGACGGGACGGCACGACCCGGCTTGTGATTATCAGTGGCAGTGGCAGCATCCGGACAGGACATGCGAGCATCGCGCGGGTCCCCGCGCAGTTCGATGGACGGCAACGTGTTCAATCTCAAGCGGTGCCATTCTCCGCGCACATAAACACCGGAGGCCGTCCTGGCGGGCGGCCTCCGGTGCGAGAGTAAGGAGGGTAGTCAGCTAACACTGAAGATCGTCACGATGGGGCGCTTAACTTAATTGGAAACCGGCTTTTCGTGACGATTCTCCGCCCAGGCTGGGGGCACCATGGCGCCGAGATTGCATAAGTTACTGCTGAACAACCGCTTATGAGCAGCCGGATGGCGTCGGCGGCCGGCGGCCGCGCGACGGTCAAGTCCGTGAATCTGGCGACTGTTCAGGTCCGCTTCTGTTGGCTACCATGGCAGACGCGGTCTTGGTTCGCCGCGGCGAGCCGACGAAGGTGGTCAGCATTGGCGCGCAACCCGGTACAGAAGAAGCTCCAGCTTGCCCGAGCCTGGGCCACTGGCAGCCCCGTCTGGTGTACGTGGCAGGTCAACTACCGCTGCAACTTCAGGTGCTGCTTCTGCCACTACTGGCGCGATCCGATGGGCGACCTGCCGGAGGTGCCGGTTGAGGCGTACCGCACGGGTTCGGAGAAGCTGGCCAGGCTTGGCGCGCTGCTTATCAGCTTGGCCGGGGGGGAGCCGCTGATCCGGCCGGACATCGTCCAGATTGTCGCTGAAGTGGGCCGGTGGCACTTCCCGTTCATCACAACGAATGGGTGGTTCGCCAACGAGGGGCTGGCGGAGGACCTGTTTCAGGCCGGGCTGTGGGGGGCGTCGATCAGCATCGACTACGCGGAGGCGGGGCCGCACGATCGGCGGCGTGGCACGCCGGGGGCGTTCGAGCGGGCCCTGGCGGCGGTTGAGTTCTTCAGTCGCGCCCGCATCCACAAATGGCAGCGCGTGAACTGGATGGCGGTGCTGATGGAGGACAACCTCGAGCACATCGAGCCGATGATTCGGATGGCGGCTGAGCGCGGGGCGTACTTCATGGTTCAGCCGTATGGCGTCCGCAAGACCGGCTCGACGCGCTTCGCGCACCTCGATGACGGCCGGGTGGCGTCATACCTGCTGGAGCTGCGCCGCAAGCACACGAATTTCCTGAGCAACCCGTACTTCCTGTCGCGCTTCGACGCGGCGCTGAACGGGGGCGTGCCGGGCTGCCAGGCGGGCCGCGGCTTTTTCAATATCGACTCGACCGGCGACATCGCGGTCTGCGTCGAGGAGCGGCAGCGCCCGGTCGCCAATCTCTTCCAGCACGAGCCGGAGGAAATCGTGCGGCGGCTGCGGGCCGACACGACGCGGCAGCACTGCACCGATTGCTGGTACAACTGTCGCGGCGAGATCGAGGCGCTGTACAACGCGCGCGGCCTGGTGCAAAGCCTCCCGACGCTGCTGTTTGATCGCGGGCGGCCGCCGAAGCTCGTCCGGCGGCGCGACGCAAGCACCGTACGATGACCCACGCTGAACTTGTGGCAGCCGGCTTTGAGGTTGACGCCGGCGCGCACGCGCGGCTGGCGCGCTACGTTGAGCTGCTGCTGGAGCACAACCGGCGAGTGAATCTGACGGCGATACGTGCGGTGGAGGAGGCTTGGCGCGTGCATATCTGCGACAGCCTGGCGCTTCTGCCGCTGGTGCGGGCGGCGGGGCCGCGGAAGCTGCTGGACCTGGGCACGGGCGGCGGGCTGCCCGGCGTGCCGCTGGCGTGCGTGTGTCCGGCTGTGCAGGTCACGCTCGTGGACGCGACGCGGAAGAAGCTCGCCACAGTGGAGCGGATGGTGGCCGACCTGGGGCTGGCGAGCGTGCGGTGCGTGTGGGGTCGGGCGGAGCGGCTGGCGCACGAGCCGGCGCTGCGGGAGCAGTTTGACGCCGTGACGGCGCGGGCGTTCGCGGAGC
>CAZYGM010000094.1:0-12030 GCA_964647015.1 uncultured Planctomycetales bacterium | reverse complement strand
AGGTTCAAGGATGGCCGGAGCCGCAGCAGTAGGCATTCCGGGGCGGCGTTGGCAGCGGTGGTTGCCGGCCGCAGTTGCCATGTGCGCCTGGCTGGCGGCCGTCGGCTGCGTGCCGCTGGCCGGCCAGGAGGTGCAAGTCTGGGCGGTTGGGTCGGAAGCCGTGCTGGGTGCCCAGGCTGCGCCAGTACTGGAGAGCGCGGTCTTCTCGGCGGCGAGTGGCGAGATTCGGCTGCATGCGCCCATCAACGCGACTGTTGGTTTCCAGCTTGGGATGCGGGCGGAGCGGGTGCCGGCGGGACCGTTCACAGTTGAGGTGTCAAACCTGACCGGGCCGGGCGGCACGCTTGCCGTCGGCGAGCTGGCGACGGTTTACCGCGTGCAGCCGGTCGCTGTGGAGCGCTTCGGCAGTTGGTATCCGGAGCATGCCGGCCGGCCGGCTACGCCCACGGTCGTCCCGGATATCCTGGTGCCGTGGGATGCGCCGCGTGGTGGTGGGCCGATCAGATTGGGGCAACCGGGCACTGAAGCCGTCTGGGTTGACTTGCGTGTTCCGCCGACGATTGATCCGGGTGAGTACCGCGGCCACGTTCTAGTCCGTTCAACGTCGGACCAGCGTGTCTCCTGGCAGTGTGGTCTGCGGCTCGAGGTGCTGCCAGTGGCATTGCCGGCAGCACGGGGCCTGGCAGCAATTTGCCGGGTTGATCCGCGCGACCTGCTGGCCGCGCACCTGGGTTGGCCACGCGAGTCGGCCGAGCAGACGCGGCTGCTGCCGGGCCTGGCGGGACACCAAGCGGCCATACGGTTGGTTAACGCGACCATGCGGCTGTTTCAAGAGCACGGTGCCACGCCCGTGCTATGGGCTTCGTTTCCCAAGTACCGGCTGGTGGGTGCGCGGCAGGTGGAGGTTGACTGGGAGCCGTATGACCGGCTGGTATCCGGCTGGCTCAGTGGGGCCGGGTTTGCGGATGGGGTGGCGTTGTCACATTGGGCGGTGCCGGCATCGCTGGCGCACCCCAGCGCGGAGCGTGAGGGGGGGATTGGCTCGCCGGCGTATGCGCGCGTGTTGGCGGCGTACTTGGCCGAGTGTCGGCGGCATTTTGCGGAGCGCGGTTGGCAGGAGCGGGCGTTCGTGCGGATGGCGCCGCCGGCGGAACTGACGTCCGGGAGCGTGGCGCAGGTGGGGTTACTGGCGGATATTGCCCGGCAAAGCGAGGCC
Organism: uncultured Planctomycetales bacterium; assembly: GCA_964647015.1. GTDB lineage: Bacteria > Planctomycetota > Phycisphaerae > UBA1845 > Fen-1342 > JAAYXS01. Next base: position 10,814 of record CAZYGM010000094.1, on the reverse strand, counting down.
GGTCTGCCGCTAGTGGCGCACCTGCCGGCCGGCTCGCTGCGCGGGCTGGGGTGGCGTGATGCGCCCGAGATTCGCCTGAGCGGGATCGACATCTGGGCTCCGCGGGCCATGTGGTTTGAGCCGCAGGTGCTCCAGCGGGAGCAGGCCCTGGGGCGGCGGGCTTGGTTGTGTCCGGACCATCCGCCCTACAGCAGCACACTGGGCAGCGATGGCCTCGGCACGGACGCGGTGCTGGCGGCGTGGCAGGCGTACCGCTGCCAGGCGGACGCGATCTGGGTGGAGCGGTCGGCCGAATTCGGCGCCATGCGTTTGGCCGGGTCTGCCTGGCGCACTGACGAGTCACAGAGCCTGGTTTATCCGGGCAGCTTGTTTGGGCTGGCGGATCGGCCGGTGCCGTCGATACGGCTCAAGCGTCTTCGGCAGGGATTGCAGGATGTTGCCTTACTGCACCTGTTGGAGCGGCGCGGCAAGCAGGCGCTGGCGCGGTCTCTGGCCGGGCAGGTGGTGCGCTGGGCGGGTACCGACGCATGTCTCGACGATTTGCTGACGTGCAAGCCGACGGGTTGGCCGCGTGAGCCGCAGCCGCTGGTTCTGGCCCGGGAGTTGTTGTTGCGCGAGTTGGCGGCGGATGTTCCCACGGCCGGGCCGCCGGCTGCCCGCTCGCAGCAACTGCTGACCGAGTGGAACCTGCTGATGAACCAGGCTACCAGGGTACACGCGAGCGTGACGGGGGTGCGCTTGCAGCCGGTCGGCGACGGTCTGCGGGCGCAGGTGCTATGCGACGTGGTCAACTATACCAACCACACAATCGCCGGTCGCTGGAGCATGCCGGCGCCGCCGGCGGGGTGGCAGCCGCCGGCGGACGCGTCAGTGTCGTTGGCTCCAGGTGTGCGGCGGGCGGCGGTGCTTGAGCCGTTGCTGTCGGCTGTGCCTTACAACACGAGCGGCGCGTATCCATTCGATCTGCTGTTTGACACGTCTTCGCTGGGAGCGTTCCCAGTGATGGGCCGACTGGCGGTGGCGACGTGTCCGCCGGTTCAGCAACCGCCGGTCATTGACGGCGACCTATCGGACTGGGCTCTGGTCACCAGTAATGCGGCTGCGGATTTTCTACTGGTCAACGCGGGTGAGGACCAGGCCGGGGTGGCGGAACGGCGACCGGCGCGTCCGACGCAGGCCTTCTTCGGCATGGACCGAGAGTACCTGTTTGTCGGTGTGCGGTGCGCCCTGGGCGACGGCGAGCGGCCCTTGTGGCATGCAGACAACCTCGTGCCGCTGGACGGGGCCGTGCCGTGGGGCCAGGACGTGGTGGAATTGTTGATCGATCCGCGGCCGGCCGGCGACGGCACCAGCAGCGACATCTTCCAGCTTCAGATCAAGCCGAACGGGGTGGTGGTGGAGCGGCGCGGCTGTCGCACGCAGCCGCCGATCGGGACTTCTGAGCGGTGGCACAGCGGGGCGCGCGTGGCCGTTTCTGTGCAGCGGGACGCCTGGGTGATCGAGTTGGCCTTGCCGCTGGCGGCACTGGGGCCGAGCGCGGCGGAGCAGCGGGTGTGGGGGCTGAACGTCACGCGCATGGACGCGCGGCGCGGCGAGTACTCTTCCTGGTCGGGCGCGCGCGGACACTGCTACAGCCCGCGGACTCTGGGTAACCTGATCCTGCTGCGGCCGTAAGGTGCGGCCCGGGGCGGTGCGAGGGGTTAAGAGTGGTCCGGGCCGCCTAAAGCCTGAACTGCGGCGCATAGGCTGGCCACGTCGCCCAGCCGTTCGCCGAGCTCGGCCGGCACCAACCGGCAGGCCTTGACCGCCTCCGGCAGTGCCTCGCGTTCCACGACGGCCCGGGCTGGTCGCAGAACCAGTTCGCCCAGACGCACTACGAGCGAGCCGATTACGATCATCTCGGGGTTCAGAATGTCAATCAGCATCGCCAAGCCGCGTCCCAGATGCTGCGAAACCTCGTCGAGTAACGACAACGCCTCGGCATCGCTGGCACGGGCCAGTTCGGCGATTTCGCGGGCTGTGATCTCGCCCGCGCGCCAGCGCTGCGGGTACCGCATGGCAGCCAGCTTGGCGATGCCCGCGCCGCCACACAGCCCCTCCCAGGAGCCAACCTTGCCGAAGGCTAGCGGTCCGGTCTCGGAGATGCGGACGTGGCCGACCTCGCCCGCCAGGTCGCACGTTCCACGGTAGAGCTGGCCGTTCAGGATCAATCCGCCGCCGAAGCCGGTACCCATGGTCAGGAAGACGACGTTGCGGAGGCCGCGGGCGGCCCCGAAGTACCATTCGGCCAGGGCGCCGGCGTTGCCGTCGTGCTCGACGTAGACGGGCAGTCCGAAGCGTTGGGCCAACAGTGACTTAAGGGGTATGTCCTTCCAGCCGGGCAGGTTGGGTGGGGAGTGGATGATGCCGGCGTCGATCTCCAGCGGGCCCCCGATCGAGACCGAAACCGCTCCCGGCGCGGCGCTGCCACCGCCGGATTCAGCCATTAGACGAGATGCACACGCGCACATCTCAGCGAAGACGGGGTAGAAGCCGCGTTCGGCGTGGGTGTCGAATTCGGTGCGTGCGTGGATTTGGCCGCGTTGGTCGCCCAACACGACCGCCGTCTTGGTCCCGCCGATGTCGAGCCCGATAATCGGCGCATCCATCCGCATGCTCCTGGCGCAGTCCGTATGGTCACTCTATCGGTTGGCGATGATGGCCGGCTGACACGCGGCCGGTCCGGCCGGCCGGGGCGGTTACGTGCTACCCGACGATCAGCGACCGGCCGGTCATCTCCTCGGGTTGGTCGAGGCCGAGCATGGCCAGCATGGTTGGCAATACATCGGCGAGCGTGCCGCCCTCGCGCAGTGAGACGTTCTGGAACGGCTTTCCGAACAGGTGCAGCGGGACGGGGAAGAGCGTGTGGGCGGTATGCGGGCCGCCGGTCTCGGGGTCGATCATTTGTTCGAAGTTGCCGTGGTCAGCGGTAATGATGGCGCAGCCGCCGGCCTTTGTAACTGCGGCCAGCACGCGGCCGACGCATTCATCGACGACGCGGCAGGCCTTGGTGGCCGCCGCGATGTCGCCCGTGTGTCCGACCATGTCCGGGTTGGCGAAGTTGACGAGGACGAGGTCGTAGTCGCCGCTGGCGATGCGGGCGACCACGGCGTCGGCCACGGCCGGCGCGGACATTTCCGGCTGCTGGTCGTAGGTGCCGACGCTCGGCGAGGCGACCAGTTGCCGGTCTTCGCCGGGGAAGGGCTCCTCGCGATAGTCGTTGAAGAAGAACGTGACGTGTGCGTACTTCTCCGTTTCCGCGCAGCGGAATTGCCGCAAGCCCAGCCGGCCGAGGTACTCGCCTACGATGTTTATCATCTTGGGTGGCTTGGGGAATGCGACCTTGACGGGTAGCCCGTCCTCGTAGGCGGTCATGGTGACGTAGAACAGGTCCAGCTTTTTCTCGCGCCGGAAGCCCATCTCGCGTTCCGCGCCGCTCTTGTCGCGGGCGATGTACGGGAAGGTATCGAAAGTGAATGCCCGCGTTAGCTCGCGCGGGCGGTCGCCGCGATAGTTGAAGAAGATGATAGCGTCGCCGTCCCGGACGAGTGCCAGTGGTCGCCGGCCGTCCTCACTGATCACGGTTGGCACTGCGAACTCGTCGCCCTTCATGTTAGGGGCAGCCGGCTGGTCGTAGTAGCGTTGCAGGGCCACGGTGGCGCTGGGAGCGGCCACCGCGTCGCCCTCAGTCAGCATGCGGTAGGCCCGGGCCACGCGGTCCCAGCGGTTGTCGCGATCCATGGCCCAGTACCGGCCGCAGACCGAAGCGATCTGGCCCACGCCGATGTGCCGTAACCGCTCCTCGATGCGCTGCACGAAACCGATGCCGCTGGTGGGCGGCGAGTCGCGGCCGTCGGTGAAGCAGTGCACGTACACGTCGCGCAGTCCGCGGCGCGCGGCCAGTTCCACGCAGGCGAAGAGGTGTTCGAGCCGCGAGTGCACCCCTTCGTCGCTGGCCAGGCCCATGATGTGCAGTTGCGACTTACGTGCCAGGCAGGTCTCCACGGCCGCGACGAATTCCGCGTTGCGGAAGAACGAGCCGTCGGCGATGGCCTTGGAGATTCGCACGGATTCCTGGTCGACGATGCGGCCGGCCCCGAGGTTCTGGTGGCCGACTTCGCTGTTGCCCATGGTGCCGGGGGGGAGCCCGACGTCCGGACCGCTGGTGCCGATCAGCGTCGTGGGCCAGTGTGCGCGCAGGTCACGATCGACCGGCGGGTCGGCGAGCTTGATGGCGTTGGCGTGGTCCATTTGCGAGTGGGGGTTATGCCCCCACCCGTCACGAATAATCAGCACACCGGGGCGGTTCCTGGCGACTACTGTCACGGCTGCGGTCCTCCGTCAGGTCTGGACAGGTTACCAGCAGGCGGGGCAATTTGAAACTGCCCGGCGACGGCTCGACGCGGCGTTCGGCTGCGACTAGGATCAGGCTTACTGCAGGATTCGGTCCGGAATTCAACCCGGGGTCGTGGTGTGCCAGGGGCGCGACTGCGGCCCAGCCTGAAAGGCGGGATGCCGCCATGACCTTGCTGGAAAGCGGGCCGGCCAAGTTCGATCGGAACTACTGGCTGGTGGTGTGCGTGGTTTTCGTCGCCGTCGCGGCATACTTCTTCTACGATGGGGCGGTTGGCTACCGCAAGCAGAACATCGCGGAAGCTAAGAGGCAACTGCTGAGCTGGGTCGATGGGCCGGTCGAGTTCGGCGAGATCCCGTCGAAAGACGACTACGACGCTATGTTGAAGGCCGGTCCGCAGTCGGCCGCCGAGGTTCACAAGCTGCTGGGCCAGCCGGTGCGGCCCAAGCCGGGCGTGGCCGACGGAACCGAGTTGTTCATCAGCGCGTACGGCATGGCGACAGTGCCTATCCGCAATGGTCGCGTGGACTTGGCGCAGAGCCACTGGTACGCGTGGGGCAAGAGCAAGGAAGAGATTCGTAACCAGTACTACTGGGGGCTGCTGGTAATCCTGGCGGTTGTGTACTTCCTCGTGCGGGCCGTGCGCGCGGCCAGGCTGCGGGCCACGATCGACGAGGACGGCATGACCTACGGCGGGCGGCGCATCGCGTTTGCCGACATGAAAGACTTGCGCGATTACAGCCGCAAGGGCTGGGTTGATCTGTACTACCGGGACGGCGAGCGCGAGCAGCGCCTGCGCATCGACAACCAGAAGATCGCGAAGTTCGAGGAGATCATCGCGCTGCTCTGCGAGCGTAAAGGCTTCGACAATCCATTGGCGGCGGGCGGCGCGGCGGAACGAGAGGGTGTGGAGCCGGGGGACGACTCACAATAGCGGTTGCTCCGGGCCGGCGCGGCCCGGTTGGCTTAGCAGGGCGCTGGGTGCGCTTGCCAAGCCTTGCCGCCACGAGTAGAACTTCGTGGGGCGCCTGTGCGGTCTGAGACACGGAGACTACATAAGATGAGTGCTTCTGAGCAGTTGATGCACAAGATCCGCGACCATTCGGTGGTGGTCGGGGTCATTGGCCTGGGCTACGTCGGGTTGCCGCTGGTGCGTGAGTTCTGCCGGTCCGGGTTCAGCGTGATCGGTTTCGACGTGGACCCCAAGAAGGTCAAGATGCTCAAGGCGGGAAAATCGTACATTGAGCATCTGCCGGCCAATACATTCAACGAGTTCATTCGCCGCCGGCGCTTCACGCCGACCACGGACATGAATCGGCTCAAGCAGCCGGACGCCATTTTGATATGCGTGCCGACGCCGCTGGACGAGATGCGCGACCCGGACATGACATACGTGCGCAACACGGCGGAGGAGATCGCCAAGCGGCTGCGGCGAGGCCAGTTGATCGTACTGGAATCGACGACCTATCCGGGCACGACGCGTGAGGTCGTGCGGCCGTTGCTGGACGCCACGGGCTTGCGGCTGGACCGGGACTATTTCCTGGCGTTCTCGCCGGAGCGTGAGGATCCCGGGCGCACGGACGTGACGACGAAGGACATTCCCAAGGTGGTGGGCGGCGCATCGCGGACGAGCGGCAAGCTGGCGGCGGCGCTTTACGCGGAGGCACTTTCGACGGTCGTGCCGGTCTCGACCTGCGAGGTGGCGGAAGCCTGCAAGATCATGGAGAACGTGTACCGGTCGGTCAATATCGCCCTGGTGAACGAACTCAAGCTGATCTTTGACCGGATGGGTATAGATGTGTGGGAGGTGATTGAGGCGGCCCGGACCAAGCCGTTCGGCTTCCAGGCGTTCTATCCCGGTCCCGGGCTGGGGGGGCACTGCATACCGATCGATCCGCTGTACCTGTCCTGGAAGGCGCGCCAGTACGGGCGACCGACGCGTTTCATCGAGCTGGCGGCGGAGATCAACACGTACATGCCGGAGCACGTGGTCGCGCGCGTCATGGAGGCGCTCAACGCCAACGGGAAGGCGTTGAAGAACGCGCGCATCCTCGTCCTGGGTCTGGCGTACAAGGCGGACGTGGATGATGTGCGTGAGAGCCCTTCGGTGATGCTGATAGACCTGCTGCGGGCGCGCGGGGCGAACGTGGACTACCACGATCCGCACATTCCGGTTGCCAAGCCGATGCGCAAGCACAACATTACGCACATGCGCAGCGTGCCGCTGACGCCGGCGCAGCTTGGCAAATACGATTGCGTGCTGATAGCCACGGACCACAAGGCGGTGGACTATGACGCGGTGGTGGAACACGCGAAGCTGATTGTGGACACGCGCAATGCGACCGGGCGCAAGAAAAGGCCGGCCGGGCGCGTTGTTAAGGCCTAAGCGCCTGAGACAGGCGTCCCGGGCCGGCGCGGCCACAAGCCTGATGCGCGTTCAAGCGCACCTGGGTAAGATCGGTGGCTGAGCTGCCGCTCCGGGATCAGTGCCGCCGGCCATGTGCTCCCTCACGCTTAGCGGGCAGCTTCGCCCCGCAACGACGCAATGCCGGCTGCACAAGTGCTCTTCTTGGGCTGACAGCCCAGCCACGCATCACTCGGTTGTACGCGCCGGTGCCTTCGAGCAAGTCGCCAGGCGCGCGGTTACGCACTTTGCCATATGGCTAAGTACTGGACATGCAGCGCGGCACCCAGGCCACCGCGCAATTCGCACGTCACGGCCACCATGCCACACTAGAAGTATTCGTGCTGCAACCCCGGCTGTCAAACGGATTTGCCAGTGCTCCGCGGATTGTCGCCGGTTTGTGGCTCAATGTCGGCATCTGGCCCGCCGTCAGGGCGCGCCGCGTCCTGGATTCGTTCCTTCTGTCGCTCGGCTACACGCTCCGCAAGCCGCGCCTCCAGATCAGCCGGCGCGTGCCGGCCGCGCAGCCGCTCCACGAGTGAGACTTTCCCGCCGCGGCTGGCCAGGAAGTGAGCGACCAGCCAAGTTTGCTCCATGCGAATGGCGGGTTCCGCCGGTTCCGGCAAGTTCTCCAACTGTTCCCGCAGCCACGCTGCCGCGCCCGCCGGCAGCTTGCGATCGATCAGACGCGGTCCGGCGCATATGTCGCCCCGCCAGAATATGAACAATCGCCAGGCACGCCGGCGTACGGCGGGAACGACCAGCAGGTCGGTCAGTTCCTCGGCCGGCCTGACCAGGGGTTGCGTGCCTTCAATCCACTTCCACGCCCACGCCATGCGGCGCTTACACGTGCTTGCGTCTTCGTACCGGCGTTCGCGGGCGGCCTGCCGCATGCGCTCCTTGATCTCATCCAGCCAAGCCGCGGTATTACCACGGACGAAGCTCCAGGCCTCCCGGCAACGGACCACGTACCGGGCGAGCGGCACTGAACCATCGCAGGGCGCGTCGCAGCGCCCCATGTCCGCGTACGCACAGCGCCGCCCCTCCGGCGCGCGGCGCACCTGCTCCGGGTAGCGACACAATTCGAACACGTCCAGCAGTGCGTCCAGGGCCTTCCGCGCGGCGCCTTGCGTGAGCCACGGGCCGACGTAGTCGCCGGTGTGCTGCCAGATGCGCTTGGTGATACGCAACTCCGGGATGCGCTGCTGCAAGTCGATGTGCAGGAACCAGGCCGGCCCGAAGGAGATAAGCCGCCGATAGCGATCGGGATACATCTGGCGTGCCAGCCGGTAGTAACGCCAGCGGGCCTCGAAGGCCGAATCCACCCGTATCCAGCGAAGCCCCCGCACGATCTCGGCGAGGTTTGCCTTGCCGGGCCTGGAGCGCTGTCCATTCCCCAGTCGGGCGATGGCCAGCCGGCGGAGGTGCTGTGTCGTGGCGAGTTGAACCGGCACCTGGGCGGAGGCCAGCAGCAGGTACACCGCCGGACAGCCGGGCAGAGCCGCCAGATCACCTTCGGTGGGTGGGCCCGGCCAGGTGCGCTCCTCGGGCAGCGCTTCGGCGATGGTTCCGCTGACGCGTTTCATGGCGATCACGTTGCTGTCGCCGCCGGGCCGCGGCTGCACGGCCCACAGCCGCACTACCAGATAACGGATCGCCCGCCCGCCCGCAACACAATTCGACTGGCACTTGGACCGCCCCCGCGTTCACCCTACAGAAGCATGCCGGTTATGACGGCCTCGAACACCATGTTGCCGTTGACGAAGCCTTGGGTTGCGCATTTCGTGCGCCGCGGCCGGAGGTCCAAAGCCTGGCCAACGACGACGAAGCGGCTCGGCGGAGCCACGGTTCCCCGGTATTTGACATCGTTGACGGCCGTCAGCCCGACGAAGCGTTCGACCTGCAGCGCCTTGTGCGTCACGTAGCTCGAGAGCTGCGCTGCCGCCTCGATCATGAGAACGCCGGGGAAAAGCGGGCGCCCGGGCACGTGCCCGCGAACCCACCAGGCGTCCGTCCGGACATCGTGGTAGCCAGCGAACAGACCCCGTTCGAGGTCGAGCAGCAGCACGCCGTCCACGAGCGAGAACTCGTGACGGTGTGGGTTGGCCTGTTCGACAGCGGCCCGATCGGCTATGAGGTTCGAGAAGTCAAGCGTGGTCGGGTCAAGAATAGCCGGTGGCGGCATGGACGCCTTTCTGGGCCCGAGGCGGGGGTTTCTCCGCCGCGCAGCGTGGCCCCGCTTTGCCCGGAGCTTAGCTTAGCAGCCATCCTGCGCCGGCGGGACGGAGTCGGTGTCGCGGATTTCCAGAACGCGCTTGCGCACCTCCTGGGCGCAGTTCTTGATATCCTGCATTGCCTTGCGGACGCGCGTGCCGGCGGCCTTGTTCCCACCCATCGCCTTGTAAACGTCTTCCGCAACCTCGTCGACCAGGCCCTTGAGCTTCAAGTACTCGTCCACGTTGCTCTCCGTGACGCCTTATCCAGGTTGGCCTTCCATGTCCCGGGGCATGGCCCCACAAATCGCCCCGCGGCTCCCAGCGTCGCCGCAGGCCGGCCGCACAGGGCCCGATGGGGAGGTTCTAGCACCCTCACCGGCGATTTGCAAGGGGCGGCCGGCCGGGTACCGCCGGCCCAGCGGAAGATATAATCCCGCGGTGACCATGTCGATCAGTTCCGATGATCTCCGGCGACTCCGCGACAAGATCGGCACACTGCCGAAGTGTCCCGGCGTATACCTGATGAAGGACGCCGACGGCGTCGTGTTATACATTGGCAAGGGTCGGGATCTGCGGGCGCGCGTGGCCAGTTACTTCCAAGATTCCGCCGACCTGCTGAGCACGCGCGGCCCGGAGATTGCGCACATGGTGACGCGCGTGCAAGACATCGACTTCGTTGAGTGCGAAACGGAGGTCGATGCCCTGCTTACCGAAAACCGCTTGATCAAGGACATTCAGCCGCGCTATAACGAGCGGCTGAAGGACGACAAGACTTTCCCATATCTGGAGATAACAACGTCCGCAGATTTCCCGGGCGTGCGCGTAACGCGCCAGCCGCGCGGCCAGGGCAGCAAGCTGTACGGGCCCTTCATCAATGCGACCGGCCTGCGCGACGCGGTCAACGCACTCCAGAAGGTTTTCAAGTTCCGCACGTGCGAACTGGAGATCATGGCTGACGACGACCGGCGGCGCTTCTTTCGGCCCTGCCTGCTGCACGCCATCAACCAGTGCACGGCGCCCTGCGCCGACCGCATCAGCCGGTCGGACTACGCCGCTGACATTCGTCGCCTGCTGCGGTTCCTTAACTCGAAGCGGAGTGTGCTGCTGCGCGAGATGAACCGGCAGATGCGGCAGGCGGCGGAGCAACAGCGCTACGAGGAGGCCGCCGTGCTGCGTGATCGCATTAAGGCCATTGAATCACTGGCGCTCAGCGGCGATCCGCGTGCGGACGTCCAGCCCGAGGCGTTCTTTGTCGATCCACGTGCCGGCCTCGAGCGGCTCCGCGGCCTCTTGGACCTGCCCGAAGCGCCGCGCGTCATTGAGGGCATCGACATCGCCACGCTCCAGGGCGAGGCCTCCGTGGGCTCATTAGTCTGCTTCATCGACGGTAAGCCGTGCAAATCCGGCTACCGCCGCTTTCGGATAAAGACCGTCGCGGGTGTCGATGATTACGCCATGATCCGCGAGGTCATCGCGCGGCGTTATCGCTATGCGGCCGTCTCGGCGGAGCTGTTCCCCGACGTCATTCTCATTGACGGCGGGCTGGGCCAGTTGCACGCCGCCTTGGAGGCGTTCGAGCAGATGTACCAGGCCATCGACGTCGAGGGCGGGCACGCCGCCCGGCCGCCGATGGTCGTCGCGCTCGCCAAGCGCGAGGAGCTCATCTACGTGCAGGCCCGCACGCGACCCCACAAGCTGCCCCGCAACGACGAGGCCCTGCGCCTGCTCCAGCAGATTCGGGATGAAGCACATCGCTTCGGCCAGCACTACCACCAGTTGCTGCGGCGTAAGCAAACCTTCG
>CAZYGM010000093.1:0-12275 GCA_964647015.1 uncultured Planctomycetales bacterium | reverse complement strand
CGAGCGCGAACCGGGCATGAATGACCTGTGCTTCCACCTCCGTCAGACGCGCCAGGTTGTCGCCCAGAATATGCTTGAGCTCGTGGACGCAGTCGTCCTCGACGTTCAACCGGCGGGTCTCGATATGGTCGCTCTTCTCCAGCGCCGGGTCGAACTCGGTCGGGAAGTGGCCGCGGTAGCGCGAGGTCCGCGTGGCCACGCGCGAGAAGCTCTTCAGGATGGCGCGGCAGGCATACGTGCTGAACTTGAACCCGCGCGAGCAGTCAAACTTGTCCACTGCCCGCAGCAGGGCCAGATTGCCTTCGCTGATCAGGTCGGCGAAGTCCACCGTGCAGATGCGCGTGCGTTTGGCCATGGCCAGAACCAGCGGCATGTTCACGCGCACAATGTCTTCGCGGGTCGCGGCGGCCAGCCGCTCCCAACGCAGGAACTCGGCCACGCCCTCGGTGGTGAGCCGCTTGCCGGCAAACCGCTCGACGACCTGCATCTGGCGATAACGGCAGTAGTTCAGCCGCAGGAACAGATGGTGCTCCTGCTCGGTCGTGAACGACACCGCCCGTCCTCCGGACAGCAGGTCGACACCGCTGTCATCGTTGGTTGGGTCTGGCGGCCCATCGGCCGGCGCGCTGAGCGGGGCGAGCAGCGTCTGCTCGATGTCCGCCTCTTCGAAGCGCGCGTTGTAGACACACTCGGCCGTCTCCGCCAAGCGCCGGCGCAGCAGGCGCGCGTCGTCCGCTGACAGCGCTTCAAGTACAGCGGGGGATGGCGGCTTGACACTCGAGTCCAACTTGCGCAATTGAGAAACTTCCTGCTGGCTGCCCGTGGCTGGAACCATCGCTGGCTCTCCCTTCACCTTCCGGCCGCGTCCCGACGGAGTCGGTACGCAGGTGCGCGCCGCGCGAACTCGCCGACACTTGCGAGCGCAGCAGCAGCGCGCAAGAACACAGTGCAATGTCAATCATTAGCCGCTTGTGCCCGACCTAAGGGGAGCCGACTGGTCGGCCGGGCGCGGCATTTGGGGAGCCAATCACGTGAAGTATAGCGTACTTTGCCAGCTCTCGCAACCCCATCGCCGCGCGTGTCGGCAGCCACCGCCGCTGCCGCGGACGCGATTGTTGCTAGCTGGCGGATCTGGCGCTGTTTAGGGGCGTGGCTGTCATGGTCGGAGCTTGCGGCCCCCAACCAAAGTTCTGCCGATTGGGACCCGCTTTCTCACTAGGTGTCACGACAGGCGTTGCCGCCACGCCCTTGCCGGAGGTCGATAATCCACCGTGGCCATCGGCGGCGCATTCATAAAGCTCGCTGCAACCTGAAGATACGCCCGGCAATATCGGGCTCGCCGGCCGGACCCGGTAACTTGGCCGACGTCACCGCGACGGTGAGTCCGCATGCGCCGGCAACCTCCGGAAACGTGTCCGCCGTACTGCGATTCCGGTCGCATATCAGCGCGAAACCATTGTCCACAAGATGGTTACGGACGAACTCCGCCACTGGCCGGAGGTTGCGGTCCTCATATAGAACCTCCGCGGCGACGATCCGATCGCAACGCAGGTCAACATAAGTCTCACGCCAGTCAACGTAGCGCGTCAGCGGCTGAGGCAGGCCGTTCCGCCGGGCGCTCTCAGCCACGAAGGCCAGGGCGTCCTGGTCGTAGTCTGAGGCAACCACCGCATAGCCCAGTCGCAGCGCCACCAGGCTCACCAGGCCCAGGCCGCAGCCGACTTCCAGCACGCGCGGCGGAGCCGCCGGATCGGCGGGCGGCCCCCATGCGGCCACCGCCTCCGCCAGCAACAACGCCGCCGGCCAGAACTCCGCCCAATACGGCATGTACTCGTCCCGCGCAAACCGGGCCGCGACATGCGGGTCGTCCAGTAGCGACTCATACTGGTCCGGCCCAATCAGCAGGAACCTGTCGCCCGCGACGTCCACGTGGCGTGTCCTGATCCGGTAGCCGCCGAACTCTTCAACTGTTTGCGGGCACAATGTTTGTGGAACCTTGCATCGTATGTCATTATCATTAAGGCGGCGGTGCGCCTGGCGCGCGGTCAAACAGGCACCTGAACCATTATCCAAGAGAAACGTCCTGTCTGGCAAATCGGAACGCAGTTGTGGCAGTCTCCCCGACAATCCGACCGGAATGCGCGGCGGATTACACCCTTAAGCCGTGCGACGCCAGCCTCGGCGACCTGGTGGCATCCTGGGTGCGCGACGAGCGTGAGGCCTTCTGGCTGGCCCCCAAGACCTGGCCCCCAATCACCGGCGATGATGTCCGTGCCTGGCAGCGGCCCGGCCACGAGGCGCTGGTACTCGCTTCGCAACTCGACGGCCAAGCGGTAGCCTATGGCGAGTTGAATGTCCTGAACGCCGCCCGCGGCGACTACTGGCTCGGGCACCTGCTGGTGGACTCGGCCCGGCGCGGCCGGGGGCTGGGGCTGGAGTTGACGCGCGCACTACTGCGCTGGGCGCGCACGCACTACGCGGCTCGTACGGTCAGCCTAGTCGTCTTTCCGGATAACGTGGCGGCAATCCGGTGCTATCAGGCCGCCGGCCTGCGCGAAGCCGGCTACGAATCTCACAACCTGACGCCGTATTGTCGCCGGACGCGGCTTCTGCGGATGGCCGTTACCTGGTCGGACTGACGGCGGGGCAGGGCGGCGGCGGCTCACTCTGGTTTCCAGCGCCACTGCGCGCCCATGGGGGCCTGGCCGAATGAGTAGGCATTACGCTGGTTGTTGGTGTTGTGGCTGTCCCCGCCGACCAGGCCCCATTCAATCGGTCCGGCGACGCCCACGGTCAGGCAGTGCAGCAGCCCGGACTGATCGGCGATGAGCACGTCGAGCCGCTGGTCGCCATCGACGTCGGTGACTACCGGGCTGCTTTCAACCGGGGCGGGGAGTGCGTGTTTCACGAGCACGTGGCCGTTGGCGGAGAGCACGGTCAGAATGCCGGTGGCGTTACCCTCCTTGTCGCTGCCGATACAGGCCGTGATCAACTCCGGCCGGCCGTTGCCATTTATGTCCGCCACGGCCGGGGTGGCCCAGAGCGAGCCGGAAAGAGGGCTGCGCCAGCGGACTTCGCCCGGCTCCAGGGCGCAGAGGGCGGCGTGACTGTCGATGGTCGTGGCAGTCGGGCAGGCGACGACCCAGGGCGGACCATCGGTTTGGGCCAGGGCGCGCAATCCCGCAATCACCGTCTCCTGGCCATGGATGCGCAGGTTCCATTGTCCGACCAATTCGAAACCGCTGGTGGTGGCGATCAGCCCCCACACCCGCGCCGCGCGGTCAGCCACGAAAGCGCACGGACCGCCCCTTCTGCGCGTGTCGCAGGCCAGCGGCGCCGCCAGCGCCCCGGCCGGCAGCAGACCACGCCAGCGCACCGCACCCGTGCGCGCGGACAGGACGCGCAGCCAGCCGTCCGGCGTTGCCGCCAGGACCTGGTCCTCACCGCCGCTTGAAATCAGCGCCAGCGTGACGGTCGCGGCGACGATATCGCCGCGCGGCACCTCGATGGGATCCACCGGCGAGGTCGTCCAGGCCGTCCGGCCGGTGCGGCCGCTGACGGCGATGACGTGGCCGCTCTGGCGAGCGGCGATGACATCCGGAACGCCGTCGCGGTTGAAGTCGCACGTTAGTGGAATGCTGCCCAGTGGGCCGCCGGTGTGGACCCGCCAGCGGAGCGCGCCATCGGGCTCGACGCAGTAGATCGCGCCGTCGGCGCACGTGGCGAAAAGGCAGTTGTCGCCGGCGGATATGCCCAGTACGTCGGTTACGCCGGTCGAGGGCGGCGCGAAGATCAGGCTGGCCGTACCATCGATTCCAGAGACGCGAACGATTCCGTTGGCCGGATCGTCAGGGCGCCCCAGCGCGTTGCCCAGCGAGGCAACGTAAATCTGTCCATCCAGGGGGATGATGGTGGAGAACCACGCGGTCAACCCGACGGGCGCCTGCCAGCGCCGCGCCAAGCGCACACGCTCGCGGCGGGGTACCGCGGAGGCTGCACCCGCACGCGCTTCCGGGCGGGCGTTCAGCCAGCGGCTCCAGTCCTCGCGCCGCGCGCCGAAATCCGCGCCGCTGATTCGTGTAAGCAGGGTCCGGACGCGCTGGTCGCTCAGCGGGTAGTTCTTCAGGATGTGGGTGATGAGGTCGTCGCGGCGTGTCTGCCAGCGCGGGCCGGTCTGCCCCTCCCAGGCATCAAGCGCGGCGAGGATGGCCGGCGCAGTGTCAGCCGGCGCCAACATCTCCAGGCCGTGCCGCATGGCCCGGTCCAGCGTGGTGCGCCGCCAGTAACCCCGGATAGCGAAGGCCGCGGCAGTTACGGTGGCCAGGGCGGCGATGAGCACCAGGGCGCGCAACAACGGTGGGCGACTGGGTTTGTTTAAGGCTGGTCGGCTTTGGGCCATGCCTTCCGGGGCTCGTGCAGGGTGTCCGCGTATTATCCGTGGACCGCCATCGTACCACCCGCATGCAGCGCGTGCGACTTGGGCGCGCCGTCGCCTGAACCTGTCAAACCTGACTGCAAGGTCCGGCCCGGGCTAGTAGTCGATGCTCAAAACGCGGCCCGGCGTGAAGCTGAAGAACGCGTCCTTGTCGGCCACCTGGACGCCCGGCCGTAAATCCGCGGGCGTCCGGCCCGCAGCCCTGAGGCACCCCGGGCACGCATAGAGCGGCACGCCCTTGTTCAGCAACTCGTTGAGCTGCGTTCCTGATGATTTGAACGCCTGATGCGTGATGTCCCGGCCGCCCTGCAGCACCACTTCAACCCCTCTCAGGTCGAAGTACACCAGCACGTCGCGGTCGGCGGACATGAGCCGGGCCATTTGCAGACCCATCAGGACGGCGTGCGGGTCTTCCGCACCCTTGGTGATGTGCACGAACACCCCCTCGCGGACGGTGGCGGCCTGGCGCGGTCCACCCGTGCTCTGGCACCCGCTCACGCAGATGGTCAGAAGCAAGATGCCGATTGCCGCGGCGCGCGCTGCTCTTGCTGACACGTTCATGCCTCCTTCTTCGAAGCGACCTCGGTGACTGCCGGCGGAGACGCCGGCCCGCGGTTGAGCCTGAGCAAGCTCTGTGAGACCGCGCGGTCAGATGCTAAATGCGGTTGCCGGACCGGTCCAGATCTGATGGCGGGACGTCAACGTCGCGGGCGTCACGCTTCGCCCAGCGATAGCGCTCCCGACATTGCTGGCCCCGCCGGATTCGTCGTCCTTCCGATAATGTGCCAACTCGCGGTCGGTCGCGGGATCGGGTTGAAACGCCACTTGGTCCTGTGAAGAATAGGGTTACTGGGATGGCACCTCATGTGCCTCAGGAGGTCGAAAGCAATGAGCCGAAAGTACGCCCTTAGCATGTTGCCCCTGGCCGCCCTGCTGGTCTGGACGGCTGCGGCGCCGGCAGTGGAAGTCGTGATCAAGAACGACTCGTTCGTTGAAGGCGGTGCGGCGGTGATTGTGGGTGATTTCATCCCGGGCGAGAAGGCCGGCGTGCGGCTCACCGCGCCCTGCGATGGCACCATCGTGGCGGTTCAGATCGCCTGGCTGGAGGGCACGCCCGGCCACCTCTTCTCACTGCAACAGGGCATACAGATCTCGGATGGCAGCACGTTTCCCACGCCGGGCACGCAGTGGGCCTACCTCGAGGCGCCTCTGCTGACGCCGGGCTACATAAACGAATTCCGCTATATCGATGAAGCCGGGACAGTGCCGCTTAGCGTACCCGTCTCGCAGGGCCAGCAATTCTACGTCGCGCTGGAGTTTGACGAGTGGACGGACGTGGGTTCCGGCGGGCCGAGCGTAATTCGCGACATGGATGGCTGTCAGTCCGGCAAGAACGTGCTGTACGCGATCCCCGGCGGGTGGCTGAATTTCTGCCTGTTCATCCAGGGTGACCTGGTGATCCGCGCCGTCGTCGAGTGCGGCGACCCGACCGGCGCCTGTTGTCTGCCGGACGGGAGTTGTGCGGACGATCTGACGGCCGGCGAATGCGCGGCCCAGGGCGGGCTGTACCAGGGTGACGATAGCGACTGCAGCATGGTGAGCTGTCCGCAGCCGCAGGGGGCCTGCTGCATTCCGGCGACCGGCGGTTGTCTGAACCTAACCGCGGCCAACTGTGCCATCGTGGGGGGCCTCTGGGCCGGTGCCGGGACCAACTGCGCCACGTATGTTTGCTTCCCCAGCGGGGCCTGCTGCCTGCCGGATGGGCAGTGCGTGGATGACTCCACCCCGGAAGACTGCGCGGCCCTGAACGGTACGTTCATGGGCAACGGCACGACATGTGACTCCGTCGAGTGCCCCGAGCCTGAGGGCGCGTGCTGCTTCCACGCTACCGGCGGCTGCCTCGTGTTCACGGCCAGTGTCTGCCAGACGGCGGGCGGCGACTGGATGGGGCCCGGGACGGACTGCCGCGACGAAGACCAGAGCGGCGTGGCGGATATCTGCGAGGAGTGTGCCGGTCAGCTTCGGGGCGACGCCAACTGCGACGGCAGCGTGAACTCGTTTGATATCGACGCGTTCGTAGTCGCCCTGACCAACCCGGCGGCCTGGGAGGCACAATACGGCGTGCTGGGCTGCGATCTGCTGTGCGTGGCCGACTGCAACGCCGACGGCGCCGTCAACGTGTTCGACATCGACCCGTTCGTGTTGCTTCTGGTCAGCCGGTAGCGCGGCGCGGTATCAGCGCGCTCCGGGCGGCGGGCCGTGGGGCGGTCGCAGGTTCGCGAAGTGCGCGACTGGATCGGGCAGCGGCATGGGGTGCGGCAGCGCGAATAGCTCGCCATATTCAAACCCGCCGCGCCCGCCCTCGCCGGCGTCAAACGCGCGGATGCGGTGCAGCAGGCGCGCCAGCCGCTGCTCATCGAACTGCGAGCGGTAGGCCGAAATCGCCGCGATCTTCTGCTCGTACACGTCGCTGATGTCCACGACGAATGTTGCCGGCCAACTGTCCGCCTGGGCCGCGATATGCACCGGCCGATACCACAGCCAGTCGATGCGGTGCGGCGCTGTACCGGCGAAGCGCTCATCCCACTTGGTGAGCTGCGAGTAGAAGCGCGCCCCTTCCAGTATGAGCTGCGCTTGGTAATGATCGGGCGAGGCGGCCGGCGTGCGCCCCGCCATGCCGACCACGATCTTCGGCCGGTGACGGCGGAAGGCCGTCGCCACGGCATAGCGGGCCGCCGGACTGTCCATCAACTCGCGGTTGGGGAGCCTGAGCGTCTCCACGTGCGTGACGCCCAGGATGCGCGCCGCCTCCGCCAACTCCTGGGCACGAACTTCCGGCGTGCCGCGCGGCGTGGGCTCGCCGTTGGTCATATGTACCACGCCCACCCGGTAGCCGAGCTTCACCAGCTTGGCGATGGTCCCGCCGCAGGTGATCTCGACGTCGTCAGGGTGCGGCATGGCGAAGATGATATCTAGCGGTGTATCAGGCACGGACGGTCTCCTGGCGCGCGGCCGGCTACTGGCCCGCGGGTGCGTAACATATGATAGACGCGCTGGGCGTGTCGTGGGCGCTGCTATTCTGGGACCATCATGCCCGGCCGGCGGACTGATGCCGGTTTCGCTTTACCACCCCCGCCGGGAATTCGATAGTGCTGGTAGGCCGGGGGCGTGAGGTGCGGAATGGACGGTGTTTCAGCAGCAGCGGGATGTCAGGCGGCGGGGGTGGGCGTTGCGGTCGCCACGCGGGCGTTGCAGGTGGCCAACGATCAGCAGACCGTGGCGCTGGGGCTGCTCGATGCGGCCATGCAGGTGGCCGAGCAGGTGGTGGAGGCGGGCTTGGGCGAGAGTATCGACGTGCGAGCCTGAGCCGCACGCCGACCCGTCCGCGGGGGGATTTTGGCGACCTGATCGACTAAGCTGCGAGCATGAACCGCGACCAGGTCTGCGAGAAATTCCTCGAAACCATCCCCTTTGAGCTTTACGCCTTCCAGGAAGAGGCCCTGCTGGCCTGGTTTGCGACCGAGGCCGGCGTCCTGATCGCGGCTCCGACCGGCATGGGCAAGACGCTGATTGCCGAGGCGGCCGTCTTCGAGGCCCTGCACACCGGTCAGCGGCTGTACTACACCACGCCGCTGATCGCGCTGACAGACCAGAAGTTCCGTGATTTGCAGGACTTAGCGGAGAAGTGGGGCTTCGCCCGCGACGATATCGGACTTATCACCGGCAATCGGCGGATCAACCCCGACGCGCGGATCCGCGTCGTCGTAGCCGAGATCCTGCTTAATCACCTGATCGCCGATGATCCGCAGGTCGCCGACCTATCCACGCTCAGCGCCGTCGTCATGGACGAGTTTCACAGCTTCAACGACTTCGAGCGCGGCGTGGTGTGGGAGCTGTCGCTGGTGCTGCTGCCCCGGCACGTGCGGGTACTGTTGTTGTCGGCGACCGTTGGGAATCCGCACGACTTCGCCTACTGGCTGGACAAGCAGCACGGCCGCAAGTTGGACGTGGTGCTGACGGATGACCGGCGTGTGCCGTTGGAGTATCAGTGGGTGGAGGACAAGCTGCTCACCGAGCACCTGGTGCAGATGGTGTCGTCCCAGGATGAAGAGAACCGCACGCCGGCGCTGGTGTTCGCGTTCAACCGCGACGAGTGCTGGGAGCTGGCCGAGAAGCTTAAGGGTTTGCCGCTGATATCGGGCGGCCAGAAGCAGCAGATCGAGGCACTGCTGAAGGAGCGCGCCGGCGACCTGGCCGAGGGGGTGGGGCCGAAGCTCAAGCAGATGCTGCTGCGGGGCGTGGGGGTGCACCATGCCGGCGTGCTGCCGCGCCACAAGCAGGTGGTGGAGGACCTGTTCGAGCGGAAGCTGGTACCGTTCGTGTGTTGCACGGAAACGCTGGCCGCGGGGATCAATCTGCCGGCGCGGTCGGTGGTGTTGACCTCGTTGCTGAAAGGGCCGCACGGCGAGCAGAAGGTCATTCCGGCCAGCAGTGCGCACCAGATGTTCGGGCGGGCCGGACGGCCGCAATTCGACACGCAGGGTTACGTAATCGCCGTCGCGCACGATGACGATGTCAAGATCAACAAGTGGCGCAAGAAGTACGAGCAGATTCCGGCCCAGACGAAGGATCCCGGCCTGCTGCGCATGCGCAAGGAGCTGGAACGTAAGCGCCCCACGCGCCGCAAGACCGAGCAGTACTGGAGCGAGGGGCAGTTCAAGACGTTGATCGCCGCCGGGCCGGCCCGGCTGTCGAGCCGGGCGATGATTCCCTACCAGGTGCTGATCTTTCTGCTGACGCGCACCGGCACGCTGCACGAAGTGCGCGATTTCCTCTCCAAGCGCTTCAATTCGCCCGAGCGGATCGAGAAGTTCCAGAAGCAACTGGACTTCATGTTGGACAACCTGCAGGGGTTGGGTTACCTCAAGCGCTCGGCGGACGGGGATCATGTCACGCTGGATGCCAGCATTAACAAGCTGCTGAACTTCCGCAGCGTGGATCCGCTGTTCGGCGCGTTCGTGGCCGAGCAGCTCAATTACGGCAACTTTGACGAGAAGCTGCTGGCGCTCGAGTCCGTTTTGCAGATGCCGCCGGCGATTCTGCGCAAGGTGCGCATCCCGGAGGACTTGCCGAAGGGCCCGTTGCAGACTGAGTTCCTGGAGCCGCGCCTGCGGCAAATGGGCGTGTTGTCGTCGGAGGCGGAGGCTGAGCCGGCTGCGGAGCGCAAGCCGTGGCGCTACCGCGACCCGTGGGACGAGGACGAGGTGGAGCGGCCGCCGACCTTCCCGGAGATGCTGGCGACGCTGTACGAGGCGCAATTGGCGGCGCCCGAGCCGATGCCGGTGCAGCCGAAGTGGATCGCGGGCGGGGCGTTCCAGTTCGAGTGCGAGTTCTTCAAGTTCGTGCGCAGCCGCGACCTGATCAAGCAGGAGGGCCTGATACTACGGCACTTGCTGCGTCTGGTGATCCTGGCGGGGGAGTTCCAGGTGCTGACCGCGGACCCCGAGTACGGCCGCATGTGCGAGTTGGCGACGCAATGCTGTCAGCGGGTGGACGCCAGCTACACGGCGCGCTTCCTGGAGGAGGCCGAGAACATGCGGAAATCCGTGCTGTCGCGCTGAGCGTCGTGCTGGCGACAGTCCGACCGCATAACGGTGGACGCTCTCGCGCGGGCCACGGTATGGCACGCGGCCAGTTGGCACCGCTCAGCGGGCGGGCGTCTCTTGGTACAGGTGCACGTCGCGTTGCGGGTACGGGATCGAGATGCCCGCGGCGTCAAAGCGCTGCTTGGCCTGCCGCGTGATGTCCCAGTAGACCGTCCAGTAGTCCGCCGTCTTCGTCCACGGGCGACAGACCAGGTTCACGGACGAGTCACCCAGCTCGTGCAGCTTCACGACCGGGGCCGGGTCAGCCAGCACCAGCTCGTGCTGCTGCACGAGGTCTTCCAGAATCGCCATCGCCTTATCCGCATCATCGCCGTAGCCGATGCCGAACGTCAGGTCCACACGCCGCATCGGCAGGCCGGTGATGTTCGTGATCACGCTGCCCCAGATGGCGTTGTTCGGCACGACCACGCGCTGGTTGTCCGGCGTATTGATCTCCGTGGAAATCAGGCTCATCGCCTTCACCACGCCCACTACACCGCCCACGTTAACGGCATCACCGACATCAAACGGCCGCTGGGCCAGGATCATCAGTCCGCTGGCGAAATTGCTCAGCGTCCCCTGCAGGGCGAAGGCCACTACGAAACCGGCGGCCCCGACAATCGCCAGCAGCGGTCCGACCTGCACTTCCAGGAAAGTGATCGCGACGAGCACGCCCCCCCAGAATACGATCCGCCGCACCAACGACGTGACGAATCGCCGCATCAGGTCCGTCGTGTTCCGGGCCATCGACATGGCCCGCGCCACGGCAGCGCTGGCGATGCGTGCCAGGAGCCAAAACACGATGATCGTTGCGATGAACTGGCAGATGTTCCAGCCCCAGCGAATCCCGCCTTCCTTCGAGGTCAGCCAGCCGCGCACGGTCGTCCACCACTGCGCCACGTCGGAAGCAGCCACGTCAGTCGCGAGTCCGGCCACCGCCGTCAGGTACTTGCGGTATGATTCCGTTTCACCGCCCTTGGCCTCCAGCGCGGTCAGCACCGTGTTCAAGCGATCCGCCAGCGCGGTCCGCTGCTCGCGCAGCTTAACGATTCCTTCCAGCAACTCCTGTCTGCTGCGCGCCAAACGTGCCACGTCCTCTGCGTCGGGCGGCGGCTCAGTCGCCTCCATCTGCCGCGCCATGCGCCTGGCGCTGATTTCCTGGGCACTGATCTCCAGCGCCTTGGCCTTCACCAGCCCCAGCCAGGCATCCGCCTCAGTGACCAACTCGTCCTTCGTCAGTGGCCTGAGCATCAACCTGAGGTCATCGAGCATGACTGTCGGATCAGTTGCGGTTTGCGGCTCCGGTGGGTCTGCCGCATACGCAGGGCGCAGCCCGGCGGCGAACGCGACCACCAGCCCACAGGCAATTACCAGCGCACGTTGATTCGCATGAGCCTTCCAAAGCGTCATGGCAGTTTCTCCCGCGACTCGGCCGCAGTCCGACCGCCGAGTCAGGTGCCCAACCTCGTGTGCATGTGGAAATGACTTTGACAAGCGCTACGGATTGTACCCAACCGGCTTGCCCGACAGAAGCCCAGAGCCGGACGTCTGCGCGGCGCGCCCGTGTCGGCCGCGCCCCGCGCCTGCCCGATGCACCATTCCAGTCCGTCGGTGTCGGAACCTCCCGCGGCAGTGCGGCCGTTAGCTCTCCGCCGCGATCCGCTCCGCCTTCTCAGCGGCTTGTTCGACCGAGCCGACATACATGAAGGCTTGCTCGGGCAGATGGTCCCATTTGCCCTCACAAATCTCGCGGAAGCTGCGGATGGTGTCCTCGCGCTTCGTGTAGTTGCCGGGGAAGCCGGTGAACGTCTCGGCCACGAAGAACGGCTGCGAAAGGAAGCGCTCGATCTTGCGGGCCCGCGCGACGACGAGCTTGTCTTCTTCAGAGAGCTCCTCGACGCCCAGGATCGCGATGATGTCCTGCAGGCTGCGGTAACGTTGTAGGATCTCCTGCACCCGGCGGGCGGTGGCGTAGTGCTCCTCGCCGACGACACCGGGGTCCAGGATGCGGCTGGAAGAAGCAAGCGGATCGATGGCGGGATAGATACCCTTTTCGGAAATCGAGCGCTCCAGCACGATGAAGGCGTCCAGGTGGGTGAATGTCGTGGCCGGGGCCGGATCGGTCAGGTCGTCCGCCGGTACGTAGACGGCCTGCACGGACGTGACGGCACCCTGCTTCGTGGACGTGATGCGCT
>CAZYGM010000092.1:0-12327 GCA_964647015.1 uncultured Planctomycetales bacterium | reverse complement strand
GGTGCCAGCCGCCGCCCTCAACCGTCACCAGAATGAGGGGCCGCTGGTCGGACTGCCGTTCATCTGTTGCTGCGGGCTGAGGAGTATCCATCAGCTCATATCATCGGCAACCGGAACCGACCCGCTGCGCGCTGGCCGTCGTGGCCCACCTGCGACTACCCCAGACGCGCATTCGCCGCGCAGGCCGCTCAAGGCGCGGAAATTGCGCTGCCGAAGAAGTGTTGGTCGCGGTCGGCGAAGGGCTGCCGGCGGTGTCCTAGACGGCGGTTGGCCCCCGACAGACCGGCCGCGCGAGGTGCCCACAGTGAGCGGTTCAACACAGCTACAGCTCCCGCCGCACACCCCGGAGCCGCGCACGGCAGCAGCACACGCATCACGCCCGACGCCACCCAGCACCGAACCCCTGCGCGCCGGCAAGGACCACTACCTTGGCCGGTACCTGAGCCTGCCACGCATGATCTCGTACTGGTACCAGGCCACGGAAGTCCGCCGTTGCGGCGGCCGGCAGGTGCTGGAGGTCGGCATCGGATTGGGCCTGACCACCTGGCTACTGCGGCGGTGGGGGCTGGAGGTGGCCACGCTCGACGTTGATCCGTCGCTGGAGCCGACGTACGTCGGCGATGTGCGCGCCTTGCCCTGTGCCGACGGGCAGTTTGACACTGTGCTGGCGGCGGAAGTGCTCGAACACCTGCCCTACTGCGACTTCGAGCAGAGCCTGCGCGAGTTGCAGCGCGTCGCGCGGCGGAACGTCGTGCTCACACTCCCCTGCCCCCTCGTCGGATTTCACGCCGGGCTGAACTTGCCGCTGCTGAAGCCGCTCTTCCTGGCCTGCGGTCTGCCGCGCTGCTCAAGCCACCGCTTCGACGGACAGCATTACTGGGAATTGGGCCGGCGCGGCTACCCCAAGCGGCGCATCCGCCGCAGTATTCGCGCCGCCGGCCTGACGATTGCGCGTGAATACCGGCCCGGGCTGAGCCTGTATTCCTACTTCTTCGTGCTGACGCGCCAGCCGTAAGGCCCCGGAACACCCGCTTCAGCCGTTACTTGCTCTTGTCCGGATACGGCGGCACCTCCGGCAGTTCCACCGGCTCCTCGCGCAGCCGCCGCATGATGTTCTCAACGGCGGCATCGAGCTGCGCATCCACGCCGCGCACAACGTCGCCCGGCATGTTCTGCACCTCGATATCCGGCTCGACCCCGCGCCCTTCAATCAGCCACTGCCGCTCGAGCCCGTAAAGGCCGAACTGCGGCGGGGTGACCGTGCCGCCATCAACCAGGTTCTGGTGCGGCTCGATGCCGATGGCACCGCCCCAGGTGCGCATGCCCATGACAGGCGCCAGGCCTTTGATCTTGATGGCCTCGGCGAACATCTCGCCGTTGGAGCCGGTGTCCTCATTGACCAGCACGATCCATGGCCCGACGAAGACGCGCTCCGGATCGCGCCACACGCGGCCCTCGCGCGGCTGGGTCATGCCCCAGATGCGGCGTTCGAGCCGGTCGATAATCATGTCGCCGGTGAAGCCGCCGCCGTTGTAGCGTGCATCGATGATGAAGCCGTGCTTGTAGTACTGCGGATACCAGTAACGGGCGAACTCAATGAGGCCCGCGGCACCCATATCGGGTATATGCACATAGCCAACCTGCCCGTTCGTCGCCGCGGCCACACGTGAACTGTTGCCGAGCACCCATTCGCGATAGCGGATCGGCCACTCGCTGGCAAGCGTCCGCACCCGCACCGCGCGCGCCCCCTCGGCGAAGGGCCGATCGTTGTAGGTCAGCGTCACAATGGCGTCGGACTTGTCCTGCAAGTACGCGAAGATGTTGTCGCTGGTGCGGACTTCCCGGCCGTCGATGGCAATCAGGTAGTCGCCGACCTTGATCGGGCAGTCCGGCTCATCCAGCGGGGAGCGCTCGCGCGGATCGCCGGGCGTGCCGGGAATGATGTGCGCGATGCGGTAATAGGCCGCCCCGTTCTCGCGGGCAAACTCGGCCCCGAGCAGCCCGGTGGCCACCTGGTAGCTGTCACTGTCGATGTCGCCGCCCCAGACATAAGTATGGCCGACGTTAAGCTCGCCAATCATCTCGCCAATCAGGTAGTTCAGGTCGGCGCGATTGCCGCAATAGGGCACGAACTTGCGGTACTTGTCGCGCATGGCCTGCCAGTCGACGCCGTGCATGTTCGGGTCGTAGAACCAGTCGCGCTGAATCCGCCAGGCCTCGTCAAACGCCTGCATGAACTCAGCGCCGCGGTCCACCAGCACGCGGATCTTGCTCAGGTCGATTCGGCCGTCGCCGACGTTACCGGTGCTGCCGGCATCCAGCACGCCGTGCGTGCCGCCCGCCCGGTAGATGAGCTTCTTGCCGTCGGCCGACTGGTGGTAGTTGGCGATCCCGCCAATGAGCTTCTTGGCCTGCTTGTCCGCCACGGTGTACTTGTACAGGTCCAGCGCGCCGCCCGTGTCGTCAGTGACCGTCTGGTACTTGCTGAACTCGGGGGCCGTCTTGTGAAGATAGAGGAACCCGCCGGCCGTCGCCTCCAGCCGGAAGTAGTTCCCCGCCGAAACCCCCTCGGCCGCCACGATGCGGCGCTCGAGCCCGGCGATATCAATACGCGTCTCCGCCCCATCAGCGACGGCGGCCTCGGCCTGCTGCGGTTCCTCGGCGGCCGTATCCTCGGCCACCTCCTCCTGGTCATCCTGCGTCCGGAAGGGCACCGGCTCGTCCGCCCGCAGCAGCAGCAGGTACGGCCGCGCCATGTCCAGGAAGATGTGGTTCTGATCCACGAAGCACATGATCGGGTCGAACGTGCGATTGGAGAGGAAGTAGAGGTAGCGCCCCTCCGGATCGAACGACGGACTCCAGTCCTGCGTCAGTTCGCCCGTCACGCGGTGAACCTGGTTCTCCGCCAGCGAGTACAGGAAGATCGCCTCCGTCATGCTACGTTCCATCTTCGTATAGGCGATCCACCGGCTGCACGGCGACCAGACATAATCCTGAATGCCCCAGCGCTCCCAGGCATCATCATACTCCGCCTGATCGAGCACCCGCACCGTCCCCGTATCCGCATCCACCAGGTTCAACCGCATGAACTTGTCGGCGAATATCAGGTACTTGCTGTCCGGCGACCATTCCAGGTGCATGCGGAAGCCCAGCCCGCCGCGCGTCAGTTGCCGCCAGCCCGGCGCGCCGCGCGCGTCAACCAGGTATACCTCCTCCTCGCCGCTGCGGTCAGACACAAACGCAACCCAGCGCCCGTCCGGCGACCAAGCCGCGTTCTTCTCGCGCGAGCCGGAAGTACTCGTCAGGTTTACCGCTTCGCCCTCCTTGACCGGCACGCTGAGAATCTCGCCACGCACCTCGAACAGGGCGCGCTTCCCGGTCGGCGACAGCCGGAACGAGCCCGTGCGCGAGGCGGCCGGCACCAACTCCGGCCGCATGCGCACCAGGTCACTGGGTATCTCGATCGGCACCATGCGAATCTGGCCGCTCGCGAGGTCGAGCAGGTGCAGCGTCTCGGCGTACTGGAAAACAATCTGCCCGGGCCCCAGCGACGGGTACTTCACATCGTAGTCTTTGTAGTGCGTCAGCCGCGTCACGGCCTGCGTCGGCACGTCGTACGCATACAGGTTCAGCGTGCCGTCCTCGCGATCCGAGTTGAAGTAAATCGTGTCGCCGTGCCACATGGGAAAATTGTCGGAAAACTCCGACGCGATGATCTGCCGGTAGTCCCGCTCCTCCAGGCTGCCCATCCAGATGTTCTGGGCCGTGCCGCCGGCATGCCGCTTCCAGGTGCGCGACTCGCGCGTAATGCGGTTGTACGCGATGTGCCGGCCGTCCGGCGAGACGCTCGCCAGGCCGGCCCGATCGATCGGCAGCCGTTCGGACATGCCGCCCTCCAGCGACACGCGGTAAACTTCCTCCCCGCGTTGCGGCCAGGCCCGGTTCGAGCGAAACAGCACCGACTTGCCATCCGGCCACCAGCCCAACACGCGATCGTTCGCCGGATGATGCGTCAGCCGGCGCGGCACGCCCCCGCGGGCATCCATGACGTACACGTCCAGCCCGCCGTCGTACTGCCCCGTGAAGGCAATCTGGCGACCGTCCGGCGAGAACTTCGCCCAACTCTCCACGCCGGGATGGTTCGTCAGCCGCCGGGCGTCACCACCAGCCGACGAAACCAGCCACAAGTCGCCCTCGTAAGTGAAGACGATGCGATCGTCGTGTACATCAGCCAGCCGCATCAGGTGGCTTTGCGCTGCCGCCGTGCCGGCTACAGCCAGCGCCAGGAGCGCCGCGGCATACCGTAGCATCCGAGTCTTCATGGCGATGTTCCCATGTCTTTCAACGGCGTAGGCGCGCCCCGGCGAGCCACGACACCACGGCACGCCATGCCCGCCTACACCTGAGTTCTCAATTCACGCGGCGGCCGCATCTGTCCGGGCCGCCGCAGCGTTCAGTTCAGTATGCTAATGCAGCTCGCCGCCCTCACCCAGCTCCGGCTTGGCCCGCCAGCAGTCCAGATAGATGAACACGCACAGCGCCAGGAACAACGCCGCGCCGAGCCAGTTCTGCGTGCGCGCCAGACCCTCAGGATCAACACCGGCATCAAGCATCCGGCCGCTCATATCCAGGAACGGCATGATCTTGCCCAGCATTTCGCCCGAGGCCTGCTTGACGCCCAACAGCAGATCGTCCAGCGCGGTCGTGAAGTTCACCAGCACTTCCATGATCGCCCCGCCGGCAATCAGACCCGAGGCCAGCAGAATGCCCTTGTTGCTACGCGCCTTCGAGAGCTTCTCGTTGCGGGTGCTCTTCTTGACCAGGTGCGAAACGAAGGCCCCGACCAGGATCGGCGTGTTGATGTACATGGGCAGGTACATGCCCAGGCCGAAGGCCAGCGGCGAGATGCCGATCAACTGGATCAGCATCGCTATTACCACGCCTACGCCGTACAGTAGCCATGGCACCTCGCCCGTGCCCAGGAAGCTCTCCAGCGCGCTGGCCATCATGTTGGCCTGCGGAGCAGCGAGCTTCGCCTCACCCGTGTAGCCGGGCTGGTAGGCCAGCACCATGATGGTGCCGCACACGAACACCGCCGAAACCAGCGAGCCGAACAGCGCGTTCCACGTGATGCGCTTCGGACTGGCGCCCAGCCAGTAAGCCATCTTGAAGTTCGTGATCAGGCCGCCGGCCATCGACAGGCCCGTACAAACCACGCCGCCTGCCAGCAGCACCGCCAGCATGGCCTGGTCGCCCTTGGTAAGACCGGCCGCCATCATCAGCACCGCCGTGATGATGATGGTTGTTACCGTCATGCCCGAGATCGGCGTCACCGAGATCATCGCAATGGCCCAGGCCGACACGGTCGTGAACAGGAACGTGATCACCAGGACAATAACGATTGCGAAGAACGTCAGGAAATTGGCGTTATCCATGCTGCTGAAGACGACCGCACGGAAGAAGATCGCCATCACCGCGACGACCAGCAACCCCAGCAGCATGATCGTGCCGTAGCCCAGGTCCTCATCGGTCCGATCCTGAACGGCCGTCCCGCCCTGGCGCTTGCGGAACAGGCTGCCCAGCGCCTGCCGCAGCGCCGTGACGATCACGCCGCCCATCCGCAGGATCGACAGCAACCCCGCCGTGAAGATCGCCCCGATGCCGATGTTCTTCGGAATATGACCGAAGATCTCATCCGCGCTGGCCTGCCGGGCGTACACGGCGATCTGCTCCGTCTCCGGCACGAGCTTCAACTCGTACGTCTGGTATTTGTCCTTCAGAACCCAGCGCTGCCCCGCCTCGGTCACCTTAACCGTCACCGCCTGGTTCTCGAACGGATGCTCCTGGGCGGCGAACGCCACGCCGAGATCCCGGCGCAATACGCCCAGCGGGTCCAGGGCATCCAGCCCGGCTGCCAGATCGGCCGAGACGCTGAAGGCCGGCTCCGCCCGGCGCCCCAGATGCACCGCAATCGCGTCCCCGGCCGACGACAGCTTCAGTACGTAGGTCTCATCGCCACTCTTGATCGCCCATTGCCGCCCGAGCTCACGCGTGGTGAACTCCGCGTCATCCGTCAGCACCACCTCGTGCTGTGCAAGTGCCCCGGAGATGCCTGCCCGATAACTGCCGGCCTCAGCCGGCGGGGACAACTCCTCCGCCTTCTTACCGAACTCGTCGAGTTGCCCGGACACTGCCACCGGCAGGTGGAAACGCGGCAACTCCTCGACCGGCCCCTTGTGCGCTTCGCAGGCCGAGTTGAGCTGGTGCAGGTCGCGCAGGTCCATGCCGCTGAGCAGCGGGATAATCGCGA
Source organism: uncultured Planctomycetales bacterium (assembly GCA_964647015.1). GTDB lineage: Bacteria > Planctomycetota > Phycisphaerae > UBA1845 > Fen-1342 > JAAYXS01. The sequence goes on along the minus strand of CAZYGM010000092.1, from coordinate 6,017 downwards.
AGCACGAGAGGAACGAGCCCGCGCAGATGATCGAGGCGTAACGCGGCCCGATGATGAAGCCCAGGCCGAGGTAGTACGCGCCGGCCCCCATCGAGAAGACCGCCTTAACCTGGGTGGCCAGCGTGGCGAACAGGCCCGTCGCCCCGAACGCCATCGTCTCGACCGACTCGCGGCCCACCGCCTGCAGCTTCACCATCCCGGTCGTGAACTTGTCGCTGAACAGCTTCAGGGCGGTCGCGGCGAAGGTGTAAACGGCGGACAGAATGAACGAGTAGATCAGAATCCAGGCCTGCGTGGTGCTGCCGGACGCGCCGGTGACCAGGATCTCGTTCGTCGCGGTCGCCTCCGGAAACGGCAGCTTGCCGTGCATCTCCTTCACGAAGTAGCGCCGGAACGGAATCAGGAACAGCGCCCCGAGGATCGCCCCGAGGAACGGTACCAGCGTGATCTGCAGGAATAATACGAAGTTACCCAGCCCCAGGCTCTCGTTCACCCCCAGAATGTAAATCGCCGGCATCGTGAAGCAGGTACCGCCGGCGACATACCCGGAAGTCGTGCTGATCGCCAGTACGTATACGTTCTCCAGGATCGAGCTGGCCCGCCCGCCTGCCTTGAGGATAAAGCCCGACAACCCGACCGCCAGGATGGAGATCGGGATGGCGGTCTCGATGCCCTGCCCCGCCTTCAGCGCCAGGAACGTCGCCGCCACGGAGAAGATGATGTTCATCAGCAGGCCGAACACAAACATCCGCGTGGTCAGTTCGGGCACCGTTACACCCGGCGGCACCATCGGAACGTACTTCTCGCCGGGTTTCAGCTCGCGGTAAGCGTTTTCGGGGAACTTGAACTGGGTCGGGGGTTGGTCGGCCATGCATCTGCCCTCATCGTCGGTTTCGTTATCATGCCGGACGACCGGCTGACCGGTGCGTGCGCCGCCGACCGGCCCGCCGCTCGTAAGGCGTGAAACTACCACGCCCGGCCGCCAGTGTGAAGGGCGCGCCGGTCACCCGGCCGGCAAATCGACCGGCCGGCCGCCGGCCGCCCAGGACCGGCCGACCGTTGGGCGCCGTCCGCTGGACCTCAATCACCCCGCCGGGCTAATCCGCCCTGGTCTTGAAGTCCCGGCCGATCCAGCCCTTGGCCAGGATCAGCAGCACCGTGGACAGCATCGCGATGCACGCGAAGATGAACCACATCATCTCGGTGTTCTTCGGCCCCACGGCCGGACAGAAGCGGTCCATCATCCGGCCGGAGTAAAGTATCGGCACCAGCACCTTGGTCAGGAACCAGGGCAACTGCGCCACGCCCATGTACTCACCCGTGCGGCCCTCCGGCGCGATCTCGGCTGCATACTGCAGGAACCGCGGCTGCCACATGGCCTCGCCGATCGTCATGATCAGAATGTAAGCAAGCAGCGCCCACCAGTGCGGGCCGAGCACGAGCAGGAACGCCGGCGCCGCCATCACGAACGTGCCGTAGATCATCATGTTGTATACCTTGGCCTTCTGCGTGATGGCCGTGATGATCGGGACGGCAATGAAGATCAGAATGGGGTTGGCATTCGCCGCGATCTCGAAGTACTGCCCCAGCCAACCTTCGTAGGCGCGTTTGATGTACGCCGGCAGCACCAGCCAGTTGTAGGTGAACAGCGTCTGCACGGGAATCAGGGCGAAGATGAAGTAGGCGAACTTGGCATCCTGCAGGGGATGACGCGCGATCCAGTTTCTCACTCTGGGAACCGCGGCAACCACAAGCGGCAGGACGAAGACCGCGCCGGCAATCAGCCAGCGCCACACCACCAGCGACAGGAAGCCGTCACGCGACCACGACTGCATCAGCTCCGTCCAGGTGTAGTACCACGGCGACTCACCCTTGAACAGGAACAGCGCGATCGCCCCCACCCAGAACAGCCACATGTGCGGCTTCACGCGCCGCGCCGCGCCGTCCTCGGCCGCAGAGGCGCTGGTCTTCTGCCCTGACGACTCGGCGTCCTGCTTCCCGGCGTTTGCCTCGGCCTTGATGCGCGCTGTCTCGGCCTTCGCGGTGGCCTCCGCCGTGGCTACAGTCCGGCGACTGAGTATGAGCGCCGTGCACACCAGGGCCAGCAGCGTGAAGCCGACGTAGATCCAGAAAGTCCCACGGATGCCCAGCCCCAGGTAATCATCATCGCGGGCCAGGAACGCGAATGAAGGCAACCAGCCGCCCAGATTCATCAGCGCGTACAACATCGCGAAGCCCATGGCCGCCGTCTTGGGAGTCGTGAACTTGCGCACACCCGCGTAGGCCGCCGGCTGGTACATGCCGTAGCCGAGCACAACGATCAGGATGCCGACCATGGTCACAATCTGCAGCGGCGACCAGAACGGGCTGACGAACACGGCGATCGCCGGCCCATCCTTGTCCGCCTGGAGCAAGTACCCGCCGTTGCGAACATACGTGACGGACACGCCCCGCAGCACTACGTTCACCCGACCATCTGCCATCTCGCGCAGCTCGGCAATGGTGACCGGCCGCGCCCCCGCCGGCATCTGCTCCGGCTCGGCCAGCGCCACGCTCGATGTTACCTTGAGGTCGCGTTCGTCCCTGGTAACCAATTCCCGGTAAGGCGACACTTCGCAGCCATACGTGTCAATCGCGACGAAATCATCGGGCCACTGCGCGCGCAGGCAGAGCCCCGCCTCGCCCCGGTCCACGACCTGCGCTCGCCGCAGCGCAACAGTCGCCCCCGACCGCAGCGCGACCGTGCCCTTCGACCTCATGTGCAGCGGAACCCGCAGGCCCGCAGACCCGTACTGCAATTCCCAGCCGCTCTGGTGATCGCCCAGCAGCACGGCGCGCCCGATCCGCACCGACTGGCCGACGAGCTGCTCATCCGGGACGCGGCCCGCTGCGTCAGCCAAGTCCGGCGGAAAACCCTCCCCGATCATCCCAACGGCCCGGCCCTTGAAGACGACGCGCGCCTTGACGGGCTTGTCACCATATGTGACTTCCCAACTATCACCCTCACCGGCGACCAGCGTCATCGCGCTGATTCGAACATGCCGGTTGTCCAGCTCGGCGTTCGGCTCTATGCCCTCGCCGGCCGCCAGGTCCATCGGAAATGTATTGACCGCCGCCACGTCGCTGACCCAGTGGCTGCGAATAATCAGATGGTCGTCCGGATCCGTGCAGCCAAAGACACCGTCGGGCCACTGCACATTGATGACGAATTCGTCGCTGTCCTTGTCCTTCTTGACGATCTGGGCGTGGCTAAGCGCCAGCCTCGCCCCCGCTTCCAGAACAGGCCTGGGGCCGGATCGCTTGTTCTTGGCGTCTTCCTTGTTCAGAGCCACGTACGCGTGGTCCAGCGAAATCGTGGCACCGGGCCGCAGATGCAGGTCTTCGGCGCCGCGGATGAACATCTTCGCGATGATCCCCTCCGACCCGTACAGGCCCTTCCACTCCTGTCCCTCGCCCTCGACTAATCGTACTTCACCCAGCCGGACAAGCCGGGATTCAAGCGCCTCACCAAGAGCGGTTCCCTCCCCGGCGGCCAGGTCCAACTTCAGCGTGGCGTCCACGTCAACGCTGCCGGGATTGTTGGCGATCACCACAGCCTTCGTGATCGTCTTGTTACCCCGCCTGGTGTCCAGCCCGGTCACATGCAGACTGATGCGGTCACCCGCAACCACGTTCGGCCGCACGGGCTCCTGCCCGAACAGAGTCGGTCCGGCGGCCCAGATGAACCGTCCAATCAACATCAGAATGAAGGCTGCGATCAGCGCGAAACGCACGCCGCGCTTGTCGGCCACTACCCCCAGGAAGAACATCGCGATTGTGATGCCCGCCGTGAGCACCATGACCATGTAGTGCGCGGCTTCATCCGCCCCGTCGATGGCCTGGAAGATGTACTCGGAGCAGTAGATCGCCAGGTAGCCCAGCATCCCGAAGTAGACCATACCCTCGAGCACGTACGCCAGGTTGATCCCCCATAGCGCCCGCGGTGCGTGCAGCAGGTCTATGAAAGGCTGTATGATCTCCCGCAAGGGGCTCTTCTGCTCCTGTCCCTCGGTGCCCGCGCTCATTGCTCTTCCAGTCCTTTCGTGATGCCGGCCCCGGCCGCTCCGTACCGCCAGGCTGACTGGGGACGGCGGCCGACGCCGCAGACAAGTCGAGGTCGTACGCGGTGTTAGGCTAGCCGCCGCCCCCCGGTCCGACAACCCCCCGCGTCACACTTCGCCCGACCCGCGCTGACGGGGCCGCCACCGCCGGTTTGCCCCCCGCGCGGCTTGCCGCTAACCTGTCCACGTGCCCAGGCGAGCGTGGGCGGGGCACGTCGGTTGCCGGCCGTCGGCGTCAATCGCACGCCGAACCGCTACGGCCGCAGCCGACCCCAGAGCGTAACCTCTTGCCACCTGGAGGCCTGCCGTGGAAACGTTGTTGGATCGCTTCTGCCGCTACGTGAAGGTCGAAACCACCGCCGTCGAGGAGCCCGTCAAGTACCCCAGCTCCGAAGGACAGTTCACCCTGGGGAAGATGCTGGCCGAGGAGATGAAGTCCATCGGCCTTGAAGATGTGAAGATCAGCGAGTTCGGCATCGTCACGGGCACCATTCCCGGCAACGTCGCCGGCGCCCCGACTATCGCCTGGCTTGCCCACATGGATACCTCCCCGGAAGCCAGCGGCAAGAACGTAAACCCTATCATCCACAAGAACTACAACGGCCAGGACATCGTCCTGCCCGGCAACCCCGACAAGGTCATCAAGGTCGCCGAGACGGAGGGCCTCGCCGAGCTGAAGGGCAAGACCGTCATCACATCGGACGGCAAGACGCTCCTCGGGGCGGACGATAAGGCCGGCGTCGCCGTCATTATGACGACCGCCGCCCATCTGATGGCCAATCCCAATCTCAAGCACGGGCCGATCCGCGTCGTGTTCACCACCGACGAGGAGGTTGGCCGCGGCACCGACAAGGTCGATATCAAGACCATCAACGCTACCTGCGCCTACACACTCGACGGCGAGGCCGCCGGCGGTATCGAGAACGAGACGTTCTCGGCCGACATGGCTACGGTCACAATTACGGGCGTGAACATCCACCCCGGCCTGGCGACCGGCAAGATGGTCAACGCCATCCGGCTGGCCGGACAGTTCCTCAGCCGCCTGCCGTGGCACCGGCTGGCACCTGAGACCACCGCGAAGCGCGACGGGTTCATGCATCCCTACGCCATTGAAGGTGGCGTGCCCGAGGTGCGGATTCGCATTCTGCTGCGCAGCTTTGTGACGGCCGAACTGGCCGAGCAAGCCAAGATGCTGCAGACCGTGGCCGATTCGGTCATGGCCGAGCACCCCAAGGCCAAGATCGCCATCGAGGTCAAGAAGCAGTATCGCAACATGATCGAGCACCTGGAGAAGGAACCCCGGGCCGTCAAGCTCGCCGCCGAAGCCTATCGCCGGATCGGCGTTGAGCCGGAGTTTCAGTTCATCCGCGGCGGGACCGATGGCTCGCGTCTGAGCGAGATGGGCCTGCCGACGCCGAACCTGTCGACCGGCATGCACAACTTTCATAGCGAACTCGAGTTCGCGTGCCTGGAGCAGATGGAGACCTCGGTGAAGGCGCTGACCGAGTTGGCGCAGCTCTGGGGGCAGGAGAAGTAGGGGGCCGATCGGCGATTGCCGCTATCCGGCTGACCAGGAGTCATCAGGGCCGGGTTGGGCGTGAGCGCCCTGCCCGGCCCTGTTGCGGCGCTGGGGTGGCGCTGGCCCGGGCAGGGCGGAGCCGAGCGGCGGACCTGGGGTCCAGTATTCAGTTGTCAAAGATCCGCTCCGGTGCTGCGCTGAGTGACCGCGAGGATGCGATTCCGTTGCAGGCAGCCGCGGCCCGGGTCACAGCCGATGCGATTGGCGTCCTCTCAGCGCGGGGCATCGAAGATGCCCGGTTCCTCGGTCGAGCGTTCCGGCGAGCCACCCCAGGGCAGTCCCGGCAAAGCAACGGGCGTGTCGAGATGCACGCCGATCCCTTGAGGGGCTGCGCTGGC
>CAZYGM010000091.1:0-12393 GCA_964647015.1 uncultured Planctomycetales bacterium | reverse complement strand
AGCGCGCGGCGGGCGAGCGCGGCCGCGCGGCGCACTGACAGGTATCCGGATGCCACTTCGAGTGACGAGGCAATGCCTGCGACGGGAGGCCACGGAGGCGCTGTGCGCCGATGAGCTGACCGGTGGCGAACAGCAGGCCGCGGAGCGGCACCTGGAGGAATGCACGTCCTGCCGGTTGCTGTTCCGGCAGCGTACCGCGGCGCGGTTCCCGCGCTTTCGGGGGTACACGGTAGTGCGGCGGATCGGGGAGGGTGGCTTCGGCGTCGTGTACAAAGCGGTGCACAACGCCAAGGAGCGCACGGAGGCGCTGAAGGTCCTGTTTTCGGAGACGCCGATCCGGGAAGCCTATTTCCAGAACGAAGTTCGTTTCGTGGCGAAGCTGCGGCATCCAAACATCGCCACGCTGTACGAGGCGCGCCTCAGCGCGCCGCCCCTGTACTACGCGATGGAGCTTGTCGAGGGCGAGCAAATCGACAAGTACTTCGTGTCGCGGCACACGCCGCTGGCGGATCGGATCAGAACGCTGCAGGTCGTTGCGCGAGCGATTGACTACGCCCACTCGCAGGGAGTCGTGCACCGCGACCTCAAGCCGCAGAACATCCTCATCGACGCCCAGGGGCAGCCGCGAATTCTGGATTTCGGGATCGCCAAGAAGGTCGGTCTGCGGCCGACCGGCGCTGACCAGCCGGAGAGCCCCGAGGGCTTCCTGGGTACGTTCGGCTACGTAGCGCCCGAACAGGTGGCGGGGGAGCCCGTTGACGCGCGTGCTGATGTCTATGCACTTGGCGCCCTGCTGTACCACTGCGTGACCGGCGAGCCGGCCCGCTTCGCGACTCGCCCCGGTCACCTGACCAGACTCCTGCAGGAACGGCAGGTGGCCCGGGCGGGCGACCTCGCGGAGATCATCGCCCGCTGCGTGCATCCCGTCCCGGAGCAGCGTTACTCGAGTTGTGCCGCCCTGGCGGACGACCTGGACAACTACCTCGTGGGTCGCCCGGTCAACGCCTACGCGGGCCGAACGCGTCTCTATGAGGTCATGCGCGGCGCGGCTTGGCTGCTGCGAACGCGTCCGTTGACGGTGCGCGTGGCTCTGGTTGCCATCATTGTCGCGCTGCTGATGGTTACGCGGGTGGCGCTGCCGCGCTGGTACGCGCCGCACGCTGAAATGCCGCCCGGAGCTCGGGTCGCGCTTATCGAAGTCACGGCAGACAGCGTGGCCGCCCTGTCAGTCGGGGAGATCGGCGCCGACCTGCCCGGCCTGGACGTCAAGAACCGCAAGAGCTGGCGCTTGTTGTACGGCCGCTTGATGGAGCGGCTGGCGCTGGCGTGCCCGCAGGCTGTCATCTGGGATTACTACTTCCCCGACTGCCAGCCCGAGTATGACGCTGGCCTGCTGCGCGGCCTGGCGGCACTGCGGGCCGCCGGCGTGCCGACGGTCATCGGCACGCGCGAACTGGACATCAATAGTGAGCCGGTCGTCTGTCCGGCCATCCTGGAGGCCGCGCACGCCTGCGGCACGCTGGTGGCCGGCAGCCCCAGTACCCGTCCCAGTGAGTGGATCATGCCGGGCTGTGTGCAGCGGGGTCTGGCACCGCCCGTCCCCAGCCTGGCGCTGGTCGGCTTCGCAGCCGCGCGGTACCCCGCAGCGGAACTGAAACTGGATGTCAGCGCGGGCAGCATTCAGATGGCTTATCGCAAGCGTGACGCCCGGCCCGGGGAGTCACATTGGCTGAAGCAGGTTGACCGGGTCGCTTTCTCGCGGTCGTTCAGCACACGCAGTTCTGAGTTCCTCGGACCCTCCTACCTGATTTACGCGCTGGAGGTGCGGGCGAGCGAGCGGGCGCGGGCGGAACTGAGCCGCTATAGTGTTGAGGATGTCCTGCGTGTCGACCTGGCCCATCTGCAACACTGGTTTGCGGGCCGCACGGTCGTGGTGGGGCAGACTATTCCCGGGATCGATCAACACCGGACCTGGTCGGGGGATCTCGTCTTTGGATGTGAGATGCAGGCCTTGACCGTTCAGGCCTTGTTGTCCGGTACGCACGCGGCCCACGTGGCGCGTCCGCACCTTGCCGCGGCGGTCCTCTTGTGGGCGGTAGTGGCCGCGGCTGGAATCGGCCTTGTGCCGTGCAGTTGGCGCTTGTCACTGCGCGCCACTGCCATCCTGGCCGCCGTTGCCTTAACTGCTGGCCTGGCCGGCAGCTTCTTTCTGGCCGGCATGTTGCTGGCAGACTACTGGCAGCTTCAGGCTGTCCAGGCGGCCAGCACGCTCCTCGCGGTGGGGGGGCCACTGTATCTGGCCAAGGCCATCCGCGAACGGCAACTGCAACTGGCGCCGCAGCATGCCTGGGAACCAGAGCCGCAGACGATTGCCACAACCCTCCTGGCCACCGCCAGCGATTCCAAACCTGGCGATACGCCGGGTTCGGCAACCACGTCGGACGCTCGCACTGGCCGGGTAGTTGCCCCGGCCGACTCGAGCAGTGCCGAAGTCAACCGTTGGACTTGCGGCTCAGAAACACCAGCCGATCAGGGTAGCCAGTAGCAGCCCACTGACCAGCCACAATGCAACTTCGAGGCGTCCGCCCCAGCGGCGCTGGTTGGCCGTGAAGCGGGGATCCAGAAAGACTCCTGTCATCATCCTCGTCGCCCGGGGCTCACTCACGGAAGCCCCTCTACACCAGCGCAGATCAGGTCGATGATGCTACCAAAGCCACGGATCAGATCGATGATCAGCATACATGGGAGGATCAGCGACATTGCAGTGCCTCCGCCTCTTTCGAAACTCCTGCCACGAGACTTGCCCGTTTATACGCAATTGCGGAGAGGAGGATGACAAAGACCTGCATGCGGCGGCATTGTGCTGCTTGTGCTATCGACGCACTTGGCATGCCACCTTAAATGCGGCCGTGACACCAGCGGGGATTGTGGGTGCAAGTACTTTGCCGACTCTTGGGAGGATGCAGGCAGCGGCCGTATTCACGAAATCGTTATCCGCAGGCGCCCACGGCGACCGACCGGGGCGTGGCCCATAACATCCTGGGCGCACACTGTTTACGTGTGCACATCTGGTCCGCCTGCTGGTCGCCGTCGCCAGTTCGCACTGCTTCGCGGCGCAACAACCACGCGAGATGGGCACTACCCAGCAGCCAGCAATGCGGTCCACCTCAGAAATGCGCGCGGCGCTCGGACCGGCCGACACGGGGAAATATGTGGCCTCTCACGCGGAATACTCTTCGGGGCCGGCTGGCGACGACGAGCCGCCGGCGCCGCGGTCCGGGCCGACCCGCCGGACCCTCACTGGGTACAATGGCGCCGGCCGTTGCTCGGCGCCAGTTCGAGGTCCGTCATGCTTGGTCGCTGGCTGTTTGTGCGAATCAGATCGGCCGAACGAGCCCTGCTCGAAGGCCGGATTGACGAGGCGTTCGGCGTGGCTTGCCAACCGGACGTGCGTCAGCACGCGCGCGGGCAGAAACTGTCTGACCAGCTAGTGCGGCCTCTGCTGGCCCGCGTGCGCCTCCATTTGCAGGGAGCACGCCACGCGGAGGCCATGGCCGACCTGGATAAGCTCAAGGCGCTCGAGCGGGGGGGGCCGGAGGTGGAGACGCTGCGGCAGCGGGTGCTGGCCGAGTTCGAGGCTCGGCGGCAGCGGGTGGCCGACGGGCGGGCGGACCTGGCGCGTGCCGCCGAGAAGCTGGACGCAGGCCGGCTCGAAACCGGGCGGCTGGCGATCGAGCTGGTGCAGGATGCGCGGCAGCGGCAGGAGCTTCAGGAGCAGCTTGAGCTGCGCGTGGAGCGCAGCGCGCAACTGCTGGCCCAGGCGCGGGCCGCGCTGGAGCGCGCGGACGTGCCCGCAGCCTTGCGGTTGTGGGAAGAGGCCACGCGGCGTCATGGGCGCACGCGGGAGAGCGATGAAGTTGCCGCTGAGCTGGTAGTGGTTTATCGCCGGGTCTTGGGTGATTGGTTCGCCAGTGGCCAGATCGGGCGGTTGCTGGCGGCTCGTACGGGCCTGGCGGCGTTGCGCGAGTTTGACCCCGCGCTGGATGAGTTCGAGCAACGGGCTGCCTTATGTCAGCGCGCGGCGGGGCAGCTAGGGGCGCGTGAGTATGGACCGCTGCGGGACACGCTGCTGCGGCTGCGTTCGGCGCAGCAGGGTGTGGCTTGGCTTGAGCAGATGTTGAAGGCGTTGACGCAGGTTCGCGAGGGCGAGGAGCTGCTGCTGAGCTCGCCGCTGGGGTTGAAGGCGTCGGCGGCCGGGGTGCCGGTTGAGGCGGCTGTGCACCGCGGTGTTACGCCAACGGTCAACGCCCCAGTGCCGCCGCTGGGGCCGCCCTGCGCGGATGAGCTTGCGGCCGCCGAGTTGGGCCGCGTGCCGCTGTTGATGCTGGTGGACGGCGCAGGCAGCAGCCTGATTCTGCCGCTGGACTGCGTGCGCATTGGCCGCGCGGGCGGACGGGGCGGCGTGGACGTCGCGCTTCCCGGCGACCTGCAATCGCATCACGCCGACGTGCTGCGCGACGGCAGCGACTACTTCCTGGTAGCGCACGGGCCGGTGCAGGTGAACCGCCGAACCGTGAAGCGCACGCTGCTGCACGACGGCGATCGGATCCACCTGAGCGCGAAGGTCCGGCTGACTTTTCACAAGCCGAGCGTGCGGAGTGACTCGGCCGTACTGCGGTTGTCGCAGCGCTGCCGGTTGGCCCAGGACGTCGGCAGTGTGGTGCTGTTCCGGGACACATGCCTGATCGGGCCGCAGCCGAGTTGCCACGTGCGTACGCAGGATGGCCAGACGCAGGTCGTGCTGTTTGACCGCGCCGGCCGGCTGTTCGGCCGCGAGGCGACCGCACTGGGCGGCAAGCTGGGTGACCCGCGGCCGCTGGTGGCCGGCCGGACGCTGGACTTTTCCGACGTGCGGGTAACGATCAAGGCCTATGACGCGTTGAGCAGGGGAGGTTAGCAGGTGGCATACACGTATCGGCATGGCAGTCGTCCCCTCGAAGGCGTCACGGTGCAGCGGGCCGTCGGCCGTGGCGGCTTCGGCGAGGTGTACTATGCCGTCACCGATTCGGGCAAGCAGATTGCGCTGAAGTACCTGCGCGAGAACCCGGAGATCGAGCTGCGCGGCATCGGCCACGTCATCAACCTCAAGAGCCCGCACCTTATCACGATCTACGACGTGAAGCACGGCCCGGCGGGTGAGCCGTTCGTGCTGATGGAGTACGTCAGCGGGCCGTCGCTGCGCGAGCTGCTGGTGGCTGAGCCGAACGGCCTGGGGCCGCAGAAGGCCGCGTACTTCCTGGACGGCGTGGCCAAGGGCCTGGCGTACCTGCACGACCGCGGCATCGTTCACCGCGACCTCAAGCCGGCCAACATCTTCTATGACGACGGCTACGTGAAGATCGGCGACTACGGCCTGAGCAAGCACATCGCCGTCAGTCGGCACAGTGGGCAGACGGTGAGCGTCGGCACGGTACATTACATGGCGCCGGAGATCGGCTCGGGCAGCTACACGAAGGCGATCGACATCTATGCCCTGGGGGTGATTCTCTACGAGATGCTGACGGGGCGCCTGCCCTTCACCGGGTCGAGCATGGGCGAGATCCTGATGCGGCACCTGAGCGACCGGCCGGACCTGAGCGGCATTCCGGCGCCCTTCGCGGCCGTGATTGCCAAGTCGCTCGCCAAAAACCCGGCGGACCGCTATGCCGACGCGAGCGCGATGGCCGACGCGCTGCGGCAGCTTGGCGATATCAGCGACAGCATCGCTTCGTTCGATCCTTCGACGCTCAACGACGTGCCGCGCCGGCCGGAGGCGAACGACGCGGAGCGCACGCTGACGACGTCGCCGGTACCGCCGCCCCCGCCACCCATGGACGCCTGGGCCGCCGCCCGACCCGTGGGCCACGGCGACCTGCTGGCGCAGCGGCTGCAACAGAAGGTGGACAAACTGTCTCGCCGGTTTCAGCAGAAGGCCGAGCGACTGGGGCGTGTGCATGGTTGGGCCGGACGACATGCGCCGGCCGAGTTCGGCGGGGTAGCTGCACCCGCTCGGCGCCGCCAGATGCTCATGCTGTTGGCGGTGATCGTCGCGGTCGCGATCGGCTTGGGAGTGATCAGCGGCGGCGCAAACGAGGCGCAGCGTGCCGTCGCCCTCGGTCTTGCCATGGCGGCGGGCACCTTCGGTCCGTTGCTGACGTACTTTCGATTTCTGCGGGCGTCGCCGGCGCGCGGGGGGTTGTGGGACCGCATCGCCTACACCGGCATGACGGCCGTCTTCATGATTCCCGCCTTCGGCGTTGCGAGCGATCTGAGTGTGCTGGGTGATCCGCTGGCGCGCATGTTGTTGGCGCCGCTGGCGGTGGTGCTCATATGTGATTGGACCGCGCGCATCGAGGCTGGTCGGCGCGGCATGGTTCGGGGCGGGCTGGCAGTCGCGCCGGCGATCGTCGGCCTGGTCGTGGCGTCCTTTGCCGCCCAGGGCAACTACGGCCTCACGGCGGCGTGCGTGTGCGCCACCATGTCATTGCTGACACAGGCCGGTGCGGCCATGTGGCCCTATGCGCGCGGGGTGCAACCGGCCGGCCCGGTCGGGCCCGGCGCCTGGGCAGGTGGCCCCAGTGCACGGCCGGCACACGGCTTGGCCGCATCGGGAGCGCCCTTCTCGGGGGAGTTTCAGTACCCAGGTCGCGAGTCGGCGGGGGCGGGGTCCTCTGGCACGCCGCGCGGGCGCAGCGGTTGGCTGCGGGCGGCCTGGGGCGTGTTTGCGGGACTGGCGTTTGCCGGAGGCCTGAGCGCTCTGCTGGTGCTCACGATCGACCCGCCCGCTCGGCGGGATGATTGTGCCGGGCTGCTATTCGGTACGCTGGCCAGCCTGGCCTGGCTGCCGTTTCTGCTGACGATGGCGCTGCGGCGGTATGCGCAGCCCCTTTGGCGCGGCACACTGCGCATGCTGACGGTCTCGCTGGGGCTGACGCTCTCCGCCGGGATGATTGCCCTGCTAGCGTTTGAGCATCTACAAGCGGACGAGTTCGGCGGCGTGATCTTCGGACTGGTTGCCGGCGGCATCGTGGCACTGGTTGCCCTGTGCGTGCCGGGCCGCAAACGGCCTGGGACGGGTTGGTCGGCGTGCAGTCTGACTCCGGCTCCTGGCAACCCCCCGGTCGGGCCGGGGTCGGAGCCTGACAGCGCGTTCGCACGGCAAACCACCGGCGATAGCGCGCCGCCCGCCAACATGACGCCGCCGGCGGCGGGCCCGGTGGTGATAGACACTGGGGCGCCATCGTTTGTCGGCCGCACGGCCAGTGCCGGGGTATCGTTCTTCGGCAAGCTGCTGCTGCTGATCGGCGTGGCCCTGGCGTTCGGTTACGACGCGTTGCAGGCGCAGGTCGCGACCGGCGCTGACAAGCGCCTGCCCGGGTTAGTAGCCGTCAGCGACGACCTGCCCGAGACAGCCCTGCTGGCGCTCCCGTTAGCGGGCAGCCTCTTGCTGGTGTTGGCCCGCCGGCGGCAGGGACATTGGCACCTGCTGCGCGGCTGCCTGGGTTGCGGGCTGGTCTTGCTGGTGGTGGTGCTGGCTTTGGGGCCGGCGGCGGATGCGCTACAGGCGCTGTTTGCCGCGCCGCGCTGGTCGGAACTCAACTGGGGGCGCGTTGGTGCGCCGCTGGCGTGGACGGCCGCGCTGCTCCTGTTGGGCCTCATACTCCTTGTATGGCCAAAGCGTACCGACGGCGCAATAGTCGTGTAGTTGGGGACGGGGCCGGCGGCGGTCGTTTCACCTGGGTTTGCTGTTCGGGTTGGCCTGCGGGGGGGCTCCGGGGTATCTTCACAGCCCAAGCAGGCGGCGCGGCAGAGGTGGCCGCGCCAGGCGCTAATGCTCCGGGTCGGCCCCGGGTGCTGCGGGAAAGCCCTATGGCAGCCAGCGAAGCCGATGCCTACCTGATCGAAGCCGTCCAGCGCGGTGACCAGGCCGCCTGGCGCGAAGTCATCGAGCGCTACCAGGGCCGGCTGCTCAGCTTTGCCCGGCGGATGCTGGCACAGCGCGGCGACGCTGAGGACCTGGTGCAGGAGACGTTCCTCGGCCTGTTGCGCAGCCTGCCGAACTACGATGCGACACGTTCGCTCGAAACGTACCTCTTCGCGATTCTGCGTAACAAGCTGCACGACCAGTTTCGCAAGTTGAGCAAGGGGCAGCGGCAGAGCCTCGACCAGCTTGAAGTGGACGATGCGCCGGATGCCTGGCTCGATCCCGAAACGCCCAGCCGGCACGTGGCCGATCAGGAGAACATCAGCGCGCAGCGTGCCGCGCTGGTGGATAGCCTGCGCCAATGGGTGGACAAGTGCTGTGCCCAGCAGCGTTTCCACGAGCTGATCGTCGTCGAGCTGCTGATGGTGGTCGGGCTGCGGAACAAGGAGGTGGCCGAAGAGCTCGGGCTGAGCGAAACGGGTGTGGCCGGAATCAAGTTCCGCGTGCTGGAGCAGTGGCGCCGGCTCACGCAGGCGGCGCCGACCGCCCGCGAGTGGCAGGAGGCGGACCTGGCGGCCGACAGTACGCTGGCGCACATTTGGCGCGAAGAGGGCATTTCCTGTCCGAAGCGTTCGACGCTCGGCCGCTACCTGTTGGGGGCCCTCGACGAGCGGTGGGGCTTCTACGTCGACTTCCACGTCCGCCAGGCGGACTGCCCGCGCTGCAATGCCAACCTCGACGATCTGCGGGCCGAGGATGAGCGCGACGCGGCGGAGCACGCCCGGCTGCGCGAGCGCTGCTTCGCGTCCAGCGTGGGGTTCTTGTCGCGCAGGCCGAGCCGCGGGGCCGGCGGCTGACAACGACTGCCCGTCAGAGCATCACATCCCCAGTTCCCTGGCGGCTTGCACGAGCTTGGTGAACGTGCGGTCGATGGCCTCGGGAATCACCTTGATGTCGGCGAGCACGGGCATGAAGTTCGTGTCGCCGGCCCACCGCGGGACGATGTGCAGGTGCACGTGTTCGGGCAGCCCGGCCCCGGCGCAGCGGCCCAGATTCAGCCCGATGTTGAAGCCCTGCGGCGCCAGCGCCTGTTGCAGCACGCGCTTGGCGTCACGGGTCCGCAGGAACATCTCGCACAGCACGGCGTCAGGCAGTTCCTCGAGTTCGCCCTGGTGTGCCGTCGGCGCTATCAGCAGATGCCCGCTGCTGTAGGGAAAGCGGTTGAGCAGGACTAGCGTGTTGGGGCTGCGCCACAAGACGTGGTTCGTCTGGTCCGCCGCCGGGTTCCGCACGTGCTCGCACAGGAAGCAGCCGTTGCCGGAGCCGCCCAACGAATCAATGTATGCCATGCGCCACGGCGCCCACACGTTTGGATTGAACTCGGCCATCGTGCCTCGCACCTCCGGTCGACAACGTCCCCGTTGCCGCCGCACCCGGCAGTGTGACCAAAAGCCGGTCAGGTGGCAAACGGGCGTCGCCGACTTGTCCGCTCAAGTTGGGGCCCTGTCCCGCCGCGCCTCGTCCGTGCTGTCACGGGCTTGCGGTGCAGAACTCGCCCGCTCAATCCGCGGCAGAACCCGCACCAGGCGAAAGGCGCGGTGCTCCTCGCCGCTGGCCGTGATTACCAGCAGGCCGAGCGTGTGCTCGCCCGGCTCGGTAATCGTCTTCTGGCCGTTCACACCGCTGGCGATCGGGTCACCGTTGAGTGTCCAGAGGAAATTGCCGCTGACGCGCCAGTCGGCCGGACACTCGGCTGCAAATGCCAGTGCCAAGGGCTCCGTGCCGATCGCGGATGACACGCGGATGCTCACCGGCGAGCGCGGACGCGGCGCCCGCCGGTCGCTGTCGACGCGGCTGGGCGTCTGAGCGCCGGCCGTCTGGTCGGGCCCGAGCGTCGGACTTGGCCGCGCCGCGGTTGCGGGCTGACCGAGGGATGCCCGGACCGGATGAGCGCTGCTGGATCGGCTGGGCATGGGGGTGTCCGCACCCATTGCCGGCATGGCCGCCTGGGCCAGGGCAGGCGCGCTGTCCGCAGTGCCGGCCAGCAGGGCCATGCCGCGCGCATTCCCAGCAATCGCCTGGCGTTGCGACAGCACGGCCGGCGGGCTGTTCGGCCGCACCCCGGCGAAGTGGCCGAAGAAGGCCGCCGCCATGTCCGGCGTGCGTTCGTGCCCGAGGCCCCGGATCTCGATCCAGGCGAACCCGCCGTAGCCGTTGCTCTCATACCACTTGATGGCCTCCGCCGTCTCCTGCTTAACGTTGCCGAAGTCGTTCTGAGTGGTGAGTACCAGCAGGGCGTGATTCCGGGAGCGCGGCACGAGGGCGGGGTCCAGGATGCTGGCCGAGAAGTTGGATTGCCGCACCGCCAGACAAGTGAACCGTTCGGGGTGCCGGTTAAGCATGTAATGTGCCAGGTAGCCGCCGGACGACCAGCTTGTCGAGAGCACGTGTTCGCGCGAGGCCAGCGTCGTGGAGTAAACGTGGTCCAGGATAGCCAGCGTCGCGCTCTCGTCCGACTTGAACGCCGGCGTGACCTCGCGCACGGGGAACTGGCGCAGAACGTTCGGGGCTATCAGCTCGGGGGCCACCACAATAAACCCGTAACGATCAGCTTCCTGCTGCCACTCGCGGGCCTGGGCGTGGGCCTGGTCGAAGGGTTTCATGCCGTGGAACGTCACGACCAGCGGCCAGCGTCGTTGCTGCCGGTAGGCGTCATCCGCCCGGACGTAGTCTTGTGGCAGATAGAGCCAGTAGCCGCGCTGCATCCGGGGTTCGCGCATGAAGTGGAGTTGGCCGTTGCCGCGCGGCTGGGGAACCGCGCAGCCGCTCAGCAGTAGCAGCGCCGCAGCAGCGGCCAGGATCGCAGGTCGCGTCGCGCGCTCCGCGGGTTTTCGGAGGCCCCACCGGCGAGCCGCGGCGGTGAGCGAGAATAGCAGCGTCAAGAAGCACTCCATGCTTTGCCCTGGAAATCTCATCGGGCTGCGGACGCCGTTAGTCTGAACCGCCGGGGTCCGCTCCCGGTGGATTCCCGTGGCGACTGCCGTTATGGTAACCCGGTCGTCCGTGCCGCGCCAGCGCCGGCACGATTTTAGGGACCCCGGCGGCCTGAGGCCAGTCTCGGATGGGGCTTCATCGTCGTGTGGGACTCCCGACGCGCGTGGTCCGGGTCTCTTCATGGCTGCCATCCTGCACAACGCGACCATCATCACGCCGGCCAAGACCGGCGTCTGTGTCCGTGCCGGGCATAGCCTGGTCTTCGGCGACGGCCGGGTGCTCGAGTCGGGTCCGGCGCCGACGTTTGCCGAGCGCCTGGAGCGGGGCGAGTTTCACCAGGTTGTGCCCGGGGAGCAGCACGTCGTTATTCCCGGACTTGTGAACGGCCACC
The DNA here is from genome assembly GCA_964647015.1 of uncultured Planctomycetales bacterium. GTDB lineage: Bacteria > Planctomycetota > Phycisphaerae > UBA1845 > Fen-1342 > JAAYXS01. Next base: position 1,045 of record CAZYGM010000091.1, on the reverse strand, counting down.
ACCACCTGTACCAGTCCCTGACGCGCTGCCTGCCCGCCGTCCAGAACCTGCCCTTGTTCCCCTGGCTGCGCGGGCTGTACGAACACTGGCGCACGCTCGACTACAGCGCCGTCCGGGCGGCGGCCGCGGTCAGCCTGGCCGAGTTGCTATTGCACGGCTGCACAACGACCAGCGATCATTTTTACATGTTTCCCGCCGGCAGCGACGTGCGGATGGAGGCCGTGCTGGAGGTCGCCGAGGAGTTGGGTATCCGCTTGCACCTGTGCCGGGGCAGCATGACACTGGGGCGTTCGCGCGGGGGCCTGCCGCCGGATGACTGCGTCGAGCGGGATGAGGACGTGCTGCGCGACTGCGTGCGCGTGCTGGAGGCCTATCACGATCCGGCGCCGTACGCGCTGCGCCGCATCGACCTGGCGCCCTGCTCCCCCTTCAACGTGACGCGCGAGCTGCTGCGGGACACGCTGACGCTGGGGCGTCAGTACGGCGTCCTGCTGCACACGCATCTGGCGGAGACGCTGGCGGAGGAGCGCTTCTGCCTGGAACGCTACGGATGCCGGCCCGTGCAGTATCTGGCCGATCTGGGCTGGCTCGGGCCCGATGTATACCTGGCCCACTGTGTCTGGCTGACGGAGGCGGAGATCGCCCTGCTGGGGCAGACGCGCACTGGCGTCGTCCATTGCCCAACCTCAAACATGCGTCTGGGCAGCGGCATGGCCGCGGTCACGGCGCTCCTGCACGCCGGAGCCCGCGTCGGCCTGGGCGTCGATGGCAGCAGCAGCCAGGACGGCGGCAACCTGCTGGCCGAGATGAAGCAGGCCTTGCTGTCCGCCCGTGTGCGGCCCGTGCTGGCCGAGCGCGACGCCGCCGGGACCGACCAGGAGCTCTTTCCGGCCGCCGCTGCCTTCCGGTTGGCGACGGCGGGCAGTGCGGCGTGCCTGAATCGGCCCGAGCTGGGGCATCTGAACCCCGGTGCGGCGGCGGACTTCGCCATGCTGCGGGCCGACGACGTGGCCCTGGCCGGGGCGATTGTGCACGATCCGCTGGC
>CAZYGM010000090.1:0-12514 GCA_964647015.1 uncultured Planctomycetales bacterium | reverse complement strand
AGCCCCGGTCCGTGCACGATCAGCGGCACGTGCATGGTCGACTCGTAGATCAGCAGACTGTGCGTGCTTTCACCATGGTCGCCCAGCCCCTCGCCGTGGTCACCGACGGCGATCGTCACCGTCCGCTGGGCCAGCCCGAGGCGGTCGAGCTGGTCCATCAGCCGCCCGACCTGAAAGTCCGTGAAAGCGACCTCGCCGTCATATGGTCGGGCCGCATAGTGCGAACGGAACGGCTCGGGCGGCGTGTACGGAGCGTGCGGGTCAAACAGGTGCACCCACACGAAGAAGGGCCGCTCCGGCTTGGTGCGCGCGTGAGACTCGAGCCAATCCAGCGCCGGATCGACGACCAAGTTGCCCGGGCGCTGCGGGTTGAGCGCGTCACCACCCGCGCCGCCGGGATTCGTGATCTGGTCGTCATAAACATCGAACCCTGTCGCCAGCCCGAACCGCCGCTCCAGCACGAACGCCCCCAGGAACGCCGCCGTGGCATAGCCGCCGCCGGAGAACCGTTTGGCCAGCGTCTCGTACTCACCGGCAAGGCGATAGATGCCGTTGTTGCGCACGCCGTGCCGCGGCGGATACAGGCCGGTCATCATGGATGTGTGTGCGGGGAGGGTTGTCGGCGTGACGGTCACGGCATCGGCGAAGCGCACGCCCTCGGCGGCCAGCCGATCGAGCACGGGCGTCTGCACTTCGCGATAGCCGTAGCAGCCCACACGGTCGGCCCGCAGCGTGTCCAGCGTTATCAGCAGGACGTTCCAGCCGGCCGCCGTCCCTGGGGCCACCTCGATGGCCGGCGGCAACGCGGCCCGGCCGCCGCGCGCGACAAGATACGCACCGGCCACGGCCAGTACGGCGACCAGCGGGAGAATGAAGACCAGGCGTGACAGTCTCCGGGGGGCCGAACGGCCGGCCGGACTGTTGGCGGCGCCGGAAAGGGTCACGGAACGACGGCGGGTTCGCTTTTGTGGAGCCATATACCGTCATTTTAACCACGGTCGGGCGGCTCGCACCCCAAAATCCGGGGCGACACCGCTACAATTCACCAATAACGCGGCTACATGGTCAGCCCCAGTACAGGGACGACGGGTATGAACGCCACAGCGGGAACCGTGCCGGGCATGGGACGCTTCGGCCCGTTCGGCGGGCAGTATGTGCCGGAAGTACTGATGGGCGCGCTGCTGGAGCTGGAACGGGAGTACCGGCAGGCGCAGGCGGATGCAGCCTTCTGGAGCGAACTCGACGATTATCTGGGCAGCTATGCGGGCCGGCCCAGTCCGCTGTACCACGCCCGCCGGCTCAGCGAACACGTTGGCGGTGCGCAGCTCTACCTCAAGCGCGAGGACCTCAATCACACCGGCGCTCACAAGATCAACAACACGCTTGGCCAGGCCCTGCTGGCCCGCCGCATGGGCAAACGGCGTCTGATTGCCGAGACGGGTGCCGGCCAGCACGGCGTCGCAACGGCGACGGCCGCGGCGGTGCTGGGGCTCGAATGCACGGTCTACATGGGTGCCGAGGATGTGCGTCGCCAAGCGCTTAACGTCTATCGCATGCGGTTGCTGGGGGCGGAATGCATTCCGGTGGACGGCGGCCAGCAAACGCTCAAGGACGCCATAAACGCGGCGCTGCGCGACTGGATGGGCAGCGTGGCGCACACGCACTACGCCATCGGGAGCGTAATGGGGCCGCATCCGTTCCCGACAATCGTGCGTGACTTCCAGACTGTTATCGGACGAGAAACGCGCGTCCAGGCGCTCAACAGTATCGGGCGACTGCCTGACATGATCGTCGCTTGCGTGGGCGGGGGCAGCAACGCCGCCGGTATCTTCCACCCCTTTCTGCAGGACACGGCCGTACGGTTGGTTGGCGTCGAGGCCGCTGGTGAGGGGCTCGCGGGCGAGCGCCACGCCGCCACGCTCGCGCAGGGTCGGCCGGGCGTGCTGCACGGCATGCATACCTATGTGCTGCAGGATGACGACGGCCAGACCAGTGCCGTGCACTCCGTGGCGGCCGGTCTGGACTACCCCGGCGTCGGGCCGGAACACGCCCATTGGCATGCCACCGGCCGCGTCGAGTACGTGGCAGCCACCGATGCGGAGGCCCTGGCCGCATTTGAGCTGCTGTCCAGGTTGGAGGGAATCATTCCCGCGTTGGAATCCGCGCATGCCGTCGCCCACGCCGTGAAGTGCGCAGGCGAACTGGATAGCGCTGCCAGCATCGTCATCAACCTGAGCGGCCGGGGCGACAAGGATTGCGCGGAGGTTGCCCGACTGACCGGACAACACATTGACTGATGCTGCGCCGCGCGCCTGCAAGCGTGGCAAAGCAGGAGCGGCCACACGCGCGGCGGGCGTGGCTACAGCGCGGTCTTGGCCCGGCGGCGGCGGAACATGTTGAACATGCCGCCGCTGCGACGGACGTTCTCCTCACCCAGGTAATCGGTGGCCAGACGCTGGGCCATGTTCTTGATGGCCACGCGCGCGGGGCTGCTGGGGGCGTCGCTCATGATGGGATGGCCCAGATCACGGGCACTCCCGATGCGTTTGTAGTCATTGGGAATCGCGGCAAACACCGGACGGCCGAAATGCCGCTCAACCTCATCATGCTTAATGCGCTCGAAGCTGGCGTTGCAGCGGTTGAGCACGATCTCAACCCGCTCTTCGGCCACCTCGAGCTGCATGAGTCCCTCGTAGACGCGCGTGGCGTTGCGCAAACTCGGCACGCCGAGCTGGGAGACAACCAAGACGCGGTCGGCGCCGCCCAGGGCCACCATGGTGGCCGGCGTGAAGTAGCGCGGTGCATCGACGACGACGAACGGGAACATCTGGGCCATGACCCGGAACATCTGGTCGACGCCTTCCTGGGGCAGCTCGAGTCCGGGATCCATGCCGGATGGGCACGTCAGGATCGAGACGTGGCAGGGCAGGCTGTCGAGCGCGTCTTCCAGCAGGGTGCGGTCAATCTCCCGCCCGGCCCGGCACACGTCGGCGATGGAATAGCGCGGCGTGCTGTCGAAGGCACAGCCCACGTCGCCATACTGGATATCCATATCGATGAGGGCGCAGCGCTGTTGGGTAACATGCGCCAGCTCGATGGCCAGGTTGCAGGCCACGGTGGTCGCGCCGGCGCCGCCGGTCGAACCGACGACGCAGATGCGGCGGCAGGTGCCCGCGTTGCCGGCGAAGGTCTGGCGGACGCGCTCGAGCGCGCTGCGCAGGTCACCGGCGTCAATCGGCCAGCGCACGAACTGGCTGCATCCGGCGCGCATGGCCGCGATGATCGTGTCCGGCTGATCGTCGCTTGAAACGCCGACCACGCCGCAATCCGGGGCGACCTCGGCGATGCGCTGCACCGTAGCCAGCGCGCTGCGGCGCTCGCCGGCGTCCAGGTTCACGACCACGGCCTCGACCGGCCCGGCGTGCAGCAGCTCCTGCAACGCCTGCCACGTCGAACAGCAGGCGACAATGTGAACGTCGCTCAGCTCGCGGAAGGGCTGCTCGAAGTGTTCAGCCGGTGAACTGGTCTGGTCAAACAGACATACACGCAGAGGAATGGCCATGGGACTTACTACCTGCTAGAGGGACTCGTTCCGATCGCACCATCAGCAGTCCGCGTACCGGCTGGGCCGCTCCGACCACTCCGCCGCGCGCCGACCGCCTCGTCAGACTCAGTTCCCGCCGCTCAGCACCACCAGGTCGTTGCGAATCCAGACGATCTGGGCGCCAAGATCGCTATCGTTAATCGCCACCACGGCCACGAGGTCCAGGTCGCCGTCGCCGTCCAGATCACCCCAACCCAGCCGGCCGACATCGCCGGGCGGATCGAACGTGACGACCGCACGGGCCTCCCAGGGGTCGCGCGGGTCGCCCGGATTCCTGTAGTAGCGGATGGCGCCGGCGGTGCCGCCGGTCACGATTTCGAGTTCGCCGTCGTTGTCAACATCAAACACCAGTACGTCGCGGGGCTCGTGCGACTGGTAGGTGGCCAGGACGTAGGTGTCCCAGTCGTAGCTGCGCGCCGGACCGGTGGCGGGCTGCTCGAACAACACCATCTGCATTTGCTCGCCGCCGGTGGCGACGACGTCCGGCCGGCCGTCGCCGGTCAGGTCGGCGACCGCGATGCCCCAGGCGTCGCGGATGCTGCCGATGCGCCACTGCGTCCATTGCTGGTCAAGCGCCAGCGTCGACCCGGGACGCCGAACTCGGTTCTGCACGGGGTTCTCAAACCAGACCACCTGCACGTTGTTGTCCCGCCGGGCGGCCGAGATGATGTCCAGGTCGCCGTCGCCGTCGATATCGTAGAGCACGAGGTCGGTCGCGCCGTCGCGGTCCAGCCGCTGCTGGCGCTCGTGCTTGCCCACGCTCAGCGCGGTCCAGTTGCGCCCGTCGGTGGCGAAGCCCGGGTTGATGAACACCAGCACGTCGCCGTCCACGATCTGCAGCGGCTCGACCGGCTTGTCGGGCTTGGGCGTCAGCGTCAGAATGAAGCTGCGTGAGGCGACAATGTCGTTGTCGCCGTCGTTGTCCATGTCTCCAAGCTCGACGTTGGTGTAGAGCTGCTCCACGGTGACGATGTAATCATCCAGGTTAACGCCGGGGCCAATCGCCTGCGTGATAATCGCCTGGATCTCCGCGTCCGTCAGCAGCAGGAAGCTGGCATCGATGCGCTCGCGCAGCTCGTCGTTTGGGTCCGGATTGCCCCAGGCCGACAGGGCCGTCGTGGGCTGGCCGCTGGGATGGCGGAAGTACCAGATGGCCCCTTTGGCGGCGGCCACAATGTCCAAGGCGCCGTCGCCGTCGATGTCGCCCACGGCCACGTCCGCCAGGTTCTCCATGTCGCGCTTGCTGTCGAGTGTCAGGCTCGTGTAGCGCACGACGCCCGGCGGCGCGTCCGGGTCGCTCAGCAGGATCTGAAGCACGGCCTGCCGCTTGCCATAGCCGACGACGGGATCGATCTTGCCGTCGCCGTTGAAATCTATGCCGAACGGCGTGCGGAAGAGGACGTCCGCTTCGCGGGCGGGGTCGGCGGCGGTCAGATCGTGCAGCAGATAGGTCACCGTCGTGACGGCGGTGCCGTCCGTGAACGTCCGCGCTTGGATCAGGTTCTCGGCAAACGTGCCGCCACCCCCCGGGAAGATGGTACCGCCGGCGCTGATCGCCGATCCGCCACCACCCAGAAAACGGGGGATGAACTCATACTGGCATCCGAGACTCAGTGCCAGGGCGACACCGACGCAGGCCGCCAATGCGCGCGCATTCGCTTTCATTACAGACATCTCGACGCTCCGTGGCTAACCGGGATCGAAACCCGGACCGTGCGCAGTCAGACCTCGCTTATCGGGTCGGCTGATTCACGGGGAGGCTTTAAGGTATGGCTGACACTGGCGCGGGCCGAAGTCGCCGGACTTCGTCCAGCACCCGCGCCACCGGAAGCTCAGCCAGACAGGCATGATGTCCAAGCGGGCAGTGCCGCCGATAACAGGGCGCGCACGGCAGCGGCTGGGCAATAATGCGCGCGGACGAACCGTAGGGTCCGGTCCGCCGCGGGTTGGTGGGTCCGAATAACGCGACCAGGGGCTTCTTGAGGGCCGCGGCGATGTGCATGGGTCCGGAATCCTGGCAGATCACGAGGTCCGCCAGATCGAGCAGGGTGACAAGCTCGCGGAGCGTCGTATCCCCGACCAAGCTGATAACCTCCGTGCGGCAGGCGGCCCGCACCTGGTGGGCCAGCTCGCGGTCTGCGGGGCTACCCAGCAGGACGCACGGCCCCCGGCCGTCAGCGTGCAGGCGGTCGATCAGCTCGGCCCAGCGGACGGGCGGCCAGAGCTTGCTATCCCAGCGGGCCGCCGGCACGACGGCCGTGAACGCTCCCGGAACGTGTCCCATGGCGCGCGCCAATAGCAGGCGGGCAGCCTGGTGTTCCTCCCGCTTGACCGCCAAGTCGAACTGCGCTGGTCCGGCCGGCAATCCCAGGGCCGCCAGTACCGCGAGGTTCTTGTCCACCGCGTGTTCCGCGCCGGGCGGCCGGCGCACGCGCCGGGTGTAAAACAGTCCCGCCAACTCGCGTGCGTCCGAGAACCCGACGCGCTCGGCGGCCCCGCCGGCCCAGGCCAAGAAGCCGCTGCGACCAAGACCCTGGAGATCGACCGCCAAGTCGAACCGTCGGCGGCGCAGGTCGCCCAGAAAGCGCAAGAACGCGAGAAGTGCGCCTGGGTCCTTAAGCATCCGTCCATAGCGCCCGCGGTCAAAGGGTATCACTTCGTCGAGGAGTGGATGGGCTTCAATGAGCGGCAGGAAGGTGCTGCCCACGAGCCAGGCGATGTGGGCGCGCGGATACTCCGCCCGCAAGCCGGCCAGCACGGGCAGGGCGTGCACGATGTCACCCAGCGAGCTGGGCTTAATGATGAGAATGCGCCGGTAGTCGCGGCGGTTATTCAGGGCAGCGCGGGACATGCCGCCAAGTATACGCCTTGCTACGTAGTCGCGCAACGACCCGCTCCGCCCCCCTACCCCCACCTACAACCCCAACGCACCGGCCGCGGCGGAGGTACCCCAGGCCGCGAAGTAGGCCAGCGTGGTCATGCCGACGAACGAAATGACCGGCCAGAGCCAGGATTTCATCTCGCGCCCGATCATCACCAGCGTGGCGGAGCACTGGGCGCACAGCGCAAAGAAGACCATGATCGACAGGGCCACCGGCAGTGTGAAGACCGGCTGGCCGGTTTGCTCCCAGCGCATGTTCCGCAGGCCGTCGCGCAGGGCGTGCGGCTCGCCACCTGCCTCGGCCTCCAGGTTCAGCAAGGTGCTCAGCGTGGCCACGACGACCTCGCGGGCGGGGAAAGACGCCACCACGGCCACACCGACGCGCCAGTCCCAGCCGATGGGCTTGATGACCGGCTCGATGGCATGCCCGATCCGCGCCAAGTAGCTCTCGCGCAAGTAGGCGCCCGACAATTCCAGCTCTAACTGCTGCTCGTCCCAGCCCTCCACCTCAGCCCGTTGCGTGACGGCCGCCTCTGCCGCCGCGCTGCGCGGGAAGTAACCCAGCCCCCAAACCACCAGGTTAACGAGCAGGATGATCGAGCCGGCTCTTACGAGGAACTCGCGGCCGGCCAGATACACGCGCTGCCAGACCGTCGCCAGGCGCGGCCACTTGTAGCTCGGCAGCTCCAGCACGAATCCTGGCGTCGGCCCGGCGAACGCCGTCCGCTTCAAGACCCAGGCCACCGGAATCGCCACGACCGCGCCCAACAGGTAGATCGCCAGCATGACCAGGCCCTGCACGCCCAGCCAGCCGCCCAGGTAGGTCGTCGCCGGCACGAAGGCCGCGACCATCAGCACGTATACGGGCAATCGCGCTGAACAGCTCATGAATGGTATTACCAGGATCGTCACGAAGCGTTCGCGGCGATCGGCGATGGCCCGCGTCCCGATGATCGCCGGAACCGCACAGGCGAACGAGGAGAGCAGTGGTATCGCGGCCCGGCCGCTGAGCCCGAGGCCGCGCATGAGCCGGTCAACCATGAACGCCGCTCGGGCCATGTACCCGCAGTCTTCCAGCACCGCGATTAGCGCAAAGAGCAGCAGTATCTGCGGCAGAAAGACCAGCACGCCCCCCACGCCCGCGAAGACGCCGTCCACTATCAGGCTCTGGAGCATGCCGGCCGGCAGCACGCCGGCCACCAGACCACCAAGCGCGCCGAAGCCTGTTTCGATCCACTCCATCGGCGGGCGCGCCAGTGAGAAGATGCTCTGGAAGACGGCGAACAGAACCACGAGCAGCACGGCCACACCGCTCACGCGGTTGGTGAGCACGCGGTCGATCCGGTCGGATCCGGTCGTCACGCGCCGCGCTGGGCGCGACACGACGCCGTCCAGAACGTGCTGGATCCACGCGTAGCGGGCCCTTACTTCGACCGCCGGATCGCCGACTCCGGCCTCGGACAACCTGCGACGGGATTCGTCCAGAGCCCGCGGCGCGGCGCCCAACACTCGTGCCGCCAGTTCGCCACTGCCGGCATTGTCGAGCAGCAGACGCAGGGCGGCCCCCGGCCGGAGTCCGTCCGACTCCGCGCACACCCGGGTCACCTCGCCGGCCAAAGCGGCGGGCAATTCGGCCCGCACCTGCGGCGCAGCTCCATCAACTGCCGCGTCCAGGGCCGCCACGAGCGGCGGCACCGTCTTCGCGTCAGTCGCAACCACCGGAACCACGGGCACGCCCAGCCGCTCGGCCAGCAGCTCGGCATTCACCTCCAGGCCCCGCGCCCGGGCAACGTCCATCATGTTGAGCGCGATGACGACCGGCAGCTCGAACTCCAGGAGCTGGCTCAGCAGGTACATGTTCCGTTGCAGGTTCGCGGCGTCGACGATTGCCAGAATGACGTCCGGGCAGGCGCGCGGATCCAGCCGGCAGCACAAGGCCGAGGTGACGACGTATTCGTCCGGCGACACCGCCGCCAGGCTGTATGTGCCCGGCAGATCAAGCAACTCCGTGGGGCGGCGCGTGCCGCGCAGGGGAGCGCGGCCAATGTCAACGGTCACGCCGGGGTAGTTGGCGACGGAGCGCCGAAAGCCGGTCAGCGCGTTAAACAGCGTGGTCTTGCCGGTATTGGGATTGCCAACCACGGCGACAACACGCGTGCGCTGCTCCCCTTCGGTTGAGGGTGGCTGAGCAGAAGCGGGTCGCAATCTCGACAAGGACCCCTCAGGCGGAAAGACACTCATCGTCGAGCAGGTCACATGCTCGAGACCAAACCCACCGCGCAAAACAGCCGTGCAGCCAAGCCGCGCTGTAACGGGAATCAGTACGGAGAGACGTCGACGAGTTCGGCTTCGCTAGCGCGCAGCGACAACTCGTAGTCACCCAGACGCACGTGGAGGGGATCGCCCAGCGGCGCGCGTCGCAATACCTGTACCGGCGCGCCCTCAACCAACCCCATCTCCATGAGCCTGATGCTCAGGGGGTTGCCGGAGCGCACGCCTGCAACACGAAAGACGGTATCAAGAGGAACGCCGGCCAGTGACATCCTGCTCTCCGCTCGGTTCGCAGCCAAATTCGGTCAGGCTGACAACTGCTTGGCATATGATACATCGCAATCGGCCGGCAATCAAACAAGTAACTCTCGCAAAAATTGTGGATTCTGGACCTCTCCGCCAGCCCCCTGCCGCTCAGAGCGCGACTAACCCTAACAGGATGTTAACGGCCGGTTTAATCGGCCGGATCCTTGACAACTACCGGCGCGGGCCCGACTGACACGTGCGAGAGTCCGGGTCCGCCGCCATCCGGATTCTCGTCAATGTAGGCGAAAACGTAATACGTCCCGGGCGGGAGCGTGGCCGGAACCGACCAGAAATAGACGTCGAACGAGGTTGAGGCGTCCAGGTCACTGACTATCTCGATCTCCGCCATGTCTTCGGGATCGCTCCCGTCCTCACCCTGATCCGGAATGTTGTCGTCGTCAATCGTCAGCCTGATCGTCGCCGTCCCGGTGGGGTCATTGTCGCGCCAGCGAATTGCCAATGTATCGCCGTACTCAACCGTCTGGACCCGCGCCGGCTGCAGGATGGCAATCAGCGGCTGGTTCTCGTCCGTCCGCCGGTAGATCAGGGCGTCACCAACGGTGGTCCGCGGAGACGTGCCACCGGTGTTCATCACGGCAAACACCTTGTAGATGCCCGCGGCGGCGGCACCTCCGCCCACCAGCGAACCGTCCCAGTCAAACGGCACCGTCTCCGTCCCGCCGGTGACGAGCATCTGCGACAGTATCGTTAACTCGTTGCCGTTACCGTGGTTATCGTCTGTGTCGATCTTCAGGTCGATCAGGACATCGTCAAACTGGTTTACGCCGACGACGATCTGCAAGCTGGCATCGGTGGTGAGGAAGTCAACGTCGTCCTCCGGCTCGATGATGCTGAACGTCACCGTCTCGTCATCGTCATCGCCGTCGTCGTCAGCTTCCTCAACAGTGATGAGGATGCCGGAGTCCACGGCGAACTCGGGGTGGGAATCGTCGGACAGCAGCGCTATGAGCCTGTACGTGCCGGCCGGCACGTCTTCACCGAGCAGGTCCTCGCCGGTCCAATCGAACGTCACTTCGTCGTCCGACTCGTCCAGCCGGGCGTCATGAATGAAGACTTCGTTGCCGCTGGTCGGGTCGTCGTCGGGGTCGAGCGCGATCGTCACGTCGCCCTCCCCCTCAGGGTCGTACCCCTCCCAACCAATGGTCAACTCACCGTCACGAATCTTGTAAGTCGTATCAGCGGTCGGCTGCGTGAATGTGAGCATGGGGCGAGCGTTGACCGTAATCCGCCCGGGGCCTGTGACGGTCTTAGTTCCGGCATTGGTGACAAGCTGGGCGTAAATCACATAGGGCGACCCGGTGTGCCCGGTCGTGTCCCAGACCGAAGTGCTGGTCACAGCGCCGCCAACGACGGCAACTCCTTCTACTAAAACAGTTTGCGTCAAGTCGCTGCGAGACTCGACATAGAGGGTAGCGGTGCCCTGCACACCGGTGGCGGCGAAGGCCGTCCAGCGAATGCTCAGTTGTGTGCCCTCGGCCACCGTTCGATCGACTGAGGGGGACAGGATGGAGACGCCGTACTGCGTGGGGGGATCGCCGGCGTCGTTGGGGTTGATGCGCAACGGCAGGCACGTCGCACCCGACAACGCGGACCCGAGCAGGATTACCGCCAACAAGTACATCCGCATGACTTAGCACCTCTTACCCGAGCAGCCACGTGCCACGGCTGCACCGACAGGCCGATAAGCCTATCGGCAGCACCTCCGGCCGCGATGAAATCACAGGCACCGACCATCCGGCCGAACGGGCGAACGGGCGAATGTGGCTGCGGCCGACCTGCCACCCGCAAGCATTATTGACACCCCTGGCTGTTCGTCAACTCGGGCCGACCGGTCTGGGGCAAGACGCCCGGCAGCGTACCCCGGCCAACACCTCAACCGATCGGGTTGGCGTCCGGCCCGGGCCCGGGCTAACATTGTCCACGATCGTAGTTGTGTGCCGATAAGATGGACGGCGCGCGAAGCTGGCGGCCGGACAGCTTGCCCGGCCCTGAGCAGCAGCCCGTAGTGAGACGAATGCCGATGTCGCGCATAACACATGCTCGTTTCCTGGCGGAGCCGGCCCGGCTAACGGTCGGCCTGGTGATCTTGTTGGCGGTCGGCGCGCTGCTGCAAGGCTGCGTGAACCTGGTGTTGAACCAGACGGCCGAACTCACGGGCAACGTGTCCATTCTGTTCATCAACGACACGCCCTACCGCGCGTCGTTCTCCTACGCCTCCTGGAACTCACTGGACCGCGACCCGCCCGGAACGATCAACTTCCGGCAGTTGCGCTTGGCGCCGTATGCCTCCAACGGGCCGGTCACGCTAACGTGTGCCCGGAATGTCGCGATCGGCACCGAGGAGATGTACCAGCGCGTCATCGATACGGAGGCAAACCAGACGGCCACGTTCGATCCGGACGCCTTCGACACGGTCGTGCATTTCTCTGATCAGCCGGCGGATTCCGAGCTCGCCGCCATCGCCACGGTCGGCACGGCCCTGGGCAGCGAGAAGCTGCTGGGAGTGCACTTTGAGTGCGGCGATGAGTTGATATTCACTTTCGTGGAAGACCCCGACGTGCCCGGCGGCTTCCGCGTTGACTACGCCCTGATCAAGGCCGAGCCGTAGCCCCCCTACCGCCAGACCGCCGGCCAGAGCCGTTAACGTTCGCGGACAACCGCCACCGGCGCCGCGCGCGGCGCATGCCGGCTTCGCAGCAGCAGCCAGACGGCCACGCCGATCAGTCCGGCCACGAGCGCCGGCCATGAGCGCAACCTGCTCACGTCCGCCCAGCCGGCGAATTCCGTCGGCGTGAGCGCGGCGAAGTCCACGCCCTCGGCCAGCCGCATGAGTTCCTCGCCGCCCAGGCCGCCGCACACGGCGTAGCTGCATGTGTGCTCGCGCCAGCCAATGACATTGAAGGCGTCGGCGGTGTGAGCCACGTGGTAGGCGCGCCGGTGGCGCGCCGCGCCGCAGTCCGACATTGCAGATGGTGCGGCATCAGTGAACTTCACCGGGGCGGCGAGTATGAAGAACGAAACAACGTCCTTGATTTCGGCCGATCCGGCCGGCACGTCCGCCCGCCGACAGTAATGCAGGTGTACGGCCGGAACACCCGGCACGGGCGAGCAGCGACAGCCGCCCGTCAGGCAGAAGCCGCGGGCCTGAAAGTCCGGCGTCGCGGCGGCGAAATGCGACGCCGCATCGGCCAGGACCAGGTCGGTGGCCTGGGCCGCGGACAGCCGCGCGACTTGCAGCGAGTCGTGGTGTCTGGCCAGGGCACATTTCTCGCAGACGTGCGCGAAATCCGCGGCGGCCACAAGATGAACGGCTGCGGGCGCGGCCACCCGGTTGGGCGCGCGGTGCGAGACGGTAAGCAGCACCAGGGCTGCCGCAGCCGCCATGGTCGCCGTAAGCGGCCAGAGTCGCAGCAGGGCCGGGCGACGCTGCC
>CAZYGM010000089.1:0-12542 GCA_964647015.1 uncultured Planctomycetales bacterium | reverse complement strand
GCATCCGTCGCCGGCACGATCTTCAGCACCACGCCCGGGGCCACCTTGCGCCCGGCGAGAATCCGGGCGGCCGCTGCCAGGTCCTCGTAGCGGCCGTTCGTGCACGACCCGATGAAAACCGAGTCGATCTTCGTCCCGGCCACCTCGGCCACTGGCACCACATCGTCCGGGTGACCCGGTCGGGCCACCTGCGGCGTCAACCCCGCGATATCGACCGTCACGTCGGCGGCATACTCCGCGCCGGCATCAGCGCGGACCGGTGTGACCGCCCGGCCGGTCGCCCGCCGGCAATACTCCACGACCGCATCGTTCGGCGGGAAGAGGATGATGATGCCGCCGGCCTCCGTACACATCGAGGCAATGGTCACGCGGCCCGCCAGATCAAGCTGATCGACGTAGGGACCGTACACCTCGGCCGCGTAACCCAGCAGCCCGTTCGCGCCGAAGTGCTTGACCAGTGCCAGCGTAACGTCCTTGGGCGTGGCCTCCGGGCTCGGCTTGCCCTCCAGGCGAATCCGCATGGTCGGCGGGACCTTGAACCACACGTGGCCGTAGGCGAACGCGTGGGCGATGTCCTGGTCGCCCATGCCCTGCCCAAAGGCCCCGATAGCACCGAGGATGTTCGCATGGGAGTCGGTCGAGACCAACGTCTCGCCCGGGCCGACCAGCCCGGCGTCAATCGCCACGTGCGTACCGATGCCGGCGTCAACGTCGTAAACGCGCACGCCGTACTCACGCGCGAACAGCCGGCAGACCTGCTGATTGGCGGCGTACTTCTGGTCCGAGCCGCCGGGATTGCAGTCGAAAGTGAAGAACGTGCGCTGCGGATCGGCGACCCCCAGGCCGTTGTCCCGAATGTTCTTGACCACGTTGGCGCCGCCGAAGTCGCGCGCCACGCGGGCGTCAATCTCCACGTCGACAATGTCGCCCGGCTGTACGGCCCGGCCGGCGTGTGCACCGAGTATCTTCTCGATGATGGTTTTGCCCATCGCGGACTTCCTCTTGGCTAGTGAATGTGCGCAGCGCCGCCGGACGCGATCCTGTCCGGGGCCGCCTCATTCGATCAGTGTACCGGCCTTCTTCATAACGAGCGGGTCGAAGGTGCCGAAGTCGGCCTGGTGGATCAGGATCGTCTCCACGCATTGCGGCCGGCCGTCGCCCTCTTTCGCATGGCAGGCGATAGTGTTGAGCACCTCCGGCGGCAGCCCCACCTCGTATGCCACGGCCGTACCCGAGATCGGGTGCCGGGCGCACATCCCGGAGCGGCTCTTGCGATACCCACCGGCGCCGTTCGGCTCGAACTCCAGCAACTTGCCAACATCGTGCAGCAGTCCGCCCGCCAGCAGCCGATCGTAGTCGATCTTGTACGGCATCTGGGCGTAGGCGGCCTCCTGGGCGCGTGCCAGGCCGTAAGCGCCCTCCGTGACGGCGATCGTGTGCTCAATGAAGTCGATGCCGCGACAATCCGTCAGGAGCGTGAACGGAACCTTCTTAAGCTCCTCCACGCTCTCCCAGCCGCCGCGCTGGCACGCCAGCGCCCATGTCTTGACGGTCTTGTTCCGCAGGTCGGTGTCCTGAATGCGCTCCAGGATCGAGTGAAACAGCCGCTCGATGTCCGCTTCCCTGATCATCATCATGCTCCCGAAGTTGCTCGCTCCTGACGGTCGAGGGGACATTCTAGTGGGGAACCAGCCGGGACTTCCATCAGCCGGGGCCGCATTCGGCGCCGTCGGCGCGACGGGTTATCGGTCCGGAACGAACGCCGCCGGGAAGTGCTCGATCTCGGCCGGGCCGTCCTGCGGCACGACCACCGCGACGACGTCGAACCGGCAGGGCCGGTCCTGCCAGCCGCGCCGGCGCAGGTACCAGCCCGCACAGCGCAGCAGCTTGCGCCGCTTGGGCCCGCTGACGGCGTCCTGCGGGTCGGCCAGAGCGCGGCTGCGGCGCGTCTTGACCTCAACGAAGACGATCGTTTCGCCGGCGCGCATCACGAGGTCCAGTTCGCCGACCGGCGTCGCGTAGCGCCGCTCCAGCACTTTCAGGCCCTGGCGGCGGAGAAACCGCTCAGCCAGACGCTCGCCGGCCAAGCCCAGTTGCGGGCGGGAATCGGTCATTCGGCATACCCCAACGACAGCGTTAGGCGGTTGGCATTGTACCGGCCGCGGGCCGCCATTGCCCGTTTCGGGCGGCGTGCCAGCGGGCGCCGGCGCGGCTATACTGCTTGGTTCGGTGGACGCCGCTTTGAGCGATCGCGGCTGATAGGTAACAAGCATTGCTCGCTGGCCAGGATGGAGGTTTGCCGCCATGTTGATGCCGTATCGCCCGGAACCCTATGTTGACTTCTCGCAGCCCGAGCCGCGTCAGAAGATGCTGGCCGCGTTGAAAGACGTGCGTGCCCGGCTAGGTCGCACCTATCCGCTCCGGATAGGCGAGAAGCGCATCGAGACGGATAAGAAAATCAGCTCGTTGATGCCGGCCGAGCACAAGACGGTGGTGGGCTACGTCGCGAAAGCCAGCCAGGATCACGCCCAGCAGGCTATCGAAGTCGCCAGCGCGACATTCAAGACTTGGAGCCGCGTGGAGCCGGAGACGCGTGCCCGGGTGCTGTTCAAGGCGGCCGCCATCATGCGGCGCCGCGTATACGAGCTGTCGGCTTGGATGTGCTTCGAGGAGTCCAAGGGCTGGCTCGAGGCTTACGCCGACACGTGTGAGGCGATCGACTTCCTGGAGTTCTACGGCCGCGAGGCGATTCGGCTGGGCGGGCCACAGGCCGTGACGCCGTTCCCCGGCGAGGACAACGAGCTGCGCTACATCCCGCTGGGCGTGGGGCTCGTGATTCCGCCGTGGAACTTCCCGCTGGCGATTACGTGCGGCATGACTAGCGCCACGATCGTGACCGGCAACACCTGCGTGCTCAAGCCGGCCAGTGCCGCCCCGGTCATCGCGGCGATCATGTGCGAAGTTTTCGAGGAAGCCGGGCTACCGCCGGGCGTCATCAACTACCTGCCCGGCTCGGGGGGCGAGATCGGCGACTACCTGGTTGAGCATCCCCAGATCCGCTTTGTGGCGTTCACCGGCTCGATGGACGTCGGCCTGGGCATCTACGAGCGCTGCGGCAAGCTCGCCAAGGGGCAGATCTGGCTGAAGCGCGCCATTCTGGAGATGGGCGGCAAGGACTGCATCGTGGTGGATGAGACGGCCGACGTGGACGCTGCGGCGGAAGCCGTGGTCTACTCGGCCTTTGGCTTCCAGGGGCAAAAGTGCTCGGCGTGCAGCCGGCTGATTGCCCACCAGGACATCTACGACGCCCTGCTGAGCAAGATCGTCGAGCGCGCCCGCAAGCTCACCGTCGGCAACACGACCAACGAAGAGAACCTGTTCATGGGCGCGGTGATCGACGAGAAGGCCTACAAGACCATCAAGAACTACATCGAGATCGGCAAGAAGGAAGGCCGCGCGGTTCTGGCGGACACCAAGGTGCCGGACGGCGGCTACTTCATTCCGCCGACGATCATCGCCGACATTGATCGCAACGCGCGCATCGCCCAGGAGGAGATCTTCGGGCCGGTGCTGGCGGTCATCAAGGCCCGCGATTTCGACGATGCCCTGGACATTGCCAATGGCACGATCTACGGCCTGACCGGGGCGCTGTTCTCCAAGGACCGCTTCCGCCTGGAGCGCGCCCGGCACGAGTTCCACGTCGGCAACCTGTACTTCAATCGCAAGTGCACGGGCGCCCTCGTTGACGTGCAACCCTTCGGCGGCTTCAACATGAGCGGCACCGACAGCAAGGCCGGCGGGCGTGACTACCTGATGCTGTTCCTGCAGGGCAAGTCCATCACCGAGCGCCTGTAGACAGCGTTGAGCAGATGTGAGTACTGACACCAACGCCCCGGTCGCCATGGCCGGGGCGTTTCTACTGCATGACACTCCCAGCCGGCGCCGGACGACCCAGGGGCAGCCGCGCCAGGCCCGGCCGGGCACCTGCTTGGACACTTGGCGGCCCACGCGGGCCAGCGGAACCGCAAGTTGCGTGAAGTCAATACCTTCGCGTTGCTCGCAGTTTTCCGGGCGGACTTGCGTCCATAAGCTTCCAATGGACGGCCACGCACAGCACATCCAGAAAGGCCGGGTATGCCGATGAACGCTATTAGCCCGCCGCTGCTGGCAAACATGGGAACGCCCCTGATGTGGGCGAGCCTGTTTCACCTTACGGTCGGAAACGCCCTCATCGGCTGCTTCGAAGGCTGGCTGATCGCGCGTTGGTTCGGCTTGCGGCGCCGGCTGACCATCCCGCTGCTGATCATTGCGAACTACGTCTCGGCACTTCTGGGCGTCGGGTTGCTGTTCAAGTACGGACCCGCCCTTGAGCAGACCGCTGCCAGCATTCTGACCCTGGCGAATATCGCCTACATCCACGCCGCGCTGCTCGTGCTCCTGATCGGACTGTCGGCCATCATCGAGTGGCCCTTCTGCATGTTGGCGTTCTGGGGCCGGCCGGGCTGGTCGCTGCGCGGCCTCCGGGCCAGCCTGTACGGACAACTGGCCTCGCACGGCGTGCTGATACTGGCATACGGCCTAATCGCCTTTCCGACCGTTCGAACCATCTTGACGATGCGTGTGCGTGAACCTGCCACGTTCGCCAAGTCGGGCCAGCCGCTGATCTACTACATCAGCCCAACCGACGGCGCCCTATGGCGCATACGTCCCGACGGCTCGGAGGCCGAGCGCCTGCTCGCCCTGGGACTCTTCGCGAAAGATGCCACGCTCTATGCCGCGCGTTCTGAGAATGGCGACTGTTGGGATCTGTGGGTGGCGTACTACGACCGAAGGCAGGACCAGTCGCGCCTGCTCATGCCCTGCTTCGCAGCGAATCCGGCCGTAGCCCAACGCGAACTCGAACACGGATACGAGCACCACGGGCGCAACCTCGGCTACGCGGCGCCGCGTCCCGCCGGTGTGGAAGACGCCGGCTGGACGGTGAGAAACGGCTTCTGGGCCGCCGAAGGGCTGTGGGCGAAGAATTCGCAGACCGGACGGTCACTTCGGGTGGCCTACGAGACGCCGCTGGATTGGTCGCTGGCAGCCCGCAACCCGACCATCCTGCCCGGCGAGCAGGTCGTCTACCAGCTTGGCCACCGGATCGTCCTGCTCGATCTGAACACCCGGACCGTGGGAGTGGTGGCGTGGGGCCGTGGGCCGCTGGTTGTGCTTGATCCGCCGTCGGCGGCGGCTGTCGCGACGCAGCCGGGCGGATGAGTGGTTCCGACCGGCGGCGGGGAGGGTGCAGACTGCAGAGGTGGCCGGTGGGCTTCGGTCACGTGGTGTCCGCGCAGGCCGATCCGGGACACGTCCGAGCGAGAAGCCGTCTGCCCCGGGTAGCGGGGTGCGGGGCGCGGTTGTCGGCGAGGTTTCGCGCAGCGGCCCGGGTCGGGCCGTTGCGGTCGGGGGCCGACTGTGGTACGGAACTGGAATGGCGGCGCTGACCAAAGAAACATCTAGCCCCGGGCGCTCCGGGCGGCGTGCTGCGCGCAGCCCGCGTTGGTGGCGGCGCGTCCTGCGCTGGCTGCTCATGCTGCGCGGCTCGCCGGCGGCCATTGCCCGCGGTGCTGCGATCGGCGTGTTCCTGGCGTTCACGCCGTTGTTGGGGGTGCAGATGATCTGCGCCGTCCTGTTGGCCACTTTCTGCAATGCTAACAGGATCATCGCAGCCGCCGCGGTTTGGATAACGAATCCGGTGACCATCCCGCCGATTTACGCGCTATGTTACTGGGTTGGCAGCCGGGTCTGGCCCGGTCCGCCGGCGGCGCATGTTCGCCAGGTGCTAGGGCGCACAATGGCCGGGTTGGCGCACCTGGACGCATGGGAGGTGTACGATCAGTTTCTGGCATTCATCGGCATCGGGCGTGACATTTTGATTCCGCTGACAATCGGCGGTGTGGTGGTGGGAACCGCGGCGGCGATACCGGCGTACTTCGTGGTGTTGGTGGCCGTGCAGCGCGTGCGGCGCCTGCATTGGCCGCACCTGCGGCGTGGTCGGCGCGCGCCCGGCCAGCGAGCGCGCGGGTCGCAACCGCCGGATTAGTGTGCAACAGCCGGCGGCACTGCCAGCGTCACGAGCGTCCATTTGTCAAAGATCAGCTCCGACGCTGCGCTGAGTGACAGCGAAGCGGCAGTTCCGTCGCAGGCAGCCGCGGCCCGGGTGACAGCCGATGCGATCGGTGTCCCCTGAGCACGGCTCGGGAGTTCTTGGCTGGGGGTTGAAGGATTATCAGCACGATGGTGCCCTGGCAAGCCCAGCGCCAACGACGCCGTGGTCTATGGCTCTGTTGCTTCGCGGGAGATGTCGGCGCGTTCTGGGCGCGTCGGGGGCCGGTTCGCGTGCAACTCTGGCCACCAGGGGCGGAGGGTTAACGCTCGTCGGCTAGCTGGTACGTCCCGTAGCCGGCCCGGCGGAGCTTGCCCTGGCGGACCAACTCGTCCCACACAGCCTGGGGGTACTGTGTCGGCGGCGTAATGGCCACTATGCCGGACTTGCCGCCGCTGCTCATGGCGCCGTGCCCCAGGCGCGATTCATCATCAAGCCGGGTAAGCTTGAGGCGTTTCTTGAAGGCCTTGAGCGCGTTGCGCAATTGCGTGGGGTCCGGCCCGTCGCCCGGGGGCGGGCCGGGATCGGTCGGCGAATCGGCAGTGCTGTTGGTCATCACATGCTCCCGCACGGCCGCTGAGCCGGCGGCCTGACGGCCATGATACCATCAGGACGCCGGCCGGTCTGCGAGGCGCTGCCGAAGATCGTTGTTGCGCGGCCGAACGCCACAGCGCAGCTTGAACAGACTACCGAACCCATGGGTAATCCACGGCGTTGTGTCGGCGGGCCTTATTCGCCAAACAGCAACTGGAACGCCGCGAAATCCGCCAGGTCGGCGTCGCCGTCCCCATCCAGATCCGCACAGACGCAATCACCGGCGGGCGGAACCTGCGGGCCGGTCAGGCAGGCGGCCACCGGCGGCCAGTCGTCGGCGTCCACGTCGCCGTTGCCGTCGCAGTCACCCGGAACGGGCCCGCCCACGACGGTCAATGTGATCGGTGCGGGGTAGTAGCTGAACGCCGGGTCTCCGTTGCTCCTGGTATGGCCGATCTTCAGGCCGTGCGGCGTGCTGGCACTGAAATTGGGGGCAGTCGCCGGGTACAGGGCCACGGTGGTGGTTCCCAGGCCGACGGCCCGTATAACAACGCGGTAGAGGTCCGCCGGGCCGTCCAGGCCCTGCGTGAAATCAGTGCAGTACCCGTTGATATTGTCGAGGCCCTCGTCGCCCAGAACGCCACGGGGCAGTTCGATCTCGGGGCGCGTCTTGTTGAACTCGCCCAGCGCCTCGACGCTCACGACCTGGGCCACCCAGCCGCCGTCCAGCAGAATGTCATGGACGAACTGCATGACGCCGTTTTCGGCGCCCGGAGTCAGGTTCGCGCCCGCCGTCAGTTCGGCCCGTACCGTGATCTCAACCTCGTCATGCACGGACAGCTCGTCGAGCGCCCGTCCGCTGGGAACCGCGACGGCCGTCGTGATGGTGCACGTGGTCCCGGCGTTGTCGTTCAACACGACGCCCGTGCTCGCCGGCGTGGTGCTGGCATAGCGTACGCCAACGATCTGGCCGGTCGTGCTGCCCTGGAAGTTCAACGTCCACTGCAGGTCGCTCGGCTCGATGCCGTTGTCGCCGGTGGCATCCACGTCCCAGGGCCTGATCTGCGTGGCCGGATCGCCCCCATCACCCTCCGGGGCGTCGGCGAAGCTGTTGCTGAAGATCCAGTCGTCGTCGCCGAAGACCGCGGCAATCCGGGCAATGTCGTCGGCGTCACAATCGCCGTCGCGATCCGCGTCGCCGGGGATGAAGGGGATGGCCAGCGGATTAAGGCGCCCGGCCATGATCTGGTACGTGTACGGGGCGGAGAAGTCGTAGTCTGGTTCAACGCCGTCATCGAGCCAGCGGGGCACGTTCGTCACGTAGGGCTGAATGGCGTCGGGGTTGGTGTTGTCCGCGTTGCTGTAGAAGAACTGCGGCGCGCTGCCGGCGCCGCCGCTACCGACCAAGCTCTCGCCGCGGAGCCACTGCTCCATCGCGGTGTCCTGCCAGTTGTTGCCGTTGGGCATTTCGCCGATGGCGCCCGGGGCCGGCAGCCAGCCGTCGCCCTTGGTGCGGTAGTCCACGCGGGTCAGGACATCGGGGTTGAAGCCCTGGGGATCATCGAGGGCGTGCACGTGGCGATAAGGCAGGCCGGGGTAGGCGCTGCCAATGTCCACGTGACGCTCGTCAACGTCGTACTCCCAGCCGCGCTCATGCTCGTAGCTGACTTCGTCCACGACTTCCAGGTCGTCGGTGATGTCGTCGGGCGTGCTGGCGCCCTTCATATCAAGGGTGTATCCACCCATGCCATTGGGCTGCCCCTTGTCCAGGTTACCGTCGCCGTACTGGTCAACCTGCTGCTGCGTTTGCGGATCGATGACCGGCGTGATGAGTTCGTCATCGTGCGCAATGTCCTTGCCCCAGAGCAGGCCGAGGGGATTGGTGGGGTCGGCCTGGGTCCGGCCCGGGCGGTTGCGGATCAGCATGATGGTGTTGCTGCCGTCATTCTCGAGCTTGCCGGGCGTGTCGAGTCCGCCGTTCCAGACGTTGTTCCAGCGCCGGAAACTGGTGTCGCTCAGCAGCGTGGGGTAGTTGCTGCTGATGCTGATGCCCAGGACGAGCAGCCCGTTCGGGCCGAGTTCCAAGCCGTCGAGGCTGAAGAACTCGTCGATCTCTTGGGCCAGCGGGCGCGGCGGTATGCTGCCCAGCGGGTAGTACTTGGTCATGGCGCCGTTGACGAGGGCGACCGCATAGCCGTCCAGCTTCTTGCCGGGCGTACCCAGCAACTCGATGAACTCGCGCGTATCGTCCAGACTACCCGGCGGGTTGATGAATACCTCGTTGATGAAGACGGTGGCGTTGGCCGGCATGAGACCGATTAGGGCGACAAGCGCCAAGGTGATACCCCTCCGCATGGGTGCTCCTCCAGAATAATGCTTACCGAGGTCTGTTTGCGCCGAGCGAACACCGTGTTCGCGCGCTCGGCCCTGCTACTGCGCGGGCGGGGCGGCCCTGTGCCGCGCCCTTCACTTCAGCTCGAAGGACTCCACGGAGCGCCGGCCGATGCTCAGTACCCCGTCGAACACCAGGGCCTCACTGAGATCCGTTTGCTCGGCCGGCATGACGTAGCCGTTCAAGGCGAACTCCCCGTCCCGATTCTTGTCGTCGAACACGCCGACGTGTCCGTCGGCAAACAGCACGTTGGCGCGCACGCGATTGTGGCCCTTGTGGCCGCCGAAGATCCAGGATCCGAAGCCGTGGCTGGGCCCGAAGTCCGCATAGTTCTGTGTGCCATAGGGACCGCCGTACGGGCCATCGCTCAGGTTCTTGACGGCGCGCTCCCCCAGCACCAAGTTGTCGGTGTCCGTGCGCCCGTCAGCCAACAAGGGAATGCGCGCCTCCGGCACGCGCAGCCAGCGACCCAGCGCCAGCGGCCCGAGAGTAGCGCTGACGCGCTTGAGATTGTAGTCACGCGAGCCCGGGTTCCACTCGGTGCGGGCCATGTACCAGGACTGTGTGTAGTTGGAGTTATAGCCGCGCCGCAGTAGGTCGCGGGCGGCCTGCTCGTCATAGCGGCCGCGCGTGTCGAGCCCGAGCTTCTGGTTGTAGCGCGCCGGGTTCGAGGGACAGAGCTGCTCGTTCGGGAAGCCCGTACGGCTGTTGACCAGGTCGGCCACCCAGCCGATCTCGTCCACGGGACCGTCGCGGCCCTTTGACAGATCGGGATCAAACGACCCGCTGCACGTGTAGCCGCGGTTGCTGGTCGCGTACGCATGGATGCCAACACCCAGATTGCGGAGATTCGCCCCACATTTGACTTGCCGGGCCTGCTCCCGCGCACTACGCAACCCCGGTAGGAGAATCGCCAGCAGCAGCGTGATTATCGCCAGCACGACCAGCAGCTCGATGAGCGTGAATCCTCGGCGGACCGTCAACCTGCCGGCAAAGTACATGTTGCATCCTCGCATGCCTGGAAAGCGGAAATGGTAGCCGGTGCGATCATTGCAGACGTATTACTGGCAGCGCCGCACAACGCCGCGGGATCGAGCGCCGCCGGACCACGGCCGTTACGGCGCTCGATCTCCGCGTAGTCGTCCGGACGCTCGGGCACGCCCTTATCCACGTCGCCGAACGAGCGCCAGCAGCGCCGGCAGCGCGAGCAGCGCCAGGGTGCCCGGCTCGGGCACGTAGTAGCCGGGATTGCCGATGTCGTAGTTCGCCGACAGGTACGAGCCGAACCCGTCCCCGACCTCTGACAACACCCACTGGTAGATATCGTTCTCGCCCAGCGCCGCCGGGGTGCCTGGGTTACCGCTCACGTACTGCGTGCGGATGGTGCCCGGGAAAGTGCCGTCGCCATAGGTCAGGCGGTCGACCAGCGTATCAGTGGCGTCGAAGAGGTTGATCTCGTCGTTGCGACCCAGGTTGTTGGTGTAGCCGCCCAGAACAACCACGCCGCTGAGCGACCAATCCGCAATGAACGTCTCGGCATCATCCTCGGTGATGATCACCGATTGCCCGGGGCCCACGATGCCGAAGCCGCTCAGATCGAAGACGCCGGGAATGCGGCTGTCGTCGTCGAAGCTCCAGCCCGTCATGTCGATGGGCGTATCACCGACGTTGGTGAACTCGACGAACTCCCCGCCTCTGCCGGAGTACATGTACTCAGTAATGGCCATGTTGGCGATGGCCGGCACCCCACCCAGGGTACCCAGCAATAGCGCCACCAGCGCGACACACTTCCCATTGTTTGCCTTCATCAGATCTCTCCTCGCTCCCTTTTGTTCATCTTCGTATTCATTCCGACAACACTCTTGTGCCGGACCCAGTAAACACGCGTGTGATCGCAGAAGGGTGTCCGCCCGCCGCACGTGCAGCACACTGTCAGGCCGGGTCGTGCTTGTTCAAGCGCGTCGCGGACACACTTCCCGTGCATACTGGTACCACGCGAGTATTAACGAACGGTTAGCTGCAGAAGAAGAAACGCCCGCGTACCAGAATTCCCGGCTGACGGACTCCAAAGCAGTGTTCCCGCCGGCCGAGCCAAGACCTGCAGTTTCCGCACAGGCCGCGCCCCGTGCTTGTGCCGAACTTAACACGCGGCTAACTGGATCTTAGCGCGGGTCGGTTCAACTGCGGCTCGACACCGAGCACCGCAAGCAAGGAGACCGGCAATGTTGAAACGCGCTACTGCCTGGCTGGCCTGGACCGTCCTGGTCGCGGCCACAGTTGACGCCCAGCAGCCGCGCGAACGACTGGCAACCGTGTCGGCGGCGTGGACCTCCTCGGGCACCAGTTACGGCACGACGGACTCACTGGCCGCCTGTGCGCTTGGCGACGGCCGCGTGCTGGTGTTTGCCACGGCCAAGCAGGCTGACCGCATCGACATCTTCGACGCCCACACGGGCCGGTTCGTCAGAAGCCACGGTTGCACGGGCAGCGCGGTCGGCCAGTTTCGCTACCCCAACGGTATCGTCGCGGCGCGCCTCCCCAGAGCTGCAACGCCCGGCCGGAATACCAGTGACGACGCCGCGATACTTGTGGTCGAGCGCGATAGCGCCCGCGTGCAGGCCTTCTGGGCCGACGACCTCAGCCCGGCCGGCTGCTTTGGCCAAGCCGAGCTGCAGCGCCCCTACGGCGGCGCGCTGTCCATACGTGAAGACGGCACATACTTGTACGTGACGCAGGCTGACGTCCCGGCCGATCGGGCAGTCTGCATCTACCGCCTCACGACCGCCGGAGGCGAGATTAGCGCCACCTTCGTGCGCGCCTTCGGCGACAGCAGTGGCCGCGGCGTCCTGCACGAGGCCGAGTCCGTGCTCGTCGATGATCGCATGGAACGCGTACTGCTATGTGACGAGGACAAGCGCCAGCGGAATGTCAAGGTCTATACGACCGACGGCACATTCACGGGTCAAACCTTCGGCGATGGTCTTGTCGCCGGCGATCCCGAGGGCCTTGCGCTGTTCGAGGACGGTGCCGGCGGCTTCGTCGTTGTCACGGACCAGCGCAAGGACCTCACGATCTGGCACGTGTTCGACCGCCGAACGTACGAACACCTGGGCGACTTCACCGGTACCCCGCCCATTGCGAACACCGACGGCATATGCCTGTACGCACAGGCGTTCGGCGAGTTCGCCTATGGCGCGCTGTTCGCCGTCAACAACGACGCCGACATTCACGCCTACAGCCTGGCGGACGTTACCAGGGCGGTTGCGGCCATGCGGGCCAGTCAGGAATCCGAGCGCGCGCCGGAAACGCCGGACTCATAGCGCGGCGCGCGGGAACCTGCGTCCGCCGGCGGTTCGGCCGGCGCGGGTCGGCTCGTCGCACCGCCGACGCTCAGCAGAAAGCCCAGCACGACTGCCAGCAGCGCGGCCATGAACACGCGCCACTCGCCGGGCAGGGCGTACGTGAAGG
>CAZYGM010000088.1:0-12592 GCA_964647015.1 uncultured Planctomycetales bacterium | reverse complement strand
GTCGAGGCGGCGCTTGACGCGGTGCGGGTGTTTGACGTGACGTGTCCGTAGTTGGGCGACTGCTGTCGCCACTGACACGGACTCGGATGACTGAAAACGATAATCGGAAAGGATCAATGCTCATGAAACTTATAAGCGTGTTTGCTGGTTTGATTGTCCTGACGACGGTTGTGTTGGCGGCGCCGCCGCCGATGGTGCCGTCGACGCCGGCCGCGGTTGACGCGGTGGTTTACGTGCGACCGTTCACGTTAACCAATGGTTTCGAGTACACCTGGAGCCAGGAGCGGCCGACCGTGAAGTCGGGAACGCTGCTGGTTTTGAAGGTCAGTGATCCGGCGTTGATTATTCCGCGCCAGATCGCCGAGCCGGTTCTGTACGTCGGCGACTACCCGGCCCAGCGGCTCAACAGTGGTTGGGAATCGGGCTATGTAGTGGCGTTGGTGCCGGGTGACGTTGACTTGGCGAAGACCCCGATCTGGTTCGGCACGCCGGCGTTGCCGGAGAGTGTGAACCAGGCGCAAGCTCGGACGGAGCGTGCCCAAGCCGAGGCGGCTGGCATTAAGCCGTTTGCGGAAAAGGAGTTGCGTGAGGCTCGCGAGCGTGGCGGTTCGCGCATGAACGTGGCGGACATGTGCACGCTGCTGCACGAGGAGGTTGCCAGCCTGATCGAGCGGTATTCGCCGCAGGAGAAGGCGTTGGTGGAAACCTACCGCGTGCCGGCGGGCGCTTCGCAGCCGGTGCAGATATGGCCGCCGGTGCCGTCCGAACAGGACTAGCGCGTTAGCCGGGCTTAAGCCGGCATAACAAAGGCCTATAACACGCCGGCCGGGTCACACCAGTGACTCGGCCGGCGACTTTTTTTCTCTGCGGGGGTCATTCAATCGCGCGACTGACGTAGTCGGGCTTGGCGGGCTGCTTCCAGCCGCTCGCGTTCCGCTTGCGTAAGCGCGTCGATGCCTTGCCGGCTAATCTTGGCCAGGATGTCGTCGATGTCCACTTCTTCTGCCGCCAACGGACGACGCGGAACCGGCGGGCGCACTACCGGCCGGCGCCGCGCGGCCGACGATCGCCACGCTGCCAACCCAGCCGATACCGGGTGCGCACAGGCGCCGGACGTCAGGGCAACCAGCCAGCCGATCGCGCCCAAGCGATGAAACGCAAACATCAGTCCCACAATCACAGCCAGCCCGATTCCCAGCAGGTGCCAGGCACGCCAGTAGCGCCCCAACAGCAGCAGACGCTCACCGGCCATGGCGGTGCAGGCCAGCACGCACCAGGCCGCCGATGCGCCCGCCGGGCTGTCCAACGGAATCCCGGCGGCGGCCGGCGCGAACCGCGCAAGCGGGTAGAACGCCAGCCCGGCCATGACGTTGCCCAGCACATACAGCAGCAACATCCGGCCGCGACCGCGTAGCCGCTCGACATGACCGCCCAGCAGCCAGATAATCACCGCGCTGAAAATCAGCGTCAGCGCCGCGCGCGTGGCGAATGGGTGCAGCAGGATCCCGAGCGCGTGGGCCGATTCGTGTGACAACGTCATAGCTGTGACCAGGTGCTCGGCGCCCTCGGAGAAGAGCACCTGAACCAGCACGAACGCCGCCACGTGAACGATGATGAGAATCCCAGCCCCCCGCGGCGGCCAGCGCAGACCGCCGCGGCGCGTGCCGACCTCGGCCCAGGTGTCGCTGGAATAGTCGCGCTCGTGCCAACCCACGCCACGTCTCTCCGTTGCCCGGCGCCTGCCCCGCGTCCCGTTACCGGGCACCACCGTAATTGTACCGCGCGCCCCGCAAACCAGCGCGCCCCCGCTACAGCGCCGCCCGGACAGAACCTATACTCTGCCGGCGCCGTCTTTCCCTGGCAGGTGGAGGTGCAGCACGTGCCCGCAGATGACTTGCAGACGTTCGTCCGGGAGTTGGAGCAGCGCGGCTGGCTAAAGCGCGTCAGCGTCGAAGTGGATCCGATCCTGGAAGTGACCGAGATCGCCGACCGCGTGACCAAGGCCGGCGGCCCGGCACTGCTGTTCGAGCGCGTACGCGGCTCGGCCCATCCGCTGCTGATCAACACGTACGGCAGCGCTGAGCGCATGTGCCTGGCGCTGGGGACGGAGAGCTTCGCCGCAGCCGCCGAGCGCATCAAGAACGTCCTGAAGCCGGAGATTCCGACGACCCTGATGCAGAAACTACGCAAGCTCCCCGAACTGGCGCAGCTCGGCAGCCTGCCGCCGAGAATCGTCAAGCGGGGCATATGCCAGGAGGTCGTCCACACCGACGACGCCGACCTGTTCCAGTTACCAGTCCTCAAGTGCTGGCCGGAGGACGGCGGCCGGTTCATCACGCTCGGCGCGGTCTTCACGCGGCATCCCGAGTCCGGCGAGCGTAATGTCGGCATGTATCGGGTTCAGCTCTTCGAGCCCAGGCTCGCTGCCATGCACTGGCACCCCCACCATGACGGCGCCCGCCACTTCCGCTGCTGCCAGGAGCGCGGCACTCGGATGCCGGTGGCGGTGGCGCTGGGCGGGCCGGCGATCGTGCCATAT
This sequence comes from uncultured Planctomycetales bacterium, assembly GCA_964647015.1. Taxonomy (GTDB): domain Bacteria; phylum Planctomycetota; class Phycisphaerae; order UBA1845; family Fen-1342; genus JAAYXS01. The sequence continues at coordinate 10,053 of CAZYGM010000088.1, read as the reverse complement.
GCCGCCACCTGTCCGCTGCCCCCGGGCATCGACGAGTGCCTTTTCGCCGGCTTCCTGCAGGGCCGCCCCATTGAGTTGGTACCGTGCGTGACGCAGCCGGAGATCGCGGTTCCGGCGACCGCCGAGTTCGTGATCGAGGGCTACATCGACCCCGCTGAAGAGCTGATTCTCGAAGGTCCGTTTGGCGACCACACGGGATTTTATTCGCTGGCCGACTGGTTCCCGCGCTGGCACATCACCGCTATCACGCACCGCGCCCGCCCGCTCTACCCGACCACGATCGTGGGCAAGCCGCCCCAGGAGGACTACTGGTTCGGCAAGGCCACCGAACGCATCTTCCTACCGCTGCTACAGGTGATCGCGCCGGACATCATCGACTACGACCTGCCCATGTTCGGCTGCTTCCACAACTGCGTTTTCGTCAAGATCCGCAAGGAGTACCCCTACCAGGCCCGCCGCGTCATGCACGCCCTGTGGGGCGCGGGCCAGATGGCCCTGACGAAGATCATCGTCGTCGTTGATGACCACGTGGACGTCCATAACGAGGACGAGGTGCTGTTCCAGCTCTGCAGCAATGTCGATCCGCGGCGTGACATCGTGCTGGCCGACGGGCCGCTGGATATTCTCGACCACGCCGCCCCGGTCTGCGGCGTGGGTAGCAAGCTGGGCATCGACGCCACGCGCAAAATCGCCGGCGAAGGCACCGTGCGGGAATGGCCGGCCGAACTGGAGATGCCGGCAGCGATCCAGAAACTCGTCTCCGGCCGCTGGGCCGAATACGGCCTGGCGTGAGCACTTGCCGGCCGACGCGTCAGTGGGACCGGGCCACGTCAGCCAGGCGCAGGCGGCGCCGCACGGCGGCCGCAATCCGCAGACCGACCTGGTCCTCCTCGTCCACGACTTCCGCCCCAGCCACCAGCAACTCCCAGCGGTAGAGATGGTAGCGCGCCCGGGCAATCACGAAGCTCCCGGGCGCGAGGGCCCGCACGCCCTCGATGATTCGGCGAGCAGCCTTCGGATCCGGAACGGTGACTACCACGGCCGTCGCCTGTGCCAAGGCAAGCTGCTCCAGCACTTCGCTGCGCGTCGCATCGCCCAGGCACGTCCGTAGCCCGTAGCCGCGCGCCACGTCGAGGGATCGGCGATTCAATTCGGCCACGATGACCCGAGAACAATAGCGCGGTAGCAGCGCCTCCGCTATGCGTTGACCGGCGGGTCCGAAACCCACGATCACCACGTGATCGCGCAGCTCTTCAGCGCCGGCCGACAGGGCACCCGTGGCCGTCGCAGCGCCAGACCGGCTCTTTCGCGCGAACGCGCTGACCAGCCGAGGCGCTGCGGCGACGAACGCGGGCGTCAAGAACAGCGTGGCTATGGTGGCCGAGACAACGAGCTTGAACAGATCATCGTCGATCAGGCCGCCGCTGCGGGCCACGGCTGCCAGCACGAACGAGAACTCGCCCACCTGCGCTACGCACATGCCGGTCGCCAGCGCGTGACCGACCGACGCGCCCAAGAGCCAGACCACGCCCGACGCCACCGCGGCTTTCCCGACCACGATGACCGCGACCGCGACCACTACGGCGGGCCAGTGCTGCACGGCCCAGGCCGGGTCGGCCACCATGCCGATGGAACTGAAGAACAGCGTGACAAACAGAGTCCGTAGTCCGGACACGTCGCTGCGCACCTGGGTCGCAAAGGGCGATTCGGCCAGCAACAAGCCCGCCAGGAAGGCGCCGAGCGCCGCCGACAACCCGAGCCAATGGGCGAACTAGGCGGCACCCATGAACGTCACGATGGCCAGCAGGATCGCGAGCTCGCGATTGCGGGATATCTCGGCTATCGCCAGGAGCCGGGGCGCGACATACGTCAGCAGCACGTACAGTGAACCGGCCAACAGCAGCGCCCCGCCTCCCGCGCGGGCGATCTCGATGCCGAAGTGCACCTCGGATGCGTGCCTGCCCAGGATAGTCACTGCCAACACGAGCGGCACCACGGCCGCATCCTGCAGGAGGAGAATGCCCAGCGCATGCCGCCCATGGACGGCGTCGAGTTCAGTGCGCGCCGTCAACAGCCGTAACACACACGCCGTGCTGCTCATTGCGATCATCGCGCCGACCGCCAGCGCCGATGGGCCTGGCAGTCCCAGCGCCAGGCCCAGGGCCGCCGCCCCCAGTCCTGTCAGCACAATTTGCAGCGTGCCGCCGCCCAAGGCCATTGGCCCGATGTTCCGCAGTCGCCGCCACGAGAACTCCAGCCCGATCGTGAAAAGCAGCAAGGCGACGCCCAGCTCTGCGATGGCGCCAACCGCCGCGTGGTTCCATATCAAGTTCAGCGCGTTGGGTCCCAGCAGCGTACCGGCGGCCAGATAGCCGATGATGGCATTCAGCCGGACTCGCTCACACAGGGCGCCGAGCAATAGCGCCGCTGCCAGCAGAGTCACAACATCCAGCAGGGCCGTCCAGAACTCCACCAGCTTCTCCAGCACCGCGCGCCCCCCGGCGCCGGCGCGGCCGCGTCAGTAGACGACAACTGCGTGTTCATCGCAAGCGCCGCAGCCGCCGGCTTGGCGAGTCGCCTGGGCGTAACCGCGCGGCAACTGCCTCAGTACTCCAGCCGCTCGAAATGCCGGGCCCCGAGCCACAATGCCGCCGCGGCCGTGATGCCGCTGAACAGCAACAGCCCGCCCGCCACCTGCCACGTCCGCAACGAGAACTGTGTCGGCAGCAGGAAGAACGAGTCCGCCGTGCGGTACTCGGAAATCACAACCGCCGCGATCACGACCAGTTGGATCATGACGTAAGTTACGCTCGCGACGAGGTTAAGCGTGCCTCCCAATCCTGAGGCGATGCGGGCCGGATTGCGCTGCCCGAGCACGGGGAACCGCGCCCCCAGGCCGACGGACAGCCCGGACAAACCACAGCACATCCCGGCACATAGAAAGATGTTCAGTTGAACCCAGTTCGCCGGCAGATCGAGCATCAGCACCGACACGGTCATGACGCCCACACCCGCGATTCCCGTCACCGTCAGGCTGAACAGGAATTTGCACAGCAGCAGGGTCGTGCGACTCGTCGGCAGCAGGCCCAGCAGCCAGAGCTGCTGCATCTCCAGCGACAGCAGCGGGTACACGAAGCGACTGGTCAGCGTCGCCAGAATTAACGTTATCACCGTCAGGTTCAGGAAGGTGAACAGGACTTTGACGCTGGGATTCTCCAGGTCCACCGGCAATCGCCTCAGGTTGAACGAGTAGATGACCAACAGCGCCAGGATGATGACCATCTGGGTCCACTGCGTGGCGTCGCGCACCAGTCCGCGTATGTCCTTCAGCAGCATCACGCGCAACTGCGCCGGCAAGTAGAAGAACAACACCCGGCACAGCCCCGCCGTGATCCAGCCGCGCCGCACGCCGGGCGGCAGGTAGCTGTGCCGCGCCCGGCTGTAGGCCTCCGACCAGCCCGCGCCCACCACGTTGACCACCAGCCACACCACGAACGCCGCATTGCCCAACACCGTCAGCAGGTACACCAGGCTGTCGCCGATCCGGCGTTCGATGGCCGCGACAATGCCGGCCGCCGACCAGGTGCTCGGCAGCAGCCGGCTCTGGGCCAGGCTCAGCTCCCGGGCAACCAGCTTGATCCATTCCTCAGTCGCCAGGCCCGCCTGCGAGATGTTCCAGAAGTGCCAGATACCCAGGGCCGCCGCGATTAGCAGCCCCCAGATTATCAGCAGCAGCGGCTTGCGCGGAATCCACATCGCCACCGCCCAGGCCGCCAGCACGCCCAGCGTCGCCGGAATGATCACAAACCCCATGAAGTGCCCGATGAACAGCGGGTAATAGTACCACTCGACGCTGGTGTGCTTGGCCACCGCCAGCATCAGCGGCACCCCCAACAAGAACAACGACCAACTCGACAGCAGCAACCCCTCCAGCCACTTGACGAGCACCACTTGCCGCGGCTGCACCGGCATCGCCAGCAGGTGCGCGGCCTCTTCACGCCCGAACAGATAGCCAAAGGCCAGAATCGCATTCGAGAACGCCAGCATCACCGCCAGAACCAGGAAGAAATGTGCGAAAATGTGCTTGTTCGCCACAACCGCGATCAGATCCAGTCGCCCAATGTTCAGGAAAACCCTCTCAAGCACGACGTACAGCGAAGCCCAGATCCCGAACAGCGCTACCAGGATGAGAAATGTCCGCGCTGGTGCCACGCGCAGTTGCAGGTCCAGCGCATTCCGCACCTGCCGAGCGCGCGAGCGAACCAGCGCCTTCAGGCTCGCACCCGTGCCAGCCCCTAACAACTGCTCTGCTCTCCTCTGCATCTTCACTCCCTGGAACTCACGCCGACACCGCCGAACTGACCGTCCGGACCGCCCGCTCCCGTCATTCTACGCCCTCCCAACTGGCACGGGCACCGGGCACGCGCCCGACAACCGGTCCTTCGTTGCCAACCCCGACGCCCGCCGATAGCATCCACTCTGCGAGGCGAGGACGCTGCAAGCACCGCTGCTGAGATTAATGCAATGGCAGAGCCGAACGGTTCGACCCCGGGTTTTGTGCATCTCCACGTGCACACCGAGTATTCCCTGCTGGACGGCGCCTGCCGCTGCGGGGACCTGGTCGCTCGCGTCGCCGAACTCGGCATGCCCGCCCTCGCTATCACCGACCACGGCAACCTCTTCGGGGCCATCGACTTCTACATCAAGGCCTGCCAGGCCGGCGTCAAGCCGATTATCGGCTGCGAGGTCTACATGGCCCCCGGCCGCCGACAGGACCGCGACAACCGCGGCCTGCGCGAGGCCGGCTACCACCTGCTCCTGCTCGCCCAGGACCTCACCGGCTACCACAACCTCGTCAAGCTCGCCAGCATCGGCTACACCGAGGGCTTCTACTACAAACCCCGCATCGATCGCGAAGTGCTCGCCGCCCATGCCGCCGGCCTGATCTGCACCACCGCCTGCCTGGGCGGCGAAGTCCCCCAGGCTCTGCTGCGCGGCGACCGCCCGGCCGCCCGCGCCATCGCCGAGGACTACCTCCGCATCTTCGGCCCCGACCGCTTCTTCATCGAGCTCCAGAATCACGGCCTGCCCGAGCAAGGCCGGCTGAATCCCGAGCTCGCCGACCTAGCCGCCGAACTCGGCCTCGGCACCATCGCCAGCAACGACGTGCACTACCTCTCCCACGACGACGTAGCCTCCCACGACGTGCTCTGCTGCATCTCGACCCGGGCGCGCATCGACGACCCCAACCGCTTCCATTTCGAGTCCGACCAGTTCTACGTCAAGACCCCGGCGGAAATGGCTGCCGCCCTGCCCGAATACCCCGAGGCCCTGGCCAACACGCTGCGCGTCGCGGAGATGTGCGACCTCGAGTTCGACTTCTCGCGCCGCTTCGCGCCGCACTTCGTCCCGCCCGAACAGAAGAACGCCGATGACTACCTGCGCGAGCTGGTCTACGCGGGGGCTGCCCGCCGCTACGGCTCCCCATCCGACGAGCTGCGCGAGCGCATCGACTACGAACTCGGGGTCATCCGCGACAAGGGCTTCAGCGGCTACTTCCTGATCGTCTGGGATTTCGTCCGCTACGCCCGCGAACACGGCATCTTCGCCGTCGCCCGCGGCAGCGGTTGCAGCACCGTCGTCGGCTACTGTCTCGACATCAGCAGCGTGGACCCGCTCCGCTACGGCCTCTATTTCGAGCGCTTCATGGACCCCGAGCGCGACGAGATGCCTGATATCGACATCGACATCTCCATGCACCGCCGCCAGGAAGTCATCGACTACGTCCGCGCCAAGTACGGCCACGTCGCCCAGATCATCACCTTCGGCCGCCTTAAGCCGCGCGCCGCCATCCGCGACATCTGCCGCGCCCTCGACGTCCCCCTCACCACCGCCGACCGCGTCGCCAAGCTCATCCCCGAAGAGCTGAAGATGACCGTCGACAAGGCCCTCGCCCGCGAGCCCGAGCTGCGCCGCCTCTATGACCAGGACGACACCCTGCGCAAGGTGCTCGACCACGCCCGCCGGCTCGAAGGCCTCGCCCGCCACGCCTCCGTCCACGCCGCCGGCGTCGTCATTGCCGACGTCCCGCTCGATGAGCTCATCCCGCTCTACAAGCCCGCCGACGCCGACGAACTCACCACGCAGTTCGAAGGCCCGCTGGTCGAGAAGGTCGGCCTGCTCAAGATGGACTTTCTCGGCCTGCGCACCTACTCCCAGATCCAGCGCGCCTGCGAGCTGATCCGCCAGCACCACGGCGTCGAGATCGACGTCGAGCAGCTCGACCTCGCCGACCAGCGCGTCTACGCCACGCTGGCCCGCGGCGACACGCGCGGCGTCTTCCAGTTCGAATCCGGCGGCATGCGCGACGTCCTCATGAAAATGAAGCCCAACCGCATCGAGGACCTCATCGCCGCCAACGCCCTCTACCGCCCCGGCCCCATGGAGTACATTGACGAATACGTCGCCCGCAAGCACGGCAAGCCCTGGTCCACCCCCCACGAGATCATGACCGACATCCTCAGCGAAACCTACGGCATCATGGTCTACCAGGAGCAGGTCTCACGCCTCGTGAATCGCCTCGGCAACGTCCCCCTCCGCCGCGCCTTCCGCCTCGCCAAGGCCATCTCCAAGAAGAAGGAGGCCATGATCAATGCCGAGCACGAGCCCTTCCTGGCCGGCGCCGTCGCCAACGGCGTCTCGCGGCGCATCGCCGAGAACATCTTCGCCGACATCCTCAAGTTCGGCGGCTACGCCTTCAACAAGGCCCACTCCACCGGCTACGCCGTCGTCGCCTTCCAGACCGCCTATCTCAAGACGTACTACCCCGTGGAGTTCATGGCCGCCCTGCTGACCTACGAAAGCGGCAACACCGATAAGGTCGCGTCCTATCTCGACGAATGCCGCCGCGTCCACCAGCCCGACGGCACGCTCGGTATCCCCGTCCGCCCGCCCGATGTGAACGCCAGCCACGTCGAGTTCACCGTCGCCTACCCCGGCGCACCCGCGCCCACCGCCACGCCGCCTACCGCCCGCCCCGGCGAAATCCGCTTCGGCCTCGAGGCCATCAGCGGCATCGGCCGCAAAGCCGTCGAGGCCATCCTGCACGCCCGCGAAACCGGCGGCCCCTTCCGCGACCTCTTCGACTTCTGCGAGCGCGTCGATCACACCGCCGTCAACAAGGCCGTCATTGAGGCCCTCATCAAGGCCGGCGCCTTCGACAGCACCGGCCACATGCGCCGCGCCCTCATGCACGTCCTCGAGGCCGCCATCGAGACCGGCCAGCAAGCCCAGCGCGACCGCCGCGCCGGCCAGCTCACCATGTTCGCCGGCGACGCCGACGCCCCGCGACCCGCTATCGGCACGCAGGAGTGGTCCGACGCCGAGATGCTGGCCTACGAGAAAGCCGCCCTCGGATTCTTCGTCACCAAGCACCCCCTCGCCCAGTTCGAGGACCTCATCAAGGAGTTCAGCACCGTCGATACGGCCGGCCTGGCCGCGCTCGCCGAGCAGGCCGACCGCGGCAACGGCGAAAACCGCCGCCGCCCTGCCGGCCCGAGCGTCATCCTCGGCGGCCTGATCTCGAAAATCCGCCCCGTGGCCATCCGTCAGGGCCGCAGCGAGGGCAAGAAGATGCTTGTCCTCACCATCGAGGACTTCGCCGGCTCTACTGAGGCCCTGGTCTTCCCGGATTCCCTGGAGCAGTTGCAGCCGCTGCTCAAGCCGGACGCCGTCGTGTTCATCGAAGGCGAGTTGGACACCCGTCGCGAGGAGCCCAGCATCCGCGTCAACCGCGTGATCCCCGTCGACCAGGCCCGCCGGCAGTTGGCCCGCCGCGTCATCGTGTCCCTGGCCAGCTCGCCGGCCACCACCGACCTTTTGCCGGCTGTGCGCCAAATCTGCGACCGCCATCGCGGCCCTTGCGACCTGCTCTTCGAGGTCACCACCACCCTGGGCGACCAGGCGATTATCCAACGCCGCGCTCAGGCCGGCGTCGATCCCAGCGCGGACTTCCTCGCCGGCCTTGAGAACCTGATCGGCACCGGCCGCGTCCGCTGCGCCGGCGCCGGCCGCGTCGTTCGCACACACAGCGGCCCCCGCGCGTAGCGGCCGGCTAATCCGCGCCGCCGGTCAGAGCCAGGACAAATGGGTCGATATCGAACGCGTCAACCAGCCCGTCGCCGTTGATGTCCGCCAGCCGCGGGTCGCAGTCGGGATACGCGAGGGCGTAGGCCGCCGGGTCGGTCAGCGCCAGCACGAACGGGTCGATGTCAAACACGTTCGCAGCGCCGTCGCAGTTCAAGTCGCCCGGCCGGAACTGGTACTCGTACACGCCCATGTCCACCGTCGCCACGCCGTCGCCCCCGCCGTCCACGAAACGCGGGTTCCCGTCCAGGTCAGTCGTCACGAACTCCGGCACATACGCATTGTCACCCGCGTCAATGCCCGGCGACCCTGCCGAAAGCCGAGCGTCGCCCGGCTCGTCATCTCCCGTACCCCACGCCCCATCCGGGCCTGGCCCCGGCGTCAGCACAAACAGCGGGTCTTCCGAGATGTTCCCGTCCGTCCCCGTCAGATCGTCCAACCCGGAGTAGTCGTACGCCGCATTGTCGTACACGCAGTTGTGCCGCAGAATCGTGTCGCCGCCATCCTCCACATGAACGCCCGATGAATTGAACGCGACGATCGTGTTCGCAATCGTTGCGGAGCAGTTGCCAAGGCAAAGCCCGCCGCCCTCACGGCCGGCAGTGTTCCCCGCGATGGTGTTGTTCGCGATCGTCGGAGATGACGAGCTTGTCACGCAGACCCCGCCGCCGCCGAACATGGCACTATTGCCCGTGATGGTGTTGTTCGCGATCGTCGCGGACGACAAGGCTGCCACGCACACGCCGCCACCGTGGAATCCGGCACCGTTGCCCGTAATCGTGTTGTTTACAATCGTCGGGGAGGAACCCCAGACGAACACACCGCCACCGTCGAATCCGGTACTGTTGCCCGTGATCGTGTTGTTAGTGATCGTCGAGTGGGACCACACCAGGTGCAATCCGGCCCCGTACGTGCCTCCACCGTTGCCCGTGATCGTGTTGTTCGCGACCGTCAAGAGCCAACAGTACTCCAGGCACAGCCCAGTCTCGCCATTCGTGATCGTGAATCCATCGATCCGCGTCTCCTCATACACCGACATGCTCGCGCCCACGACGCTCAAGCCCTGGTTGCCGTCCAGGATCGTCTCATTGGCCGCCAGGTCACGCTCCGCCAGGTCGAACGTGGCCGGGTCCTCATCACCCGCGAACCCGCCATACAGCGCGACCCTATTAACCAGCATGATATTCTCGACATACCGCCCGGCCGCCACCCACACCTGGTCGCCGGGATCGGCCGCGTGCAGCCCCGCCTGGACGCTCGTGAACGCGTCCGCCCAACTCGAGCCATCGCCCGCACCGCTCGCACCGGCATCCACGTGAACCACCGCTTGTCCCCGCGCCGGCCCCACCAGCAGCGCGAGTCCCGCCAACACCGGCCACACCATTGACCACAGACATGTACGTTGGTTCATTGCCTGTTCCCCTTCTGGTGCAAGCACGTTCAGGTTCGCACCCACCTGCCGCAGGCTTCTGCTGCCCCGACCGCATGCAACGGTCAGTCCTCAGCCCGCTACTCCATGGGCGACCTGGCTCGCCTCCGCGGCTGAGCCCCTGCCGCCATGATACCAGGCCGCGCCTCCGCCTGAAGGCCCTGTTTGCTCCATTTTGCCCGCCAGTAGCCCGCCCAGCAACGCCGTGCCGCGCGCTCATTCGGTTGGCGCGCCAAACCCAACACGCCACGCCAGAATCCGCCAGCCACACACGATTCCGCCGCGGCGCAATGTGGCAGTCGATACGGCATGCATGGCGGACTCTGAAACGGAGTTGGTAGCGGGCCACTCGGCTCTGCCTCAAGCCGGCGGCGTGACGAAACACCCTATGTCGCAGCACCGCGCAGGGTAATTCAACTGCGCAGGATCATCAGCGCAGGCCGAGGCTGTCGGTATAGCCGGTCAGGAAGAGGAACTGG
>CAZYGM010000087.1:0-12594 GCA_964647015.1 uncultured Planctomycetales bacterium | reverse complement strand
TGGTCGTTGGGTGCAGGTGGACACGGTACAGCGAGCAAGAGTGGTGAAGATTGCAATTGCGAGCGGCAAAGGCGGGACAGGCAAGACCACGCTGGCCACGAACCTGGCGGTCGTGGCCGCAGAGCTCGGGCGCAAGGTGGCGTACGTCGACTGTGACGTCGAGGAGCCCAATGGTCACCTCTTCCTGAAGCCCACGATTGAGCACCGCGAGGCAGTTACGCTGCCGGTTCCGCAGGTGTCGGTTGATGCGTGCGACCGGTGCGGGCGTTGCGCCGAGGTGTGCGAGTTCAGTGCGCTGGTCTGGGTGGGTGACAAACCGCTGGTGTTTCCCGAGCTGTGCCACGGCTGTGGCGGATGTGCGTTGGCGTGTCCGAAGAAGGCCATCATCGAGGTGCCGCGCGAGACCGGGATGGTCGAGACCGGGCACGCGGGAGCCGTGCGGTTCGTTCATGGTTTGCTCAAAGTGGGCGAGGCGAAGAGTCCGCCGGTCATTCGCGCGGTGCGGGCGGCGGTGCCAGGCGACTGTTGGCAGATCATCGACGCGCCGCCGGGGACTTCGTGCCCGGTGGTCGCGTCGTTGCGTGATTGCGACTTCGTGTTGCTGGTGACGGAACCGACGCCGTTTGGGCTGCATGATCTGACGCTGGCCGTGGCGACCGTGCGCCAGATTGGTATGCCGCTGGGGGTGGTCATAAATCGCGCGGATATTGGAGACAACCGCGTGGTGAACTACTGCAATGCAGAGGGGATACCGGTGTTGCTGAGCATACCTGATGACCGCGGGATTGCCGAGGCGTACTCGCGCGGCAAGCTGCTGGTTGCGGTGCGGCCGGATCTGCGTGCCGTGCTGGCGGGTTTGTGGGAACAGGTGGAGAGGCTGGCCACGGGCAGTGAGGAAGTGAGCCGCAGCGCATGAAGGAACTGGTCATTATCAGCGGCAAGGGCGGCACGGGTAAGACGAGCATAACGGCATCGTTCGCCGTGCTGGCGGGCGATGCGGTCGTGGCGGACTGTGACGTGGATGCGGCGGACCTGGCGTTGGTTCTGGAGCCGCAGACGAGGCGGCGCGAGGACTTTGTCAGCGGTCACGAGGCGGTGATTCGCCAGCAGGACTGCGTGCGCTGCGGGGCGTGCGCCACGTACTGCCGGTTCGAGGCGATCAGACAATACAGCGGTGAGCATGAAACGGCGGCGCCAGGTGGCGACCATCTGGCCTGCAAGGGCTGCGACTTCTGCAAGCGTTCGTGCTCTTTGCGGACCTGTGAGATCATGCGGGAGATGTGGGAGGCCTGTGGGGGTGCGGGGCAGGCGGTCTTCGCGATCGATCCGCTGGCGTGCGAGGGCTGCGGCGTCTGCGTGAGCGTCTGTCCTGTCCGGGCCATCGACTTCGTGGAGCGCAACTGCGGGGAGTGGTTCGTGTCGGATGCGCGCTGCGGACCGCTGGTTCATGCCCGACTCACTCCCGCCGCGGAGAACTCGGGCAAGCTGGTGAGCGTGGTGCGCGGCGCGGCGCGGGCCGTCGCGCAGGACGCGGGGCGGGAGTTGGTTATCATCGACGGCGCGCCCGGCATCGGCTGCCCGGTGATTGCCTCGCTCACCGGCGCGACTGCCGCGCTGATAGTCACGGAGCCGACAGTCAGCGGTCTGCACGACCTGCAGCGGGTGGCGGACGTGGCGGGGCACTTTGGGGTGCCCACGTGGATCTGCGTTAACAAATGGGATCTCAATGCGGAGATGGCGGAGCGGATCGAGGGGGCGGCGCGCCGGCAGGGCCTGCGGATTGCCGGACGGGTGCGTTATGACAGCAGCGTCACCGCGGCCCAGGTGGCGGCGCGCACGATCGTTGAGTTCGCGACGGACGGCGCGGCGTCGGACGTGCGGGCCTTGTGGCAGGAGCTGAGTGCCGGCCTGAAGGGGCTGGCCGGGCGGCCGGCGTCCGCTGAAGATGCGGCGCGCGGATTGGCAGTAGAGTTGAGGAGTACTCCATGACTGATTGTTGTCCGAGTTCGGCCGCGCGGCCGGTTGATCCGGAGCAGGAGCTTGAGGACGAGATTCTGCGCGGGCGCATGCAGCACATCGGAGCGAAGCTGCTCGTGCTGTCCGGCAAGGGCGGTGTGGGCAAGAGCACCGTGGCGGCCAATCTGGCGGTGGCCCTGGCCGCGGCCGGCTCCCGCGTTGGGCTGCTGGACGTTGACATTCACGGGCCGAGCATCCCCAAACTGCTCGGGCTCGAAGGTCGCCAGCCGGAGATCATCCGGGGCGTGCTTGGGCCGGTGCAGTTCAACGAGCGCCTGGCAGTCATCTCGATCGGATTCTTTCTGCCGGATGAGCAGGCCCCGGTCATCTGGCGCGGGCCGCGCAAGTTCGGCGCGATCAAGCAGTTTCTCAAGGACGTGCGTTGGGGGGAGCTGGACTACCTGGTTGTGGATTCGCCGCCCGGCACGGGTGACGAACCACTCGCGGTGGCGGAGTTGGTCGGCCAGCCGGCCCGGGCGGTGATCGTAACGACGCCGCAGGAGTTGGCCGTGGCCGACGTGCGTCGTTGTGTCTCATTCTGTCGCACGTTGAACCTCGGGGTGGCCGGCATCGTCGAGAACATGAGCGGGTTTGCCTGTCCGAGCTGCGGGGAGGTCTTTGACCTGTTCAAGCGCGGCGGTGGACAGCGGTTGGCGGAGGAGATGGGCGTGCCGTTCCTGGGGTCAATCCCCATCGATCCGCGCGTTGTTACGGGGGGGGACGCCGGCGCGCCGGTAACGGATGGAGTGAATGAGGGCCCCGCGGCGTGGGCCTTTGCAGCCATCGTGCAAACACTGCAGAACCTGCCGGCTTCGGTCCGGACGACAGACAGAACCCCTGAGGATACAGCGGAGACTCGACAGATGAGAATCGCGATTCCAGTTGAAAACGGGCGGCTCTGCACGCACTTCGGCCACTGCTCGGAGTTTGCGTTGTATGACGTCGATCCAGCGGCCAAGGCGGTCAAGACCAAGGCGTCGCAGCGCCCGCCGGCGCACGAGCCCGGCGTCCTGCCGCGCTGGCTGCACGAGCAGGGCGCCAATGTGATCATCACCGGGGGCATGGGCCAGCGCGCCCAGCAGCTTTTTGCGCAGAACGGCATCCAGGTGGTAATGGGCGCGCCGCCAGATGCGGCGGATGACGTGGTGGCCGCCTACCTGGCCGGCACGTTGCAGACCGGAGCCAACCCCTGTGACCATTGATGGAGCCCATGCACTGATTGATAGCGAACAACAAGCGAGGATATTCTGGAGTTGTATACATGAAAGACACCGATGTGGTGATCGTTGGTGGTAGTGCGGCGGGATTGACAGCGGCGCTCACTGCACGGCGTCATTATCCGGACCGGCGCATTCTCGTGATCCGTAGGGAGCAGCAGGTTCCAGTGCCCTGCGGTATCCCGTACGTCTTCGGCACACTCAAGGACCCGCTCAAGAATGTTATGCCGGAGGCACCTTACGGTGCCAACCGGATCGACCTGATGATTGCGGAGGTGTGTGGTCTCGAGCCTGCCAAGAGAGTGCTGCGCACCACGGTTGATGACGTGCAGTATGAGCGTCTCATCCTGGCAACCGGGTCGTTGCCGGCCATGCCACCGATTCCCGGTTTCGACAAGGAGGGGGTGTTCGCGATTCAGAAGGAAATGGATTACCTGCAGCGGCTGCTTGAGCATTTGCAGGGTGCTCAGGATGTGGTGGTGGTCGGCGGCGGATTCATCGGCATCGAGTTCGCGGACGAGATTCACAAGCTGGGCCACGCCCGCATCACGATTGTAGAGGTGGCGCCGCACTGTCTCAGTTTGGCGTACGACGACGAGTTCTGCGTTGAGATGGAGCAACTCCTGAAAGAACGCGGCATCGTACTTAAGACGTCTGCTCGTGTGGAGTCAATTGAGGGGCGCGAGCGCGTATCCGCCGTGCGGCTATCCGACGGAACTCAGATTGATGCGGACACGGTTATCATTGGGATTGGCGCGGTTCCGAACGTTGACCTGGCAAAGAAAGCCGGTCTGCGCGTCGGTCTCACGGGCGGCATCGCCGTCGACCAGACCATGCTGACTTCGGATCCGGCGATCTTCGCCTGTGGCGACTGTGCCGAGAAGGTTTCCTTCTTCGGTGGCCGCCCGACGAATCTTAAGCTGGCCTCCATTGCCCAAACCGAGGCGCGTATCGCCGGCGCCAATCTCTTTGGAATCACGCGCCAGAACAACGGTACCGTCGGCGTATGGTCCACGTGCGTCGGCGAACTGGCGCTGGGTACGGCGGGGTTGACGGAAGCAATGGCCAGACAGCGCGGCTACGACGTCGTTACGGCAACGATTGAGGGTCCCAACCGTCATCCGGGGGGGATGCCTGGTGCGCGGTCAACGAAACTGAAGGCGGTATTCGAGGCGAACTCGGGTGTGATTCTGGGTACCCAGGTGCGTGGTGATACGGCGACGGGCGAGCTGATCAACGCAGCTTCGGCCTGCGTCCAAATGCGGATGACCGTGGAGGACATCGCGACCTTCCAGATTGGCACGCACCCGGCCCTCACCGCGTCACCCGTCGCCTACCCCCTGGTCAACGCGGCTGAGGTGGCGATTAGCAAGATGCGTCAACGTTGAACAGGTATCATAGGGAGCGACGTCATGCCGAAGATTCTCGTTATTGATGACGACCAAGATTTCCTGGACGCGACCCGCATGGTGCTTGAGAGGGCCCGGTATGACGTGGCGGTCGCGGTTACTCCTGACGAGGGGCTCAAGCTGATTACGTCGCTCGACCCCGATCTGGTCATCCTGGACGTCATGATGCCCAGTGATTACGAGGGTTTTGCAGTTGCGCGCGCGATACGCGAGGACCTCAATCTGCGTGACCTGCCGATTATCATCCTGTCGGCGGTTCACGAGCGCAAGCAAGTGCCATATCGGTTTGGGGCAGATCCAGACTATCTACCGGTTGACACATTCCTGGACAAGCCGCTCGATGCGGCCCGGTTGGTCGATACCGTCAGGGGACTGCTGGGCGAGGAGCGCGTAGAGCCGGAGCATCCGTTATGAGCACCGGTTCGTACGCCGCGACGGGGCCGCGAGGGGGGCAGGAGTCCCCACCCCGGGAGGCCGAATGTTCACAGCAACGGCTCGCCGAGACGCGCGCCCGCGTTCATGGCCGGTGTGTTGTCTGTGGCGCACGTGACGGCGGACCGGCACACCTGCGTTTTACGGTCACAGACGACGGCGGCGTCGAGGCGCATGTCAGCGCCAGCGCCGATTTCGAGGGCTATGACGGCATCTTGCACGGTGGCGTAATCGCCACGCTTCTGGATGCCGCGATGACCAACTGCCTGTTTGCGCAGGGTCGGCGCGGCCTGACGGCCGAACTCCTGGTTCGTTTTCGGCATCCGGTCGTGACGGGAACGCCCTTGCGGTTGTGGGCGGGCGTCGAGCGGTCGTCGCCGCCGCTGTTCGTGCTGCGCGCCGAGATTCAGCAGGCCGGGCAGGTGCGTGCGACGGCCGTCGGCAAGTTCATGGCCCCACGTTCCGGGCAGAGCTGATGGGCGGCGCGGCAGGGACGGGCGTGTTGGTGTGCGGTTGAATCGCCGGACGGTGTGGTTACGATGCGCGTATGAATGGGGCCTGTAACAATTGTATGGTTTGGCGGTGGCTGCGGGGTTGGGCGGCGCTGGTGCTGCTCGTGCTGGTTGCGTGCGAGCGGCGGCCGCAGCCGGCCGAATCGCAACCTTCTGAAGCGGCCCAGACACCGGCCGAGTCGGCGGTGGCGGACGCAGACCGGCAGGAACGCCCGGAGACGCCCTGGTATGAGGATCTGACCTTCAGCGCGGCGTGCGAACGGGCCGCGGCGGAGGGGCGGATCGTGCTCGCGCTCGCGTACAGGGATGACGACCCGGGTTGCGGCAGGTTGCAGAGGCAGACGCTGAACGACGCTTCGGTGCGCGAGTTCCTCGGGCGCAACACGGTTCCCATCAGATTCGACGTGCGCAGCGAGGCGGCGCTGGCCCAGCGTTACGAGATCGCGGGTGTGCCGACGGTGCTGTTCCTCAGGGCGGATGGATCTGAGATCGAGCGCATCACGGGCCTGGCGCCGGCGGACGCGTTCCTGTCCTTGGCGCAATCATTCCTGGCGGGCAGGGACTTGGTCGACCTGGCCCTTGAGAATGTCGTCGATGCGCATGTTAACCTGGCGGACACGCTGGTTGAGAAGGGGCGCTACGCGGAGGCATTGGCGGAGTACGAGTGGGCGCTGGCGCGCTGTCTGTCATCGCCGAAGCTCTTCGATGACAGCGGACGCGGCGTCCTGCAGGATTTGCACGATCTGGCCCAGTTGCACGGTGCCGCGCGGGAGTCGGTGCGGCAGGCCTATGCGGCGGCGCGTGATCGCCTGCGCGCGGGGACGGCCGCTGCCAGCGACATGATCGTGGTGAGCACGCTTAACTACCTGCGTAACGAGCCGCAGCGAACGCTGGCGCTGTTTGACGAAGCCCGCGGGCAGTGCTCCGATCCGGCCGTGCTGGCGGCCTGGACGCAGGAGGTCTTCCACCTGCTTTGCCAGGAACGCCGGTATGCGGACATTGCCGCCGGCATGGATGTCGCGCAGGCCGTTGATGAGATCCTGCGCTGGGACGAGCGGGCGGCGCCCGCGCGTGCGGATTACGTGACGGATCGCGACTTCGCGGTCGCGCGACGGGCACACCTCGACGACCTGGAACAACGGATCTGCACCTGGTACCAGGTCTTGATCGGCTTGGAGCGGCTGGAACTGGCGGACCGGCTGGCGGACCACCTGCTCCAGCAGCGGCGCCGCGCGCAAACGCTCAATAACCTGGCGTGGGCCGGATACCTGGCCGGCCGTCCGACCGAGCAGAACGTCGCGCAGGCGCGCGCGGCCTACGAGATGTCCCATGGAAACAACGCCGCGATCATCGACACGCTGGCGCGGGTTCATGCGGCGCGCGGTGAGCGCGACGAAGCCCTGCGTGTGTTGGACGAGAGCATCGTGCGCATGAACAACCCGGGCGACCGCGCCGGGTTGGAGCAGTGCCGCGCGGACATACTTGACGGTCGGCCGTGACGTGGCCGGCGGCGGGTTCAAGACCGCGACGCGCTCCTGGTAGCGTCGTCGGCAGGCTGAGGGGGCGCGGCGGCAATGACGGAGCAGGTTGCCCACCACGAAGGAGGCAGTTGTGAGACGAACACGAACGGGCGCACTGGTTGTGGTCGTAACGCTGGCGCTGTCCAGCGTGGTCGGCTGCACGGACTGGCTGCTGGCCGGGCTCTGGCCGGCGGCCGGCGATACGGCGAAGCCGCTGGGCCTGGTGCAGTTGATTGAGTTTCACGACATCCAGGGGCTGCGCAACTGGGCGCATGAGCTGGAGCAGCGCGGCCTGAAATCGCTGGTCTTCGTGCAGAAGAACATGTTGGAAGCGCACCCCACGGAGCTTCGATGGCTGGCGGACCGCGGCCACGAGATCGCGGGCGGGCACGCGGATGAGGCGTTCTGGGATGTCGCCTACGAGACGCAGTACCAACTGATGAGTGCGACGAAGGAGCTGGTCGAAACGGTGACCGATCGGCCGATGCGGGCCTTTGGCAGCCGGTACTTCGCCTACGACGAGAACACGCTGAGGGCCGCGGACGCCCTGGGAATCGAGTATATCCTGGCACGCGGCACCAGCGACGTAGAGGCGTTGATCTACGAGCCGGACGAGTATGACTGCAAGATCATCTCGGTCAGCAATGTCACGTTTGAAGACATGGGCCGCGGCAGCCTGTGCGATTACTCGCTGTGGGCCCGCGGCTCGACGGCGGCCGAGTTCGCGCAGGTGCTGGAGGAAGCGCTGGCCAAGCGGCCGAAGCGGATCATGGTGGCGTCGCACGCATATCTGGGCGGGATGAAACAGAATTGGTGGGCGGTCTACGAGGACTTGCTGGACAGCAGCGATACTCAGTGGGCGGCGGATTTCGACGCGTGGGTGGCGCCGGCCAGCGGCGTCAATATTCAAGTGCCGTTGAGCCAGATCCCGGTCAACCGGGAAGTGAAGTACGATACCCCCGCGCCTTCTGAGCCACTGGACGAGCTCGCAGACGTGGACGAGATGTATAACCCGTGTGCGGTGCCATGAGAAGCTGGATAATAATTGCTCTGACGGCGTGCACGTTGGCCGGCGGTTGCCCGGCGGTACCGTCCGTTATCGAGCCGCCGGCCGAGAACACGCTGGTGGTCTTTCACAACAACAGCGGGCCGATGTGCCTGGACGCACTGGACTGGCTGGCGGACGTGCGGGCCGCCCATCCAAGCTTGGCCGTCGAAGTGCGCCTGACATACGAGCCGGGTGAGACCGACCGGCTGTTGCAGTTCACCGCGCTGTATGGGGTCAGTCAGGGCGTGTCCACAAGTTTTGAGTATCTGCCGATCATTTTCTCTCGCGGGCAGGCCTTCTCGGGCTTCGATGCTGAGATCGCCGCTGCGTTGGAAGCGCTGTTGGCCACTGCCGAGACTCCTCCGTAGCGCGGCCAGCCGCGCACAAGCGGCGCTGCGCACGAGCCAGACAGACGATGAGTATCGTGCGGATTACGATCCTGGTTGACAACTACGTGCGGCGGCGCAGCCTGCTGGCCGAGCATGGCTGGGCGTGCTGGGTTGAGACGCCCGCCGAACGCCTGCTGTTCGACACGGGGCAGGGACAGACGCTGCGGCACAACGCCGGGGAGCTGGGTGTGCCGCTGGCGACGGCGACCTCCATCGCGCTGAGCCACGGCCACTACGACCACACGGGCGGCTTGGCGGCGGCTCTGGAGCTGGCTCCGACCGCGCGTGTCTTGGCGCATCCGGCGGCTCTGGAGGCGAAATACAAGCGTGGGCCGGACGGTTGCACCCGGGCGATCGGCCTGCCCGACCAGCTCGCTGAGCGGTGCGCTCGACTGGCGGCGTGCCTGGTTGCGACGCGCACGCCGACGCAGGTCGGACCCGGCTTGTGGCTGACGGGAGAAGTGCCGCGCGTGACGGATTTTGAGCAGGATGATAGCGCCTTCCGGCTGGATGCCGCCGGTCAGAAGCACGACCCGTTGGCCGACGATCAAGCGTTGGTGGTGCGGTGTGCGGCCGGCCTCGTTGTCGTGCTCGGTTGCGCGCACGCCGGCGTCATCAACACGCTGCGGTTCGTGCAGACGCTGCACCCCGGCGTTCCGCTGACTGCCGTTCTGGGCGGCATGCACCTGTATGGCGCGCCCGAGCAGCGAGTCGCCAAGACGATAAGTGAGTTGGCGGCGTTGGGCGTCGGGCGGGTGATACCGGCGCACTGCACGGGGCGCCGCGCGCTGGCGGCCTTCGCGGCGGGCCTGCCGGACCGGTGCACACCTGGTGAAGTGGGTACGGCGCTGGAATTCGAGTTGGGGGGCATCTGACGGTCCGCTGCAGGTCGCCTGGCGGCGGACTTGGCAATCAATGGAGATGGCCTGACGCGTCGCTTCGTCGGCTCTTGGATACGGAGAATCTGCTCGCCGACCTGGACCGGACGCGGCGGTCTATGTAGAAGGCAAACTGGTTGTTCTTGCGCTAACCCATGAACTGCGGGACACAATCGCCATGTCGCAATCAGCCATTCAGGACGCGTACCCCGATGATCTCGCCCATTGCTACGGCTGTGGGCGGCGCAACGAACACGGGCTGCACATCCGCAGCCACTGGGACGGGGACGACACCGTCGCGGTGCTTACGCCGCGCCCGTATCACACGGCTGTTCCGGGGTATGTCTACGGCGGCCTGATCGCATCGCTGGTGGATTGTCATGGTACGGGGTCAGCGGCGCTGGCAGCGTATCGGGCCGCCGGGCGTGAGCCGGGCACCGAACCTCCGCTGCGGTTCGTCACGGCGTCGCTGAAGGTTGACTATCTGCGGCCGACGCCGCTGGGCGTTCCGCTGGAGGCGCGCGGCTGCATTCTGGAGGTGAAGCCGCGCAAGGTGGTGGTGGAGGTCACGGTTCTGGCAAAGGGTGAGGTCTGCGCCCGCGGCCAGGTCGTGGCGGTTCTGATGCCGGAGAGCATGCTGCCGACCGGTGCGGCGCCCGCGCGGCAGTGAGCGTAACTGCGGGGGCCGACCGTGGCCGCGCAGCGTAAGAAACCGCTGCCCGCGTCGTTAGGCGGTATGAGTGGAGGGCGATTCGCCGGCCGCACCTGACGGCCATGAATGCGCGCTGGAGGCTTGGATCCGTTATGAGGCGTCACGTGCTGAACTTCGTGATCGACCTGGTCACGCTGGTGGTCATGCTGGGCGTGACCGCGACGGGCTTGCTGCTGAGGTGGATCCTGGTGCCCGGCAGTCGCGGTGGCCGTGGGCTGGAATTCCTGGGCCTGGGGCGCCGCGACTGGGGCGACGTTCACTTCTGGCTGTCGATAGCATTATTGGTGCTCGTGCTTGCCCATGTGGCGCTACACTGGACGTGGGTTTGTGCGCTCGTAGCGCGCTGGACGCGCCCGCCATCGTCGCAGCGTGCGGTCGTGACAGGCTCAAGGCAGTTGGTCTACGGCGTCGGCGTCCTGGTCGTGTGCTGCCTGCTGGTGGGCGGGTTTCTGTGGATGGCAAGCGCGCTGACGACGCGTGAGGGCGGCGAGGCGGCGGGCGAAAGGGCGGGCGTGTCGAGTGAGCGCACTGCGGTCGCCCATGGTCACGATATCATTCAACCGAATCTAAGGATGCAGTATCTGTCTGATAAGGGTTGGAGAGCGTCGCCGCCAACGGCCCCGGCGACGATGCGCGCGACGCGGCTTTGGTATCGCCAGGGCCGCCGATGGCTATGCCCGACGGCTGCTCGGGCGGCCCGCGGCGAGTTCCGGGGCTTGGCCTACTCCTGCGGGTCCGTTGGTACGGGCGCTGCGTCCCAGACCTGGAGCCAGTCGTCGAGCGTCTGATCGTTGTCGTCAGCAGCACGCTCCCAGATCCCCGCGGCCGTCAGTTGGTAGAGGGAAGGACCGTCGTACCAGTCCGGCGACGGGCCGGGGTACGTTCGCCAGCGGCCCGCGTCGGCAGCGCTGCGCGGCATCTCGAAAACGGCTAGTTCTCCGTCGGCGTAGTCAGCCCAGTAGAACCCGACCCCCAGTTCCTGAAGCTCGAACGTCACAGAGTCCACAAGGTCCGGCGGCAAGACACAGCCGCCGGCCAACAGCAGGCCGGCCAGCATCAGGAGCATCGAGTATTGCGTCAGCAAAGGCTTCATGTCGCCCTCCTCCAGGCGCGATCGGCGAGTGGCTGAGTGCTGGATTCTAGGCTGGCGAGGAGGGGCTGAGCAGTGGGAATGTCACATTTCACGACGGCGATCCGTTGGCATCCCGGCAGGGCGGGCCTGGGCCAGAGATTATGTGGCACGGGGCGCATTGAACCACTGGGCCACGACTGATAAGCCGACCATCCGTCCGGTGCTGCCGATAACAGCAGGCGGCGCGTCAGGTATCGGGCGACGAGCGCGTAGTGCCTACGGGGTGCCGGCCGGTAACAAGAAGCGAGCCCGGCGGGTTTGGCCGGGCTCGGTGTGGTTCTTCTCGAAAGGCCAGGCGCAGGGGCGGCCTACTCGATGGCTACGGTCGCGCCGGCCTCCTCGAGCTGCTTGGCCCACTTGTCGGCCTCTTCCTTGGAGACCTCCTCTAGAAGGGTCTTGGGGGCGCCGTCGACGAGGGCCTTGGCCTCCTTCAGGCCGAGGTCGCTGCGGGCGGCCCGGACGACCTTGATAACCTGCAGCTTCTTGTCGCCGGCCGACTTGATGACGAGGTTGAACTCGGTCTTCTCCTCGGCCGCGGCGCCAGCACCGGCCGAACCGGCCGCGGGGGCCATCATGACAGCGCCGCCGGCGGCGGGCTCGATGCCGTAGGCTTCCTTGAGGTAATCAGTGAGGTCCTTGGCCTGGATCAGGGTAAGCTGGGCGATCTTGTCGCCGAGGTCCTTGATGGCCGCGTCAAACTGCTTGGCGGGAGCAGCGGCTTCTTCTGACATTGTTCGTATCTCCACAGCAAGGCGTTTCGTTCGCCCCGATAGCTGAGGCCCCAGCGGCCTCATTTAATCCCGACCGGGAGCAGTCGGCGGCGCAACGGTTTTCGGCCAGAACAGTAGCCGACGGGCTAGGCCGCGTCGGCGTTGTCAGCGCCCTGCTCGAGCTTCTCGATCAGGGCCTTGAGGCAGCCGGCCACGTTCGCGCCCGGGGCGCGAATGGCGCTGGCAAGCTTGCCACCCGGAGAGAGAATGATCAACGCGACCTTGGCCAGGAGATCGGCTTTGCTCTCCATCTTGGCCAGGTTGACGACGGCCCGTTCGTCCAGGAACTCACCCTCGAGCAGCGCACCGCGGAGACGCAGCCCGCTAATCTTAGGCAGCCAGTCCTCGATGGCCTTGGCCGCATCGATGGCGGATTCGCCGCCGGTAATCAGCGCGGCCGGCCCGGTCAGCGCTTTGGCCAGCGGGGCGAGGGGTCCGTCGCCCACGGCGCGGCGGAGAAGTTCATTGCGGACGATCTCGATGCGGAGGCTCTTCGAGTGCAGGTCGCGGCGGAAATCGTTGGTGGTGATTCCATCGACGCCGAGGAGCTCGACCCAGA
>CAZYGM010000086.1:0-12613 GCA_964647015.1 uncultured Planctomycetales bacterium | reverse complement strand
CCAACCTGCACGCCGCACTGACCGACAGTCATCACGGCTTCAGCATCGGCGAGCCCGAGCCGCTGCGCGTTGACCAGTTGGAGTACGTGGCGACCGGGCTGGCCGCCGGCTTCCACACGCACGAGTATCACCTGGTGGCGGTGCGGGCCGGCGTATGTGTGCTGCCGCCGCCGGATGTCGTCGTGAACGGCGTGCCGCTTGGCGTGACCGCCGAGCCCGCCGAGCTGCGCATTAACGTTGTGGATGTCACCAGCGCGCCGTAGAGCGCGGGGTCCGTATAATCCCCAACATGTCGGGGTTGATCGAAGAGCACGGTGTGCAGCGCTCGCCGGCCGGGCGGCTCTATGTCCGCGAGGCCCCGCCGCCGCAGCCGCTGTTATGGCCGGCCATCGCGTTCATGGGTGGCATTGCACTCTCGGAATACCTCGGCCCGCTCGCCGGTCCGCGGCTGTGGTGGCCCGCGCTGCTGCCGCCGGTGCTGCTGGTAGCCGCGCTGGTCGCGCGCCGCCGGTGGCCCGCGCATCCGGCGCTTGTGCCGGGGCTGTTGCTGGCGGCGGCTCTCGCGGTCGGGTTGCTGCGTCATCAGGCCGTGGTGGCCGTGCCGGACAATCATGTCTCGCGGCTTGTCTCGTCCGACCGCATACTGACGCGCCTGGAAGCGGAAGTCGTGACGGCTCCCGTCGTGCAGCCGACGCCGCGCCGCAATCCGTTCATTCCCTTTGATCCGGGCGCGCAGAGTCGCTTCGTGGTCGCGGCCCGCGCCTTGCGCACCACCGACCCACCCACGCCGCTCTGTGGCCGCATGCATGTCACTGTCAAGAAGGCGCGGCATGCGCTGCAGCTCGGTGAGCGCGTGGTCCTGACGGGTTGGCTGCACGGGGCGCGCGGACCGCGCAACCCCGGCGAGCCCGACTGGGCGCGCTGGCAGCGCCTGCAGGGCATCGCGGCCGGCCTGACCGTCGAAGGACCGGAGCATGTGCAGCCCGTGCCGTTCCCCGCGGCGGCTTACCGCCGGCTCGTGGCTACCCTTCGCAATGCCGCGCGGGCACTGCTGCTCGAACCATACGCCGAGTGGGGCTCGGAAGCGGGCGGACGTCTGCTGGAGACGATGGTGCTGGGGCAACGCGGTGCGGCCGACCGGGAAATCAACGAGGCCTTCCTGCGGGCCGGCGGGCTGCATTTCCTGGCCGTGAGCGGCTTCCACGTAGGCGTGCTCGCGGGCATGGCGTGGTGGCTGACCCGGCGGCTTACCCGGCGACCGGGCCCGGCCGCGCTAGTGGTGCTCGCGGTCATCCTGGTTTACGCCGTCGTGGCCGAACCGCGCGCCCCGGTGCTGCGCGCCACTGTGGCGGGCGTGCTGGTTGCGCTGGCGTTATTGAGCCGCCGGCCAACCTCCAGCCTGAATATCCTCGCGTGCGCCGCCCTGTTCATCCTGGCGCTTGAGCCGCGCGAGCTGTTTCGGCCGGGCTTCCAATTGTCGTTCGTGCAGGTATTCGGGCTGCTCACGGGCGTGCCGCTGGTGCGGCGTGCGCTTGCCGGCCGGCCGACGCCGGGCACGCCGGCGCCGGAGGCGCACACGTACGCGCGGCTGGCGCTGTTGCGCGTCAGGCGCGGGCTGCTCTGGCTGGCGGTCGTTTGCGTCGTCGCGTGGGCCTGGTCGCTGCCGCTGGTGGCACTGCACTTCCAGCGCATGTCCGCGTGGGGCTGGGTGGGAACGTTCCTGCTGAGCGTGCCGGTAATGCTGGCGATCTGGTTCAGCTTCGCGACGGTCCTGGCCGGTCTGGCATTCCCGCCGGCAGTGCCGGTCCTGGCCGCGGTGACGGCAAGGCTGACCGATCTACTAATTTGGATCGTGAGTTGGTTTGAGCGTCTGCCGGGCGCGCTGCTGGAGCTAGCGGCGCCGCCCGGCTGGCTGGTGCTGCTGTTCTACGCGGCTTGCCTGGTAGTGCTCACGCACCAGCGCGCCACCGCCCAGGCGGCTCGCCGCTATCGCCACGCCGCTTTGGCCGCGGCCTGGACGCAACGCCGGCGCGTCCGGCAGTGGCTGCTGCGGGGGTTGGCGGGCGGCCTGTACGGCGCGTGTCTGGCGTGGGCGCTGTTGCCGATCGGCCGGCCGGCGGCACGCTGCGCGCTGCACGTTCTGGCCGTCGGCAACGGCAGCACGATGCTGCTGGAGACGCCCGCCGGCCGGGCTGCCTGCCTCGACATCGGCACCGATCGGAACCTGGATGCCGGCGTGCTGGCCGCCCGCGCGCTGCGCGCACTCGGCCTGCGAAAGCTCGAGGCGGTAGCCATTTCGCACGCCGATTTCGATCACTACAGCGGGCTGCCCACGCTGCTTGAGCACGTGCGCGTCGGCCGGCTGTGGGCCAATCCATACTTCGGAACAACGGACGACGCCAGCCCGGCGCTGCGACAACTGCTCACACTGTTGCCGGCCGGCCGCGTGCCCGACGAGCTCACGGCCGGAGACTGGGTGGCACTGGGCACTGTTCGGATTGACGTGCTTTGGCCACCCGCCGGCCTCGACCCGCTTGCCTGGCGGCCGAACGACCGCTCGCTGGTGCTGCGGCTGCACTATGGCGGCCGCACCGTGCTGCTGCCCGGCGACATCGAAGCCGCGGCCATCCGGGCCCTGCTGGCGCGCCAGGCGGACGGGCAGGTGCAGCTCGCGGCCGACGTCCTCGTCGCGCCGCATCACGGCAGCTTTCTGGCGCGCGATACGGCGGCTCTCCTGGCCGCGGTCAACCCGGAGCTTATCATCGTGTCGGCAGCCGAGGCCCGGCCGAAGTTCACCGCCGCGGTGGCTCAGACACTTGGCCCAGACTGCCGCGTGCTCAACACGGCGGAAAGCGGGGCCGTCTCCGTCGTGCTGGGCCAGGACGGCACGCTACGGCTGGAGACCCCATTCGCGCCGCCGGCGCCGCCGTAGCGGGCCGCCGCACGCGTGGCGTCGCCACTCAGTGGCCGACGACTCGGCTCCTACTGCGCCTGGAACTGCGCGGTTAGCGTGCGCTCGATGCGAGACCGACATTCCTCCAGGTGGGCCCGCGAGGCGAAGTCGAGCTCCCGGCTGTCCAGGTTGTGCGCGATCTTCTCGTGCAGCTCGCGCATGGCCAGCGCCAGTATGGCGTGCAGGTCCTTTGAGACCGTGGCGCCCGGGCGCCCGCGCAGGTACGACAACATCGCGAACAAGTGGTCGCGCTGCAGGTTGCGCTCCAGCGAGCCGATGAACGGCTGGGCATCGGTGAACGGACCCGGCGCGCTGCCGTCCAACTCCTTCCAGACGGTGTCGCGCACCGTCCGGACCATTTCCGCCGCGGTGAACTTGTCCTCGGCGGTGCTCCTGAGCTCGGCGTCATAGACGCGCTGCAGCGCCGGGGCCGCCAGCAAGTTCATCAGCGTGCTGACCTGTGCGATCTGGATGCGGTCGCGGATCGGGTAATCCAGGCGCGTCGGCGCGTCGGAGCCCCAATGGGTCCAGCGCGTCGGGGCCAGCATGTTCAGCGTCGCGGGATCGACGTGGAAAAATTCCGCGTTGAAGGCTGTCTCGCCCAAGAAAGCCAGTGCCTGGCGCGGCAAGGCGGGATCCAGCAGCTCGAAGGCCGGCCGGGCGCCGGGGTCGCCGTGGTGATCGCGATTGAAGTACTGCCCGGTGACGATGCGCGGCACATAGCTCAGGCTGCGAATCCGCTCGAAGAAGATGTTCTCGAAGGCGCGCGTCAGGTAATGGCGCGGCTCGCCGTCCTGCAGGGCCCACTCGGTGATGTTCCCCAGCAGCTTGTCGGTCAGCGCGATACGCGCCCGGGCGTAATCGATCGGGTTTGATGACAGGTCATAGCGGTTGACACGCGGATCCGGCGAGTAGATCCAGCGCGTATCCTCATCCGTCGCGTAGTTGAGCGCCGGCTCGGCACCGCGCCGGGCGATGGCCTGCAACAGCTCCTCTTCGGATTGCCCCTGCGGGCTGGCGTAACCGTATTCAATCGCCCAATGATCATAGGGTCCGATGGTCGGCGTAACGAAGTGCCGCACGCTCTCCACCTCGTCTTCCGCGAAGAACAGCAGCGGCGTGTAGTCCATGATCGAGGCCGTCGTCGGCTCGTCGGTCTGGTCGCGCCGGCGCTTGATTTCGTCCATGCTCAGCCAGTACGAGCCCTGGAAGTTATGCCGCAAGCCCAGCGAATGCCCGACCTCGTGCGTGACGATCTGGCGGATCGCCCCGCCGATGAAACGCTCGGGCAGCTTCTTGGGACCGCTGCCCGTGGCGATCATGGCGTGCTGGACCACGGCCAACTCGTGCTGCATGCCCCAGGCGTACTGGCACGTGCAGGTGCCCTCTTCGTGCAGCTTCTGCTCGAGCGCGGACCACATCTGTGCATCCCCGTCGAACCCCGGCGCACTGGCCGCGCCCGCCGGCCACAGGCCCTCGGTCAATTCCGGGTTCTCCTCCAGCCAGCGCTGGAAGTCCGGGCCCTTGAAGCGCGCCATGGCGGTCGGGCCGTACAGGTCGAAGTCGTACATCCAGGCCCGCGCGAAGCTGTCGTCGAAGATGATGTCAGAATCGAGAATCTGACCAGTGCGCGGATCGACCCGCGAAGGCGCCGCCGCGAAGCTCTGCCCCGAGACGATCCAGCGGAAGAAGTTGTACCGCGCGTCCTCCGGATCGTAGTCGGCGTATTCGTTGTCGTCCGTCTGCTGCTGGACGATGATCGCGTCCACGTAGCCGATCTGCTCGAACGCCTTGTTCCACTCCAGAATGCCCTCGCGCACCCAGCGCCGCCACTGAATCGGCACGGTCTTCTCGATGATGAACACGATCGGCTTCTTCGGCGGCGAAAGCTTCAGCGACGGATCCTGCTTCTCCAGGTGCCAGCGATGAATGCAGCGGTCGAACAGCTCACGCTCGTGCGGCTTCTTGCCCCAGTCGAGCTGGGCGGTCAAAAAGTAGCCCACGCGCGGATCCGCGCGCCGCGGCGTGTAGGCGCCCAGCGGCGGCAAACGCCGGAAATTGTACGTCACGCCGACCTTGCGGCCGCCGCGCTGCTCGCCCAGGGCCAAGTCCGCGTCGATCAGGACGTTGTCCGGGAAGGCCTTGACCTTGGCCCAGGTGCTCAGCTCGGGCCGCACGCGCCCGCCCAGCCGCTGCACATCGGCCAGGTCCGACTTGAGCAACTGCCCCAGGTCGATCAGCACATCGCCCTGCGGCGACATGCCGGCAATCGGCACGGCGGTCAGAAAGGTGTCGTTGTACGTCCGCTCCACCACGTCATTGACCGGTCGGCCTTGCTTGCGCGCGAAGCGCAAGTCCGGCGTGACCAGCTTGAGCTGCTGGCCGGCGATCTCCAGGCGCACCAGCGTGGAACCCCAGGTCCAGCCCGCCATGCGTCCGCGCGACAGGCTGGTCGCCAACAGCAGATCCTGCCCCAGCAGGTTCCGCGGAATTCGGGCCAGCAGCGTTTCGAGATCGTGCTCCTTGTCGGTCGAAGGATAGCGGTACAGCGTGAAGAGACCCTCAGCCGCGTCCATGCCCTTCGTGGCGTCGGCGATATCCGGGAACCGCGCCGCCGGCTTGCCGTCAGCGGACCTGGCGGCCTGGGCCGCCGCGCCCGCCGCGCGGACGGCTTGACCAGGCGGCGGGGCCTGGCCCACTTCGTCGTCTGCCAGCAACGGCGGCAAAGCCAGCCCGGCAATCAGCGGCAGTACGAGGAGACCTGAGATTCGCAGCAAACCACCTCTGTTCATATTCACGCTCCGTTGGGGCCAAAGGGGGCAGCGGGCCTCGACCGGTCGGCAGGACCGGCGGCTCGGCGGCGCGAGTCTACCCGCGCGGCTGGTCACAGACGATAGTCCGTCTCCGACCGCCCCACAGGTTTTGACAACACGCCCACATCAGTCGTATCGGTGCTGTGCGTCCAATAAAAGCAGGAAACCCTGCTCTTCCCAGATCATAGTCGCCTCGCCAGCATCCGCCGCCCGCCGCCGTCGGCCGGCTTTACAAGCTCTCGCCGTTCGGGTCTGATGCGCCCAGCCGGCAACAACATAACGCCGGGACAGAAGGAGAAGGACCGTGGTGCGTTTAGCCTTGACGATGCTCGCGGCCGCAGCGTTGCTGCTGACCGCCTGCAAGAGCCAGCCCAAAGCCACTTCCAGTGCACAGGAACCCTACACCCCCAACGATCGCTGGGACGCGTCCTCGACCGAAACGGCGGCCGATACCGACTGGTACACCGCCGAGCCCGAGACGACCGCCTGGCAGACCCAGCCCCCGGTCATGCCGGCCGATGAGCCGCTCGTCCCCAGCGGCGCACGCACGCACGTAGTGCGCAAGGGCGAGACGCTCTACGAGCTGGCCCGCCGCTACTACGCCAACCAGTCGCGCTGGCGCGACATCTGGCAGGCCAACCGCAGCCAGCTTCCTGACCCGAACAAACTGCGCGTCGGCATGGAACTCGTTATTCCATAGCCCGCGCCCGGAGGCTCGTGGCGCCGGCCGGAACGCCGGCGCGCTGTGTCCGGCCTGGCCGGCGCGTGAACGCCATGGGCAGTTTGCGACTCGACAGTCCGCTCCAGTACCTCAAGGGCATCGGCCCGGCGCGCGCCCAGTGGTTCGCCGACGCCGGCCTCACAACCGTCGGCCAACTTCTCGAGTACTATCCCTTTCGCTATGAATCCGAGGCCGGTGACGTCGCCATCGCCGACCTGCGGCCCGGCATGAACGCGACGGTCCGCGGCACGGTCGTCCGGCTGCGCGGCGCCGGCCGCGCCACACGCGTCGCGGAGATCGACGACGGCACCGACCAATGCGTCCTACGCTGGTTCCAGCCGCGCTACCTGCCGCGCGGCCTGGCAATTGGGGCGGCTGTCATCGCGGCCGGAACCGCCCAGGAATACGCCGGCCGACTGGAAATCGTGCATCCGCGCGTCCAGGTCTTTGCCTCCGACGCCCTCACGTTGCGGCAGGACTCAGGCGCTCGCCAGGTGGGCGTCTACCGCGGGAACGCACAACTCAAGCCGGCCCTGATTCGCCGGGCCGTTCATACCGTCCTGGCTGAGCCCCGCCTGCCGGTCGAGGAACCCCTCCCGCCTGCGCTACTGCGCAAACACAACCTGCCGAGCCGCGCGGCCGCCATTCGCGAGCTGCACTTGCCGACGAACCCGGCGGAGTTGACGCGGGCGCGAAAGCGGCTGGTCTACGAGGAATTCCTGTTGCTCCAAGCGGGGCTGGCATTGCGGCGTTATAGGACATTGAGCTCCGCAGCCGGCCAGCGGCTCCATGTAACTCCGGAAATCGACCGCCGCATCCGCGCACGCTTCCCGTTCCCAATGACCGCCGGGCAGGACCGCGCTGTGCGCGAAATCTGCGCCGACCTGGAAAGCGGACGGCCGATGGCGCGCCTGCTGCAAGGGGACGTCGGCACCGGCAAGACCGTGGTCGCTCTGTATGCCGGCCTCGTGGCCATCGCGAATGGGCGTCAGGCCGCGGTAATGGCCCCCACGGAAATCCTCGCCCGCCAGCATTTCAACAACATTGCCCATTATCTGGCCGGCAGCCGGGTGCGCTATGCGCTGCTGCGCGGGGGGCTCGGCCAGGCCGAACGTGCCAGCCTGCTCGAAGGCGTGCGGGAAGGGGGGATCGACCTGGTGGTCGGCACGCAAGCCCTCATTCAGAAGGACGTCGTCTTCCATAAGCTCGCCGTCGTGGTCGTGGACGAGCAACACAAGTTCGGCGTTCTCCAGCGGGCCGCGTTTCGGACCAAGGGGCCTATGCCGCATTACCTGGTCATGACGGCCACACCGATTCCCCGCACGCTGGCCATGACCGTCTTCGGTGATCTGGACGTATCTGTCATTCGAGACGCCCCGCCCGGGCGCGGCCGGATCACTACACACATCGTGTCGGGACGACAGTGGCAGACGCTCATGCGTGAGTTGCGGCCGCGGCTCGCGGCCGGCGAGCAGGCCTACGTAGTCTGCCCCGTGATTGGCGAGAACGCCGCGCCCGCGGCGCCGACCGATGATGCACCCGCAGGCAGCGCCAATGGCGCGTTGTTATCGGCTGTTGAGGCCTACGAGCGGCTAATAGGGGGGCCGTGGGCCGGCCTGGACGTCCGGCTGCTCCACGGCGGCATGTCCTCCGACGAGCAACGCCAAATCCTGGCCGCTTTCGCAGCCGGCGAGCTGCACGCACTGGTCGCCACGACGGTAGTTGAGGTCGGCGTTGATGTCCCAAATGCGACCGTGATGGTCGTCGAACATGCCGAGCGGTTCGGCTTGTCGCAGCTTCACCAACTGCGCGGTCGCGTCGGTCGCGGCAGCGCCGACGCCTTGTGCGTGCTCGTGGTGCGCGGCGGCGGTCGTGTGGCTGCCGATCGGCTGGCGGTCATGACGGAGACGACGGACGGTTTCCGGATCGCCGAGGCGGACTTGCGGCAGCGCGGCCCCGGCGAGTTATTGGGCACACGCCAGCACGGCCTGCCGGAGTTACGCATCGGCAACCTGGTCGAGGATTTCGAGCTGCTCGAAACAGCCCGTGCGGATGCGTTCGAGCTGGTTCGTCAGGATCCTGCGCTGGGGTGCCCGGAGCACGCCGCGCTCGTGGCAGCTCTCCGGCGACAAATGGGCGATAAGCTGGCGCTGGTTGACGCGGGTTGAATCCGAACCCCTTGTCCCACAGGACCGGCTTCAGGAGTGTTGTTGGCGCAAGGCGCGGCGCCAACTGAGCACGAGCCAGCCCGCCACGCCCAGCAGGATCAGCGGGCCGCCCATAAGCGTCGGAATGGGGACTGCCTCGCCAACGAGCAGGAACGTCCAAAGCGGATTCAGGATGGTCTCCAATAGCAGTATCAGCGCGGCGCGGTGCGCCTCGATGCGTTGCAGCGCCCAGGAAAACAGGACGTACGGGAGCGTAAACTGCACTATGCTCAGTATCAGCACCAGCAGCCAGGCACGCGGCGAAATCACGAAGGTGCCCCACAGCGCCACAGGCAGGATGAGCAGCAGCCCCGAGCCCAGGGCGTTGGTAGCCGCCACGACGAACGGGTTGACCGGCCGCAGGCCGCGCAGCGTCACCGTCAACGTCCCATAGCCCAGTCCGCTGCCCAGCGCCACAATGAGCATGGCAGTTTCGGTGGTGGGGCTGGCGAAGAAGATTATCCCGACGCCGGCCATTGCGACCAGCAGCACGCCGCCCTCGATTCCGCCGGGCCGCTCGCCGAGCACCAGCGGCGCCAGCAGGAAGACCCATATCGGCGAAGTGTATTGCAGGATTATCGCGCTGGCGGCGGCGGTGTTGGCCGTTGCAATACAGAAGGTAGCAGTCATGAAGGTGAACGCGAGGATGGCCGCCAGCGGCCAGACACGGTTAACGTTCTTGAGTGTGCTCCGGCGACCCCACGCCAGCGGCAGAAAGAGCAGGCCGCCTAGCAGCGACCGATAACAGGCGATGGTGATGCCCGGTACGTCGGCGGCATTGAGCAGCTTGATCAGAGGTCCGTTAAGGCTCCACAGCGCGGCACAGGCCAGTAAAACGAGTACGGCCCGGCCGGGGTGCCTGGCGGCTGTGGGTAGGGGGCTTGCCATTGCGCGACCGCGCCGGGTGCGACAGGTAATCGGACTATGGCCGGCTACGCCAGCTTCTCTTCGACACTGCGGACCTTGTCCGCCATGGTCTGGGGGCGGTCCGTGCGGGTGCCGAGCTTGATGGTGGTTGAGACGCGCGGGGCGCCCATTTCATGCACGACGGCATGGCAGCGTTTGACGGCCGCGAATACCTCGTCCCAGTCGCCCTCGATATTGGTGCCGTAGGCGTGCAATTGGTGCGAGAGGCCCGCTTCCTGGAGCACGCGTTCGCAGGCCGCGACATAGCGCGACACGGACACGCCCACGCCTACCGGCACGACGCAAAGGTCCATAATAACGTTCACCGACGCTCCTCCTTTCCAGGACGCTGATTCTATCGCCGGCTGGCGCGCATGTCATAGGCGCCGGTCGCCTGGCGTGCGGCGCGGCAGTCCGGGGACGGAGCACGGCCGGATACTCCCCAATTTGTATAGGACCATCGGCCGGCAGGCGTAAGCGCCTGCGGGCGCGTTCATCTTGGAGAGGTGAGCGCGGCGAATGGCGGGCCGCGGGGATGCGGCGCTGCTGTTATCGGCCGGGGCGGTGAAGGTCCTGTAAAGCGCGGGCTCCTGGCAGATGCGCCGTGATAAGCCGGGCAGGCCCGCGGGCGCAAGAAGGCCCGCTGCGCGACCACCAGAATCCCCCTGATTTCACCGCCCATTTTGACCGGTCGTTTGCTTCGGGCGGGAACGTTTTGGAAATTACCTCTGTCACACTGACGGGCCTGTGGCCGGGCAACAAGCGGCCACCGACGCCGTCGGGGGATGCCGGCCGTTCGAGGCCTGAAAACAAGCAGTCCAGCGGAGCAGGGAGGCCTGCTCGTGCCTCCGGAGTGGAACTCGGGGAGCAGTTATGGGTCGCAGGGATGTGCGGGTTCCTGGCAGCGTTGTCTTGTCGTGACGCGCAACACGAAGGAGATCTTCAATGCTCAATCGGATGAAACACTTCTTGGTCAACGAGGATGGCCCGACCGCGACCGAATACGCGGTCATGCTGGCGTTGATCATCATCGTCTGCCTGGCGGGCATTACCCTGCTCGGCGAGACGGTCAACGGTGTGTTCGAGACTGTCTCCGGCGGTCTGCCGGATGGCGCCGCACCGGGCTAATAGTCGGCAGCGACGTCGTCGCGAATTGGAGCCCACGGACGGCGGCGTTCGCACCGTGCGAAGCGTCGCCGTCCGTCTTTCTTGGCCCGGGTGTTGAACTGACCGATGAAACAGAAGACTGCGGTTCTCGGAGCCGCGGTAGGTTTATGGGACACGACTCATAAGGCAGGCATGGGAATGAATTTCGGCTACTGGGAAATCACGTTGGCGGTGCTCATCCCAGGCATCTTATATGCCTCCTGGATCGACTACGCACAGCGCCGCGTGCCCAACTGGCTGAACGCCGCCCTGGCGGCCGCCGGCCTGGCGGCGCAGGCCGTCTACTTCGGTTGGAGCGGGGTGGGTGCGGGTTTGCTGGGTCTGCTGGTTGGCTTCGGCGTGCTGATTTTCCCGTGGCTCATGCACGGGATGGGGGCGGGCGATGTGAAGTTGATGATGGCGATCGGCTGCTGGCTGGGGCCGTGGCTGACGCTGCTGAGCTTCGTGGCGGGGGCGCTTATCGGCGGCATCGTCGCCGTGGTGATGATCGTCGCCACCGGGCGGATGGTTCACGCGCTGGCCAACGTGCAGACGATCATGACGAAGATGCGACGGGTGGAGACGGCCTTCGGGGAATACGGCGGGGCGCGCACGTTCGGCGCGACCAGCCAGTTGCTGCCGTACGGCGTGCCGTTGACGGCGGGCACAATCGCAGTGCTGCTGACTTACTACATAGGAGGATGGCTGTCGTGATCCACAGCAGAAGAAAGAAGCGACGCTGGGGCGGAGCGACGGTCGAGATGGCCGTCGTTACGCCGTTACTGCTGACGATGCTGCTTGGCATCATCGAGTATGGCTGGGTGTTCTCGGTCCGGCAGGCGCTGACGACCGCGGCGCGTGAGGGGGCGCGGACGGCCGCGTTGCCCGGCTCGACCGAGGAAGACATCGAGGGCCGCGTGGCGGTTTTTCTGGCCCCGATGGGGCTGGACACGTACACCGTTCAGATCACGCGTTCAACGCCGTTCGATCCGACTGAGACCGTGCACCTGACGGTGCCGTATGCGGACGTCACGCTGGTCGGCGGATTCTTCGGCAGCACGGATTTCAATCTGGGCGCCACGTGCTCGATGCGGAAGGAGGGGCTGGATTAGCGCGGCGGTCAGCAGGTCTGACGGCCGTTTGACGCGGAAGGGAAGGATGCAAGGATCGGCGCGGTCGTTCGCGCCGGCGCTGGATAGTTGGTCGTCGCGCGGCGCGCGGCGACCTGGGTGCGCGCTCGTGACAGCGCGGCAGGAAACGCGAGCATGAACGTCAAAGCATTCATTCCCCTGGTTGCCGGCCTGTGTGTCGGCGGCTTCGCGCTGAAGATGGGCCTCAGCACGCTACAGAAGGCCAAGGGTACGCAGGGACCGACGCAGCAGATTTGGGCCGCGGCCGCTAACATTCCGCGCGGCGCGGAGATCACCGCCGAGCTGCTCAAGCCGATGAAGTTTCCCGAGGAGTTGATTCCGGTGGGGAGCTTCCGGGACAAAGAGCAGCTTATCGGCCGCGTGCCTCATATCGAGGCGCCGGCCGGCTTGCCGATTCTTGAGAACATGCTGACGCCGCCGGGCACGCCGACGGGCGTGCGCGTGCCGTCCGGATATCGGGCGGTGGCCGTGAAGATCGACGAGGGCTCAGGCGTGGATTACCACATCGAGCCCGGTTCGCGGGTGGACGTAGTGGGGTTCTTCCAATTGCAGGAAGCGGGCAAGCGCGAGACCGTGGCCCGGACCCTCATCGAGAACGTCGAGGTGGCGGCCGTCGGAGCCAGACTCAGCGCCGCGGAAGAGGATGGCAAGGGCAAGAACACCCGGCAAATCCGCGCCGTCACGCTGTTGGTTCGGCCGGACAAAGTGCCGGTACT
>CAZYGM010000085.1:0-12802 GCA_964647015.1 uncultured Planctomycetales bacterium | reverse complement strand
TCTGGTGGGACGAGGCCCATCCAATCCTGCGCCACGTGCCGCTGGACTATGTGTACGTGGCGCGCGGCCTGGTGCTGCGGGCCCCGGATGAGGCTGAAGTGCTGATTGAGGGGCCGCAGGGACCTTTGCTGCTGCGGCACGCGCGGGGCGGCCGGCACTGCCTGGTGCTCTCGTTCGCCGTGGAGGATAGCACTTGGTGGCAGCGGGCCAGCTTCCCGGTCTTCGCGTACAACGCCATTCGTTTCCTGGGTGGCGGCGGGGTGACCGAACGCGAGCGTGTGCGGTCTGGCGACACGCTGCGCGTGGTACTGCCCGAGGGCGTGCCCGAGGCCCGGCTGTATGCCCCGGACGGTAGCACCGCGACCATCGTGCCCGACGCGAGCGGCGCCAGCTTCTTCAACGGCACGCGGCGGGCCGGCGTCTACCAGGTCCGTTACCGCCAGGCGGGTGAGCAGCGGACGGACTACTACGCCGTCAATCTCACGGACGCGCGGGAAAGCGACGTCCGCCCGCGCGGCGCGGATGAGCTGGGCACACCCGGCATCGCCGCCGGGCACGCCATCGAGACGGCCACGCCCGAAATCTGGCGCTGGTTCGTGGGCGCGGCCTTGCTCATCCTGTTGTTCGAGTGGTATGTGTACAACCGCCGTGTGATGATCTGAGCGGCGCGTGAGGCGCCCGCGTCGTCCGGGTGTGCCGGAGCGGCGGCGGGCAAGTCAGCTACGAGTAGCCAATGACGATTGACGAATGCCGGCCGGGCCAACGGGTCCGCATAATACAGGAGGTCGACCGCCGCGAGGGCAACTGGCGCGCTGCGGTCGTCGGCACGATCGAGTCCATCCGCCAGGAGAAGACCGGCAGCACATTCGCCCATAGCAAGGACGGGCGGCTGTGGCTGCTGCGCGTGCTGCTGCGCAAGGACAATGGTGAACTGACGACGATCTCCGTTGATCCACTGACCGCTGTGGAGCTGCTCGACAACGCGCCGGTCGCGTCCTGACGACACGCTTTCTGGCCGGCCTCTGGAGGCGTTCGGCCGGCACGTTCCCGGACGGACTTGACGGCCGGTAGGGGTTGGCCAAGGTTCCGGGTGGGGCAAGTCTGCTAACATCTTGACGCAAATCTAGTTATGACGCTGCGTGCATTCGTGCGGCCCGTGTGGGCGTTCAGCACGTGCGGCAGTCCAGCCGATACCAATTGCGCGGGCGCGAGCACCCTGCGCAGGGGTCGCGGTCCCGTCCGTCCGGCGGGTCGCAGATCTGGCCCGCACTGCGGGAGTCTGGCCATGCAATCGGTATCCGTGCCTGCTGGAGTTCGGGTCGCCACCGGCCTGACACAATCTGGTGAGCGGCGCAGCACCCGCGCTCTGCCACGCATGCCGCACCGCGTACCCTGTCGCCTGTGTTGGCATGATCCCGCTTCGGATGCGCCGGCCTCCTGCGTGGGCCAGACCGTGAACATCTCGCACGCGGGTATAGCCGTGCAACTCGGGCGGGAGATACCTGCGGGAACGCGCGTCGAAGCGCTTCTGCCGCACGCCAACAACGAGATTACGCACGTGAATGGCACTGTGGCGCGCACGCGGCGGGTGCTGGCGGGAACCTTCGAGATCGGCATTGAGTTCCGTCGCGCGGTGGCCGACAGCTCCGAAGACGCCCCCATTTGCTAACGTGACCGCTCACGCGAACGCAAGTACGGCGCCCGGACGCCCGGACCCGCCATTCTGACCAGCCTGTCTAGCTGTCGCTGCTGCCGGCGGCGACCCGTCCGAAGATGTCCGCGGCCAAGCCCACGCGCTGGCCGGCCTCGCCGTCCCAGCGGTGGGCCGAGAGCGAGCCCACGACTTGCGTGGCCAGCCGCACAGCCGCCAGGCCGTCCGCGGCCGACACCGGCGGCAGTCGCCGGTCGCGCACGCACTCCAGGAAGGTCTCCAGCTCGTGCTTTAGTGGGTCCTGGTCGTTGATGACCAGCGGCTCGACCTGCACCAGCTTGCCGAAATCGAGCCCGGCGAGTTGGGACAGGTCCTGCACGTTGCGCTCGCGGGCGAGCTTCAGCACGTTGAGGTTCTTGTCCAGCTTGATCGCCACGCCGACCTTCTTCTGATAGTCGAGCGAGACGTAGGCGCTTTCACTGAAGGCCCGCAGCTTGCGTTCAGTCTTAAGGGCCAGGCGCGAGGCGGTCAGGTTGGCGACCGCGCCGCCGCGGAAGGCGATGCGCGCGTTGGCAATGTCCTCATGCGGCCCCAGCACGTTGACACCCACGGCGTCAACCCGCAGGACCTCGTCGCGCACCAGGTGCAGCAGGATGTCGATGTCGTGGATCATGATGTCGAAGACGACGCCGACGTCCGCCGACCGGAAGGTGAACGGGCTGATCCGATGCGTCTCGATGAACTTGGGCCGCATTTCCATGCGGGCCACGGCCTGCACGGCCGGGTTGAAGCGCTCGGTATGGCCGACCTGCACGATGACGTCGTGGCTGGCGGCCAGCCGGGCAATCTCCTCCGCCTCGGCCACTGTCGCGGCCAGCGGCTTCTCGACCAGCACGGCGATGCCGCGCTGAATCAGCGGGCGAGCTATTTCGAGATGGTCCTGAGTCGGCACGGCCACGCTGACCGCGGCCACGTCGCCCAACTCGGGCGTGAGCGTCTGGCCGAAGCGCGCGCCCAGCGGCTCGGCCAGCGCGCGGGCACGCTCCACGTCGCGATCGACCACGGCCACGAGCCGGGCGCCCGGCAGGGCGGCGTACTTCTGCACGTGATACCGGCCCATATGGCCGGCACCGACAACGGCGACCGGTACAGGCTCGCTCACTGTCTCTCCTCTGTCGCGCTGAGCTGGTAGAAGTTCTCGCGGTCCGCATCCTGGTCGCACCGGGAGCGCTCGCGCACCCGGCCGTACACGCCGATGGCCAGCTTGCGCTGCAGGAATTCAACCAGGTAGCGCACGTGCTCGTCGTGCATCAGGCCGTTGCCCTCGATCTGCCGCAGGGCTTCGGCCGTGCGCAGCGGCGAGCGGCCGCCCTTGCGGGCATAGAGCAGGCGCGCCGCGCTCTTTACCGCCAGAATTGACGCTTCGGGCATCTTCCAGCGGCGCATGCCCTCGACGTTCGCGCCACGCACGGTCTGCTCGTGCCCCTCGACCTTCATGTAGGGCGGCACGTCGTGCGTCATGCGCGTCATGCCGCCGACGTAAGCTGTGCGGCCGATCGTCACGAAGTGGTGCATGGCCGAAGCGCCGCCGACCACCACGCGGTCTTCGATGCGCACGTGCCCGGCGATCTGCACGCAATTGGCCAGAATGATGTTGTCGCCCAGGTCGGCGTCGTGCGCCACGTGCACGCCGACCATCAGCAGGTTGTGATTGCCGATGCGCGTGGCGCCGCCGCTGAGCCGATCGACCTCGGTGCCACGATGCGCCGTGACCTGTTCGCGGAAAATGTTATCCGAACCGACGATCAGCCGGGTGGGACCGCCGCGGTACTTCAGGTCCTGCGGCGGTGCACCCAGCGTGACCTGCTGGTGGAAAACGTTGCGCGGCCCGAACTGAGCCGGCCCCAGCAACGTAACGTGGCTGACCAGCTCGCACTCGTCGCCAAGCTGCACGCCGGGCCCGACGTGGCAGAAGGGGCCGATCCGGATGTCGCGGCCTAGTTCGGCGTGGGGGTGCACGAACGCAGTGGGGTGTATCTCGCTCATTCGCTCAGTTCTAACTCGGGTCCGCGTCAACCAGCATGAACCGGATGTTGGCCTCGGCCGCCAGGTCCGAAGACACGTGGGCCTGGCAGAACACTTCGCCGGTCCGTGACTTCACACGCACCGCCTGCGCCTCCAGGATCAACTGGTCGCCCGGGACGACCGGGCGTCGGAATTTTACGTTGTCCAGGCTCAGCAGCACGGCCACCTTGCCCTTGTGCTCCAACTTCTGCGACAGCAGCAGTCCGCCAAGCTGGGCCATGGCCTCGATGATCAGCACGCCGGGCATAATGGGCTGCCGCGGGTAGTGCCCCTGGAAGAACGGCTCGTTGATGGTCACGTTCTTGATGCCGACCGCGCGGCGCTCGCCGTCCATCTCTACCACCCGGTCGACCAGCAGCATCGGGTAACGATGCGGCAGGGTGCGCTGCACGGCGTAAACGTCCAGCCGCGGCCGCCGCGCCAACTCGCCGGTGCGCTGCTGGCTGATGGCCAGGTCGTGCAGCCGCCGAACCAGCTCATGATTGAGGCGGTGTCCGGAGCGCCGCGCGAAGATCCGCCCGCATACGAACATGCCCGACAGCATCAAGTCGCCGATCAGGTCCTGGATCTTGTGGCGCACGCATTCGTCCGGGAAGCGGTAGCTGTTGTCGATCGGCCCGTCCCGCCCGATCACAAGCACGTCTTCGTAGGTCACGTGCGTCCCCAGGCCGGCCGCCTGCATCTGGCGCGCCTCGGCTTCCAGCACGAAGGTGCGGGCCGGGGCGATGTGCTGCATGTAGCCGTCCCGATCGAGGACGAAGTGGTGCGTCTGCCGCCCAATCGGATTGTCCGGGCCGTAGTCCAGTTCGTAGTAGATGTCGAGCCGCTGTTCGGCGCCCGGCCAGGCCACCAGTTCGGCGTCGCTGTCGTACACGCGAATGGCGTCTGGAATGTGCAGGTAACGCCGCTCCGCGTCCTGCTGGATTATGCCGGCCGACGTCAGCGCATCGGTGAACAGCAGCGAACTGCCGTCGCCGGCGGGCAGCTCGGCGTTATCCAACTCGACATCCAGGTTATCGATCGACAGGGCGCGAATTGCCGCCAGGCAATGCTCGACCGTCTCGATCGTCACCGTGCCGTTCTTGAGGGACGTGCGCCGCGCGCGCCGCGACAGATTCTCTATGCGGGCGGCCACGCGAATGGGCTGCGGCTGGTCGGCGCGAATGAACGTGATGCCGCTGCCCGGCGGGGCGGGCTTGAAGCGCACGTTGACCTCAAACCCCGTAAAGAGTCCGCGCCCGGCGAGCTGGACTTCACGTTCTATCGTTTGCTGCTGACTCAAGTTGCTCGACCCGACGGACCAACTCGCGCACCTGCTGAGCCAATGCCGGTAGCCTGCGGACGATTACCTGCTGGCGCGAGAACGCGCCATTGTCGGTGGCGGGGTTGCCGCGGAACACCGTCCCGGCGGGCACGTCCCGGGAAGCTCCCGACTTGGCCGCGACCCGCGCACCATCACCTATCTGGACGTGCTCAGTCACGCCCACCTGCCCAGCCAACATGACATAGTGACCCAGCGTAGCTGAACCGGCGATTCCAGTTTGCGCCACCAGCACGCAGTGCTCACCGACGCGGACATTATGGCCAATCTGCACCAGGTTATCAATCTTCGTGCCGCGCCCGATACGCGTTACACCAGTCTTGGCCCGGTCAATGCACGTACCGGCGCCGATCTCGACGTCGTCCTCTATTACCAACGCGCCGACCTGTGGGACCTTCACATGTTGGCCGTTCCGCGGCAGGTAGCCGAAGCCGTCCGCGCCCAGTGTCGCGTTCGGGTGGATTATGACGCGGTCTCCGATGATAGTCCGCTCGCGGATCACGACATTGTGCCACAGTACGCAGTCGCGCCCGATGCGCGTTTCCGCCCCGATACGCACGCCCGCGTGAAGCTGCGTGCCGGGCCCCACAATTGCTCCCGCACCGACGCTGACGTGCGGCCCGATCGCCGCGCCCGCCACCTGTGCATCAGCCGCCACGACCGCACTGGGATGCACGCCCGGCGGAACCTGCTCCGGCGGCGGGCAAAGCAGACGCAGCGCGTCGCATAGCGCCATGTCCGGGTCCGGTACGCGGATGACCGTGCAGGTGTCCGGCACTTCACATTCGGGCGTTACCAGCACGGCTCCCGCGTGACAGTGCCCAAGGCGCTTGGCCGACTCGCTGCCGCGTAGCCACGAAAGGGCTTCCGGGCCGGCTTCCTCCAGCGTGGCAACCGTGCGAAGCACACGCCGGCCGTCGCCGGCCAGCTTGCCGCCCAGCCGCTCGGCCAGGTCCAGCGCCGAGATTTCCATTGGGGCGTTCATGTCCCTTGAAACTCACCAACACCCGGCCGGCCTGGGCTGGCGGCTGGGAATCACCGGTGTCCGGTCACGTGCCCGTAGGCGGCAGGCTGACAACGCTTAGAAAGCGGGCAACTGCAGCAGCGGCGTGGGCGTTCGACCGCGCCACACGCCGTTAAGCTTGTCCAGTACAAGCTGCGAGATGTCAACCGCCTGGTTCGAATAGACGACCTTGCGGTCTGCAATCTGCTCCTGAATCGCCTGCGGGTCAGCCATTTGGCGGTAGGGCATCGAGTCCAGCACGATGTCGTAGCCCGCCGCCTCGGCCAGGTTGCGCGTCTGGCTGAGCAGATCGCGATAGAGCCGGTCCGTGGCGACGGTGAACTCACGCTCCAGGGCCGACTGCATGACCTGCTGCCATGTCTTGAGCGCCACGATGGCTTCGTAGTAATCCGCCATGCGCTTTACGTACGCCGGATCGTCGTGGCCCATCGCCTCGATCGTCGTCCCCATGGCCTCGATGCTCTTCTGGCGATTGGCCTGCTCCTGGTTGAGCCGGGTACGCGCCTGGTCCACCTCGTCCGCCAGGGCCTTCCAGCCCTCGTATTCATTCATGATCAACTGGACGTCAATCGTGGCCACGCGTCCTGTCGCCGCCGGGCCACCCTGGGCGTCCAGCCGGCCGCTCAGCGCGAACATCACCGCCACTATGCCCATTCCGGCCAACACGCCGGCCACCCACGATCCCTTCATGAATAGCTCCTAGCTCTCTGAAGTTACCTTACTCGGAAGGTCCGCACCGCCAACCTTCGCGGTGCGCCACCATTGTGCCGCCTAAGCGCGAATGCACAAGCCCGCGCCGCACCTGACCGCCGGCCGGCGGGCCGGCTAATTCAGGCCCGCCGTCGCCAGTATGCGCGCCACCTGTAGCGGCATGTCCGCCACCTTGGGTCCGTTACACAGCACCGCAAAAGCCAGCCGCGCGCCATCAGGGCGGTCGACGTAGCCGGCCAGGGTACGCACGCCGCTCAGCGTGCCGGTCTTGCCCCGCAGCCGGCCCCGCAGCGCCGGGTCATCGTAGCGCCGCTGCATCGAGCCCGGCTGCCCGGGCTCGGCCAGGCTGGCAGCGTACATGGCCGCATGCCGATGTCGCGCCATCAGCCGTAGCAGTTGCGCCAGTTGCTCGGCCGTCAGCCGATTCTGGTGACTCAGGCCGCTGCCGTCGCGCAAGACCGCCGTTTCCAGATCCAATCCCAGGGCGGTCAGTTGGCTGTGCATCTGCTCCGCGCCGGCCTCCCAACTGCCCGGCTCGCCGCTGCGGCGGCCGTCCGGCCCGTATGCAACCAGCGACTTCAACAGGCATTCGGCGAACAGATTCTGGCTGAAGGTGTTGCAGCGCCACAGCACGTCCGGCATCCGCGTCGTATGACGGGCCACGGGCGTCAGCCGCGCCAGCGTCGCGGGCGGGATCGTGCGGCGTACGACCGGGCCGTCCACCGCGATGCCGCGCGTGCCCAGCGTGGCTTCCAGCGCATACCCCAGAAAGACGCTGGGCCGTCCCACGCTGGCCGGCTTGAAGGCCGCACTCTGTGTGACCGGCCCGCTGAATTCGAACACGTCGCTGTCCGGCCTGCGCCGCAGGATCGGCTTGTTCTGCTTTCCAACCCGCAGCGAGTTGGCGATGAACGTCGCCGGCAGGTTCGGCTGCAACAGCAGCGTCACGTTCCCGCCGCTGAC
The DNA here is from genome assembly GCA_964647015.1 of uncultured Planctomycetales bacterium. GTDB lineage: Bacteria > Planctomycetota > Phycisphaerae > UBA1845 > Fen-1342 > JAAYXS01. The sequence goes on along the minus strand of CAZYGM010000085.1, from coordinate 5,047 downwards.
CTGCACCGCCGCGTCCAGGCAGTTGTTGTTCAGATTGAGCCCACCCACCGGCGCCTGGTACCAGCGATCCTGCTGATCGACCGGCCAATCCGGATGACGCCCGGGTCGCTCGAAGATGCTGTCGTCCAGCACGATGCGCTCAAGCCGCGTGACGCCGACGTCCCGCACCGCGGCGACCCAGTCGTCCAGCACCTGCAGCGCCGCCCGGCCATGCCGCCCCGCGATGCGCTCGTCGCCGAGGGCCGGATCTCCGGATCCAATGATCCACAACTCGCCATCATGCACGTACACATCCGTGTGGTAGCAGAACTCCGGCCCGAAGCGATCCAGCGCCGCCGCCGTCACGAGCAGCTTCATCACGCTGGCCGGCTTGAGCGGCTGCTGCGCCGCGTGCGCGAACCAACTCGCGCCGCTGGCCACGTCCACAACGGCCAGGCCAACCTGCGTTTCCGGTCCCGCGGTTGCCAGCAGCGCGTCAAGTTGCGTCCGGACCGCTCCCACCGCCGGCGACTGCCCGGCCGCCGGCAGCACCAGCGTCAAGACCGCCAGCAAGGCAAGTGTCCGGACGGCCGCTGCGCGTAACCAGGTTGCCCGGCGCGGGCTGCGCTCAGACACTGCGCGTCCTCCGCAGTAGCTGTACGAGCTCTCTGAAACGGGGGTGGAACGGAGCCTCAAGCTCCATGTGCTTCTCCGTGATCGGATGGCGAAACGCGATGCGCCAAGCGTGCAATGCCTGATACTCAATCAGCGGTTCAGTACTGCCGGTACCTGTCAGATCATACTCGCTGATCAGCTTGCCGCCATACATGGTGTCGCCGACCATCGGATGCCCGATGTGCGACATGTGTACGCGGAGTTGATGCGTGCGCCCGGTCTTCGGCTGCAGATCGACCAGCGTGTATCCGCGGAAGCGCTCCGCCGCCCGGTAGTTGGTCACGGCGCTCTTGGCGATGTCGATGCGGTTCTCTTGCACCATGACGGCGAACTTCTCGCGCACCACCGGATGCACGCCGATCGGTGCATCGATGCGGTCGCCGTCCAGCTCCAGCTCGCCGTGCACCACGGCGAGGTAGGTCTTCTGCAAGCTGCGGCGCTCAAACTGCAGGGCCAGGCGCCAGTGCGCCTCGTCGTTCTTGGCCACCAGCATGATGCCGGTCGTGTTCTTGTCGAGCCGGTGCACGATGCCGGGGCGGAACGGGTCCGAGCCGTGGCTCAGTTCGTTCGCGTAGTACACCAGGCCGTTCACCAGCGTGCCGGTCTGGTCGCCGCGCGCCGGGTGGCACACGATGCCGGCCTGCTTGTTCAGCGCCAACAGGAAATCGTCCTCGTAGACGATGTCCAGCGGGATGTCCTCCGGCGCGACCTCGCGCGGCTCTGGCGCGGGAATGGTGAGGTCGATCACGTCGCCGCCGCACATCTCGTAACTGGGTTTGGCCGGCGCGCCGTTGACCGTGATGGCGCCCTGCTTGATGAGCCGCTGAATCGTGGTCCGGGAAAGGTGCGGGATGCGGCCGTGCAGGTACTTGTCCAGCCGCCGACCGGGCAGCTTGCGGCGGATGCGCAGACGCACGCGCTGCGCCTCGTCTTCGTCAATGGGAATCGAACGCTCGAGGATATCCTCGTCGTGGCTCACGGGTGCTCGCCGCTGTCGCCTCCCGGTTCCGCCGGCTGCGCTGGCGGCGAATCCGTACCGGCCGGCTCCGCTGCGGCAGGCTCCTCCCGACGGGTCTCCTCGGCCGGCTGGGGAGTCGGCACGGCGGCGGGCAGGCGCGGCAGCGGCGGCCCGAGTTCCTCGCTCTGCAGCATTTGCGGGAACGTCCGCGGGGCGTCCGCACCAGCAGGCGGAGTGCCCGTCACCGCCGGCGGAGTCGCTACGGCCGGCTCCGGCGGCAGGCCGGGCTGGAACGTCACCGGCGTGCGCAGTTCGTCCAGCGTCTCAAGGCGGCCGGCGGCCACGAACGGAAAGGCCGTTCCACCGAAACGCTCGTTATCAACCAGTAACTGGTACATGCGGCCCGCGTCATCGAACTGGCGCAGCGACTCGTATGACGTCGCCAGGGAGAAAGCTGCCGCCGCGGCAAGCTGGCCCGGCATCTGCGGATCATCCACCACGGCCTTCAGCGTGGCGACGGATTCCTCCAGCAAGGCCAGGCGCTGCTCCTCGCTCTGGTGTGCCTCAATCCGGAGGGCTCCGCCCAACTCCAGTCGCGCGCTGGCTTCTATTCCCTTGGTGGGAGCCCGCCGCACCAGACCGCGCAAGTCGTCGATCGCCGCCAGGCGGTTCGTGTCTAACTGACGCACGGCCTCGCTCAGATCACGCGCCGCGCTCGTGACACGCCGCTCCTGCATGCCCGACCATAGGCGATATCCGCCGACGACCGCCAGCACCACGATTATGCCGATGAGCCAGTAGCGTGATTGCGGATCGTTGCCGATTTCGCGCACTTTGCCCAGCGCTTCGGCCAGTTCATTCGTCTTCAATTGGTGCCGTCTGTCGGCGTCCATGTTCGTACCTCTGCTGATCGGGCCTTATTGGCCCCACTTGCCTGTTAGCGCGGTGCGCCCGGCCTGTCGCGCTCGACGGGCCCCTTGGGTGTCGGCGAGACGTTGATAATTACACTAGTCTTGAAGCCAGTCCGCCGGATGCGGACTTCACTCCGTTCCGAATTGCCGTCAAAGTCGAGTACATATTCGCCGCGGTCGAAGCGCTCCTGCCGCAGCGTGAAGCCGGCGGATGCCATGTGTTCCTTGTAGAACCGGCTTACGTCGGTGGGTTGCGCGCCACCCACGAACTCGCAGCTCGCGTGGCGCACCTGACCGCTCGAATACAGAAAGCTGCGATCCTCGACCAGCTCGAAGCCGGTCGGCAGGGGAATCCCGCTCAGGGTGGGATGCTGCACGGCCCGCGCCGGAGCTTCCACGCGCCGCGCGCTGCCGGTTGTCCCGGATTGCGTCGTGGTCGTGCAGCCCGACGGCAACAGCCCGACCGCCGCCAGGGCCAGGATAGTGACTACCCGGTAGCCGCGCGCCGTTGCATTCTCGTTTTCCCGGTCCATCACTGAACCTCCGCGGTGACGTACGTACGTCGAAACGCATATTCTGCCAGGAGTTAGCGCCCGAGTCAAACCCGCCCCACCCGGTCGCGCCGCCCGCTAAGCTGCACGCCTCACGCGCCCGCGTACAATAGCGGATGGAGCCCGCAATGGCACGTATCCAAACTCTGTCGCCAAGCAGTGCCGCCGGCAGCGCGGACCACCTGCTGGTCGCACGCCTGGCTGCCTGCCGTCGGCGGGTGACTGCCCGCCTTCTGCTCGGTCGCCTGCTGGTGCTTGCGGCTGCCGGTGCCTTGTACCTGCTGTGCTTCGTCGCCGCTGACCACAACTGGCCGGGCGGGCTGCCGCGCCCCGCCATACAGGTGGCATTCCTCCTATGGGGCACAGCGCTGGCGGTCGCCTTGGGTACCATTGTGATCCACGCCTGCCTGCGCCGTGTGAACCCCCTGTTCGCCGCCCGGATCCTCGAACGCGGCAGCGGGATTCGGCATAACTCGGTCGTGAATGCGATGCTGTTATGCACTGCCCCCGGCGCTGCATACGCACGCAGTGCCGCGACGGCCCAGGCCGACCGCGACATTGCCGACGGGGCGGCCGGCGCGCGGGTCGGCGAGCCCGCCCTGCGCGTGCCGTTCGCGCTGTGCGGCGTGGTGTTGGCGGCCTGGTTGGCGTACGGAGTTCTGAGCCCCAAGCCCGTGTGGCCCTCGCTGGCCCGTTTCTTCGGCGCCGCCATCAGCGCACCGACCGCGACCTGGCTGGAACGAGTGCAGCCCGGCCCGTCCGATATCATCCGAACCGGTCAGCCCCTCGAGTTCGAGTTTCGGGTCGGCGGGCGCCCCGCCGAGCGCGTCCACTTGGACCTGCTCGACGGCCACGGCCCTGATGTCGCGGCAAGCTACGAGCTCAAGCGGCTTCCGGCGGCCGAGGACCGCTGGGCCGTCACGCTGGCACCGCACGAGGTCGTGCGCGATATCACCTACCGCTGTACGGCCAACGACGCCACGCTGACTGAGACCATCCCAGTGCAGCCGTCGCCGGCCATTGCGAGCATCGCGGTGCAACTCGTCCCGCCGGCCTACACGGGCCGGCCGGCCCATACGGTCTTTGATCCGGACTTGGACGTGCTCGCCGGTACGCACGCCACCTTCCGCGTTCAGGCCAATACGCCGGCACGCGACGCGGTGTTCGTCCTCAATGGCGAACGGGAAACGCGCACACGCATGACCGTGGCCGCCGACGATCCGTGCTGTCTTGGGCTCGCGACGTTGCTCACGCACAGCGGCAAGTACCACATCGAGTTCAGCGACAAGTGGGGCTGGCCGCTGCGCGATCCGCCGGAGTATGACCTGGTCGTCCGCCCGGATGCCCCACCGGAGGTTGACATCGTCGCGCCGCCGGCCACCGAAGCCCCCGGCGAGGTTGGGTTGGGGCACCTGCCTCCAGAACTCGTCGCCGTGGCACGCGACGACGTGGGTCTGGCCGGCGTATCGTTCGTGCTGGCGCGGCGAGGGACAGAGGAGTCGCGCACGTTGCAGCCTGAGCTGGGCCCCGACGGCCGACAGGCCACCGCCCGGGTGTCGGTCGCCGATCTCGGCCTGCGGCCGGGCGAGCGCGCCGAGCTCTGGTTTGAGGCCCGCGACAACCACGTGTCTCCGGATGGCCGTGCGGAACCGCAGACCGGCCGCAGTCGCGTTCTGGCAGTGATCGCGCCGCCTGCCGCCGCCGCCGGCCGGTCAGCGGCCACAGGCGACCCGCGGCCGGGCAGCAAGCCTGCCCGCCCGGCTGGACAGCCCGACCCGGACGGCGATACACAGGCCGTCGCCGTCGCGGATCCGGCGGAGGACGGCGCCGAGCGGGCCGCCCTCAGCCCCGAACTCGCTGAGGAACTCGAACGCTTCCTCGAAGAGCACGGCGAAATGGCCAGTGACGTCCGCGAGCAGATGCGCGCCCGCTCCGACGCGCCCCCGTGCGAGTGCGGCGGTGAGGGCTGCGAG
>CAZYGM010000084.1:0-12865 GCA_964647015.1 uncultured Planctomycetales bacterium | reverse complement strand
AGGCAATGTAGTTCCAGTAACTTATCGCGACATCCGAACGCACCATCGCTCAAGACCGGCGGCACACTGTCGATGCCACCCGCCCGGCAGTGGTCCGAAACCCGAATAGGAGGCTGAGCCCATTCCAACTTCGTCCTTGACAGGCCCGGCTTCATAGAAGGGGGGGCGACGGCGCCCTTATCAGCCGCACAGGAGGACTGCGCTCTTACGTCTTGGTGGCCGGCAGCCACAGCGCGAATTTCCTGACCGAGTCCCAAACGAAGACCACGCCCATGAAGCTCCAGCCGCTTATGGACGCGCGGCTCGCCAGGCCGCCGTGCGTCGTAAGCACTCCTGACAGAACGCCAGCGAAGAGGCCGACGGCGCCAAGCACGACGAGCCCGTCCACTGGGCCGGAGACCTTGGCGAAGCGCCGCAACGCCTTCTGCTGCCGCGCAGACCGGATCGGCGTGCAAACCCCCGCCAAGACCCAAGACATGCCGACGCTAATGAGAGCCAGAAAGACTGCCGAGGCGATGGGCGCCGCGCGATGGTCAGAAATGACTAGAAAGGGCGGGCCCAGCACGCCGGCCGCGACAAGCCCCAGCCCGACCAGCAGAAAGGGCTTGCGGTGGCTTCTGTCGGCCTGGGCGGCTACCGCCTGAGCGGCCGCCCCGTCCGCCGATGCAGCCCCCGCCGGGTCCGCCAAGGTGGCAACCGGTCTGCCGCACTCCGGACAGCTCCCGCTCGCATGCCCCTTCAGCGAGTAGCCGCACGGGCAGTAGAGTGGGTCAGCCATGACACGGCGAACCAGGCGGAGCAGGTCCAGCCCTGCCAGGCAAGCCAGCATGGGCCAGAAGGAGAGCAGATCCGGCAGCAGACGAGACGCCGTTTGCGCCCCAAGCCAGCCAGGTCGGCTCGAGTTCACCAGCCCGACGTCGGCCAGGAGCGTGGCGACGACGATAGCCATCACCACGCCATCCATGCCCAGCAGCAGCAGGCGCCGTCGTAAGGCGTGCGCCAGGTGCGCCGGACACGATTCTCCCCGCGAGTAGGGCAGATAGGCCGCGGCCACTCTCATGCTGATCGACACTGCCAACGCCAGCAGCAAGAACGCCCCCAGCAGGAGCAGGTCATCGCCGGGCGCAGCCGCTGGGAACGGCGGCACCGGCTGCACCAGCGGCAGCACCAGCCAGGCGCCCACCCAGTACAGGAGTGTGGCCCCGGCCGAAGCAAACCAGATCGCCGCCGCCAACCGCCGCCGCCCAGCCAAACTGTCCTTCTGCAGTGCTTGCATGACCACGCTCACTCAATAGCTGTACGCAATAGTACATCCCATTGCCTGGGCCGTCGCCGCGCAGTTGGCAAGGCTATTGCGATAGATGCTGCGTTCCGTCGAGGTACTCGAAACGTAGTAGGCGATGCAACCCGCCTTCGCAATCGCGAATCCGGTAAGCGCCAGGATCGCACACAACGGTCCCGCTGCCGGTCCCGTGAACCCGCAGCCAGTGATCACCGCCCAGAACGTGGCCGCCGCAACGCTCAGGCATATCTGAAGACCAGACTTGGCAGAGGCCATGCGCGCGTCGAATTCGATCTTGGCCTGCCGCACGCACCACCTGTAGAACTCACTGCAGGACATGCCGGGTTCACCCCCGCCACCCTGGCCGCCACCTGCGCCAGGGGCCGGCTCGAACTCGCCCCCAACGGACTGCCCGGTTAAGTCGGCCAGCACCCGCTCGAATTCCTCAAACGCCTCCAATTCGTCCGCCGTCAGCGTCTGTGCCACGGTCAGAAAAGTCAGTGTACCGTATCCGTAGGGGCAGGCGTCGTCCGTCCCGTCGCCATCACTGTCGCCCAACGGACCAAGCGCCGCCAGACTGCCGCCCTGGGTCGTGCAATCCTCTACTGCAAGCGTGGCGAAGCTCCCATCCGGCAGGCAGCAACCCAACTCCGCCACCGGGTCGGGCGCGGCCAGCGCGAGCGTGGTCACCAACGCCAGCACCGGCACCGATTGCCCGCCGCCATCGCCCGCATGGAGGATGCCCGCGACCAGACCGATCGACTGCACCTCCGGCGGGGACGCAAGCTCCTCCACCGGCACGTAGTGTACAACGTCCAACCGGACCGGTAGCCCGCCGGATTCGGTGACCCGGTGGCCGGCAATCACGACCTGATCCGTCAGATAATAGGCTTCCGCCCCTTGCGAAGGTGAGCCAGGGTCGGGCGGTTCGCCCACAACCACGCTCCGGCTTGGGTGGGCCGCAAGAATGATACCGGCTTCGCACGCTGGATACGGCGAGTCCGGGCCGAAAACGGGCACGTAGACATCGCTTTGGAGCCACGCCCAGTGGTCCAGCAGCGCCTGGTAATCCGCCGGATCCATCGGCTCGCCCTGGCAATCGAAATAGGGCGGTAGGGCTTCAGCGCGCGCCTCCCGCAACGCCGCATCTCCCAACAGGAGGGGCAGCAACGCAGTCAGAGCGAACAACACTCGCGACCGTTCATGCAACTGGTCACTGTTCATCTCTTCACCTCGTTGAAATGTACCTGTGATGCTGGACAACTCCATCGCCTTTCAACCCACGTCTCGCAGCGACGCTATGCAGCTGTCGCCCGGCGTGCGATTGCCTGAAGCCTGACGTGGCCACTCGGCCTGGTACCGCCAGTTGCACCGTGGCCCGCTCTCGTAAGCCGGTACGTCGTGCCTTGCCAACCAGTGAGGAATACGAAATGTGCTTGCACGATCCACAAGCTGGCACGGGCCAGGTGACGCTGGCGAACCTCTCGATGTCTTCCCTGCATAGCACTGCCGCGCCCACGGCCGAATATCCCGCCCGTCCGCCGTGCCAGCAGCGCCGCGGGGTGGACTGGTCGCCCAGGGCATTCGCCCCTCGGTCGGAACTGGTTATCGCCACCGGCCAGGGGCATCACGACTGGGTTGCTATCAGAACGTTCACCAGCCGACCTGTGCGTGCGCGCCCCCGGTGCCAGGGTCAAATGGCAAGAATGGCAGAGAGACCCGTTGCCGGGTGAAATATTGTGTCGAAGTGTGAGCCGCGCGCGTTACAATGCTCACAGACGTAGTCAAACGAAACGTGTGCCGGAGGGCTGTCATGTCACCTGCGTCGTTGTTCGGTTATTCTGGACAGTTTCTGGTCCTGTGTGGGGTGCTTTGGGGTAGCGAGTCGTTCGAACCGCCGCTTGACGATTCGGTGGGGGCGGAGCCACGGCCGGCGACCGCGCCGCTGGGTGACCCGTTCTCTGAGTTCTTCTTGCCGCCGGAAGCCTGGGGATGCGAGTACTGGGAGACGAAACCGCTTCCCGCTAGGCTGATCGACCTGCCGGTGAACCCCGTCGCGACACCGCAAGACCGGCAGAAGGTCGAAGACATGAAGCAGGGGATCTTCCAGCCGGTATACACGTATGACCCGCTTCCTCTCGGCGTTCCCCCGCCATGGGACGTGAATCCATACGGTAGCAGCACCTGGGATCTGTGGCGCCATTCACTCGTCTGGACCGAGCCGCTGGTCAAGGTCTGGCTGACGGACGGCGACGCGGACAGCTTCGACTTGATGCGCGAAATCGTCGAAGACTGGTGGGCGCACAACTCTACGCCGCCCGGCGCAAGCCCGCAGGCTTGGTCTGAGGGGGCGGTCGCCTGGCGTTGCCAGCGGCTGTTGTGGTTCTGGGAGATGTATCGGACGCACTGCCCGGCCGGCCTCGACACGGATCTGGCAATGCTGCTCGTGGAAGCGATCCAGACCCACGCGAATTGGTGCGCAACCCACTACTACCCCCACTCCAACCACGGGCTGATGCTGACGACATCACTCCTGGAGGTCGTCGGGGTGATGCCGGAGTTCATAGAGGCTCCCGCCTGGCGCGATGAGGTTAGCGCGCGCATGGGCCCGTTCCTCGACGAGAACTTCAGCGACTTGGGCTTTCACTTGGAACAGACGCCGTCATACCACATCTACATGGTGGACCGCTTGGCGTGCATGGCTGCGTTCGAGACGGCCGTGGACATGCCTCCGACGCCAAATCTGGACCAAACCGCGCGGGCGGCCGCGAGCCTGGCCCCATGGCTCTCGCGGCCGAACGCCCTGCTGATTGGCATCGGCGACTGCTCCAACACTGGTATCTGGACGTGCCTCAGCAAATACGCCGGCTGGTGGCCGGCTGATACGCCGGTCGCGGCACCCTCATCTTTACCGAATCCGCGGGATGATGAGAGCTCATTCCTGGTCGACTTCGAGTCCGGGTACGCAATCTTCGGCGCGGGCCCGCCCTACAGGTTGGGTGGAACGGGGTGTCCGGAGGATGCCTATGCGACTTTCCGGTGCAACAGCACGAACTTCTGCAGTCATGTGCATTCCGACGGGCTCTCGTTCACGGTGTACGGCCTGGGCCGCAACTGGTTGATCGACCCGGGCGGTCCATACAACTACGCGGCCGGCTACCCGCGGCTCTTCTTCACGGGGTACCGTGCCCACAACGTGCTGCTGGTGGACGAAGCCGCGAGCCACTTCGCCCCAGTTGAACTCCTCGGCCTCGAACGTCAGCTGGAGGGCGACTACGTGGAGTGCCGCCACGAAATGGCGGCGGCCACCCAGGTCCGGCGTTTTACGTTCCGCCCCCCGCGGGAGTTTGAAGTCCGTGATGTTGTCTGGGCGACGGATGCTGCGCCTCATACTTACAGCCAGTTGTTCCACGTGCACGAGGATGTTGTGATTCGGATCGTCTCGAACGAATACCTCGAAGTCGTGGCGCCCAACGGGAGGAGGTGCGCCATTCAGCAGCAGGCCTCAACACCCGGACAATGGAGCGTCATGAGTGCGCAGACCCAGCCATACTGGCAGGGTTGGTACACCTATGGCTATGGCCAGTTGGATCCGGCCCCGGCGATCTACTTCTCTTCCGCCACGCCGCAACTCGAGTGGGAAGTGACGTCCACGATTCGGCTCCTGCCGCCCGCAGTTGCGGGAGATTTCCTGAGCTTCACCGTCTGCATGGTTGGCCCAGACCAGCCGCATCCACCGGGTGGGGGGGTCCACGATGTAGACGGGGATAATGATGTCGATCTCGCCGACTACGGCCAAATCCAGTTGACCCAAAGGCTGGCTGCGCCGTAAAGGCCGGCAGAATAAACGCGTCCGGGCAGAAGTCGGGTCAGAAGCCACTGCCAACCGGGTGAGCGAGCGGCAATTGGCGACGGGCCCTTTTCGCCCCAGGTCGCAACGCACTATCCTGTGGGTGCATTCGCGTGTCTTGTTCGTATATTGGCGCGCCAGGTTCGCCCGCGGCCGAACTGGCAAGGAGGTGTTGTCGTGAGAGTCCATCGTCTGCTGCCTTTGCTGGTGGGCCTGGCGGGGCTGGCAACGCTCGGCGGCTGCCAGCGGCAGTTCACCCGGGAACGCTTCGACATGATCAAGGCGGGTGTGGATGACCGCACCGACGTGGAGCACATTCTGGGCAAGCCGGAATTCCGGGCGCAAGACGTCTGGTATTACGAGGACCAAGACCGCCACATCCACGCCCAGATCTTCTTCGACGAAACAGGGCGCGTTCTGACCAAGGAGTGGATGGACGCCCGCACTGGGGAATGGGAGGGACGCAGCCCGTTCACGGACCCGCCGCCGGCCGGCGAGCCCCGCGAGCGGCGCACCAAGACGCGGCGCATCGACGACTGAACCGCCGGCTACGGCAGTCGGGAGCGCTCGTCGCGCTCCGGGACGACCACGTCGCGGAAGCCGGCGTCCCGCAGCTTCTCTGCTAATGCCGCACTCTCCTCCGGTTCGCCGTGGACCAGATAGATGCGCTTGGTGTCGGCGGCGCGCGGCGCGAGCATCTTCAGCAGGTCGCGCTGGTCGGCGTGGCCGCTGAAGCCGTGAATCTGGCGCACGCGGGCCCGCACCTCGTACTCCTCGTGGAAGAGTGTGACACGGCGGGCGCCGTCCGCCAGCCGCCGCCCGAGCGTATTGGCGGCCTGGTAGCCCGGTATCAGGATCGTGTGCTTGGGGTTCTCGATGTTATTCTTCAGGTGATGCCGGATGCGGCCGGCCTCGCACATGCCGCTGGCGGAGATGATGACGAACGGGCCGTCTTTGCCGTGCAGGGCCTTGCTCTCCTCGACGCCGCGGATGTAGTGGCAGCAGCCGCCGCCCAGAATATCGCCGGTCACGGCATGGAAGGCGCGGGCCTCGGCGTCGTAGCACTCCGGGTGCATTTTGAAGACGTCGGTGGCGTTCACGGCCAGCGGGCTGTCGACGTAGACGGGGATGCGCGGCAGGTTACCGGCGATCATCTGCTCATGCAGGAAATAGACGATGGTCTGCGTGCGGCCCACCGAGAAGGCCGGAATGATGACCTTGCCGCCGTTCTCAACGGTTTGCCGGACGACTGCGGTCAATTGCTGCTTGGCATCCTCCACGTCCTCGTTAACGCGTCCGCCGTAGGTGCTTTCGCAGATTAGCGTCTCGTCGGGCGGCAGGGGGGCGGGGTCCCGGATGATGGGCTTGTCGAAGCGCCCGATGTCGCCGGAGTAGAACAGCGACGGCGTATTGCCGTTGCGCTTGGCAAACTCGACGCGCACGCCGGCCGAGCCCAGCATGTGGCCGGCCTCGCGGAAGGAGGCCAGCAGGCCGGGTACGACTTGGAACCAGCGGTCGTACGAGATGCTCTGCATGAGGCGGATGGCGTGCAGGGCATCCTCATAGGCATATAGCGGCTCGATCGGCTCCAGCCCCTTGCGCTGCCGCCGCTTGTTGACGTAGTAGACGTCTTCCTCCTGTATATGGGCCGAATCCGGCAGCATGTAGGCGCAGAGGTCGCGCGTGGCGGGGGTGCAGTAGATCGGGCCGTCGAAGCCGTCGTGTACGAGTCGGGGCAGGCGCCCGGAATGGTCGATGTGCGCGTGGGAAAGGATGACGGCGGCAATCTGGCGCGGCTCGACCGGCCACTGGCGGTTCTTGGCTTCGCTCTCCTGCCGGCGACCCTGGTAGAGCCCACAGTCGAGCGCCACCCACTGGTCGTCGATACGGATCATGTGCATTGAGCCGGTGACTTCGCCGGTCGCCCCGTGAAACAGCATCTCGGCCATGATACGGACCTCCGCGTGTTTGCCCGGGCATGGTAGGGGAGCGGCGCTGCGGCGGCAAAGTGCGGCGGCGCTACGGGGGGTGCTCCTGGGTGGCGGTGTCGAGCAGGGCTTGGATAGGCGGCTGGTCGGGGTCGAGCTTGAGCGATTCGCGGCACCAGGCAATGGTGGCAGCCAGATTCGTGCCGCGGCCGGCCGGATGTTCGCGATGTATCCGCCAGTTCAGTTCGGCCAGACGGTTCATGACCAGCACGTTGCGCGGGTGTGCTTTGTGAATCTCCAACAGGCACTGCATGGCCTCATCGGGCCGGCCAAGTTGGAAGAGGGCCGTGGTGCGGCCGAGCGCGGGGGCGACGGACTGTGGATCGAGTTGACTGGCGCGGCGGAAGTCATCGGCGGCGGGCGCCCAGTCGTGCCGGTCCAGCCGGACGTGACCGCGCTGTGTTGCGGCGTGCGCGTCGTCGGGGCGCAGGGTCAGGACGCGGGTCCAGCAGCGTTCCGCTTCGCCCAGGTGCCCGAGTGCCTGCCGGACGCCGGCAAGCCACGTCCAGGCCTCGACATCATCCGGCTTGAGCGCCAGGTACTCATCCAGGGGCGCAACGGTGCTGCTGAGGCAACCCAGGCGCAGGAGCATCTCGGCGTGCTGACGGGCGTAGTCGGGTCGGTTGGGTTCGAGGGTGCGCAACCGGGCCAGCGTGTCGGCGGCCTCGGCCCAGCGTTGTAGCGTGCGCAGGGCCGTGAGCTCGTCCCGCAGGGCTTGCGGGTGGTCGGGGTCGCGCGCGAGGACTTCGCGGGCGACCGCGAGCTGGTTCAGGGCTGTGACGGCGCTGCGCTCGCCCGCCCAGCGGACGGCGGGCTCGGGGGGGGGTGGGGGCAACGTCGCATTCGGAGGCGCCAGCGGCAGGGTCGCAACCGGCTCGGTCAACTCGGTCGCGGGCTCCGCCAGCGTTACTTCGGGTTCGTCCGGCCGGTCTTCTGCGACGAGCGCAGGCGGCGGCGCGGTCTCGGCCGGAAGCGGCGGTTGGGCCAGGCTTTCGAGGTCCGGAAGATCCGGGTGCGGCACCGTGGGAGCCGTCGGCGTCGGCGCGGGGGTGACTACGCCGGATGCGGCGACACGCCAGACGACCAGGCCGATCGCCAGGGCACAGCACAGGGCAAACGGTATCAGCAGCTTCATCTGTTGCTACTCAGCGGCGTGGGCACTAGGTCACGTGCAACGCGTCGATCACGTTGGCGCGTGAGGCGTGCCGGGCGGGCAGGATACCGGCCAGCACACACAAGCCCACGGTCAGGGCGATGGCCGCGCTGGTCAGCGGCCAGGGAATCTGTACGGCGGTCGCAAAGCCGGAAAAGCGGGCGGTCATGGTCGTGACGTTCCAGGCCAGGTGCAGGCCCAGCGCTATGCCCAGGGCGCTGCCCAACGCGCCCAGGACAACGGCCTCGCCGATCACCATGCGCAGAATCTGGCCGCGCGTGGCGCCCACGGCGCGGAGGATTGCCAGCGGTTTCATGCGGCTCGTGACGTTGGCAGTCATCAAGTTGGCGACACCGATGGCGGCGACGAGCAGCGCCACCGCCGGCACGGCCGTCAGCAGGTAGGTAAGGCGCGTCAGTTCGGCGTCGATCTCGTCCTTGAGTTCACGGACCGTGCCGGAGCGTGTGACCGGCGCCTCAAGCTGTCGGCAGACGTCGCCGAGGACGCGGTCCTCGCGCAGGCGTTGCCAGCGGTTCTCCAGCGGTATGCGCGCGTCATGGCAGTACGCCGGCAGCCGCCGGCCGGTGGGAGTATCCTGCGGCGGCGGCCAGTCCGGCGGAACGGGCTCGAGTGGCAGGTCGAAGTTGAGCAGCACCAGCGAGGCGCTGTCGATGTTGAACAGGCGCTTGAGCTGATGCTGTGCGCCGATTACGGAGCCCATCGCCGCGACGCGCGCCTCGCTCTGCACCTGGAAATAGCCGGCCGCGACGTCGAGAGCCGGGGAGTCGATCACGCCGGCCACCTGGAACTGCCGCCAGCCGCGATCGCCGAACCAGACGTTGACGTAATTGCTGATGCCGCGCTTTTCGTCGGGATGCAGGCCCTTGCGGCGGCTGCGGGCGAAGTCGGCGGCGATGAGAATGTAGGCGGCGTCGGGATCATTGAGCAGCTTGCGGGCCGTGGCCTCGTCGCCCTCGATGAACTCGAAGCGAATGAGGTCGAAGAGGGTGTCGGGGTCGCTACCGAGGAACCAGGTAATGGAGTGCATGGCCCGGGCCAGGGGCGATCTGGGGTTTTCCTCGACGACCACGTTCAGGGCGTTGCCGACGGTGAAGTTGGCGACGCCGGGCACCCTGGCGACTCGTCGTTGCGTCTCTTCGAAAGGCAGGTCGAAGTGATCGTCTTTCCAGATATAGGCGGCGGGGAAATGGCTGGGGAACTGCCAGCCGGCCCGGAAGCTGCTGTTGAGGACGAATAGGGCGACGATGAGCGAAAGGCCGACCATCAGACCGCAGCAGATGCCGGTCGAGCGCCAGACGGCGTAGCCGACCTGGTCTTGCAGGAGGCGGGAGCGCACGCGGACCAGCCGGGCGACAAGCATGACCGCCGGCGAGCCCAGCAGCCAGATGCACAGCGGGGCGGACAGGGCATAGACGAGGTAGAGCAGCACGACCGCCAGGGAGGACCAGTGCACGAAGGCCAGGTCGCGCGATACCTTGAACGTGAGAATCAGCGTCTGTGCAATCAGCAGGACGCCGGCGAGCAGGAATGCGAGGACCAAGGGCCAGCGTGCGGGGCGGCGGGCGCGCGGGCGGGAAGCCTCCAGGGGCGAGACGCGCAGGGCCGCGGCGGCGGGCAGGGCGGCCGCGACCAGGACGGTGGCCAGGCCGGCGGCTATGGCCATGCCGATGCCGCGCCAACTAATCGCAAACTGACCGACGTACTCGGGTACGAGCCAGACGCTAAAGGCCGTCAGAGCCAGGCCGAGGGGCACGCCCAGCACAATGCCGAGCAGCCCCAGCGGGATGACTTCGAGGAAGACCAGCAAGGCCAGTTGTCCGCCGGTGATGCCGACGCAGCGTAGCAAGCCGAGCTGCGAGATGCGCTCCAGCATGCCCATGCTCAGAGTGCTGAGAATGATAAACAGGGCCGTCAGCATGGCCACACTGCTCAATAGGGCCAGGACGATTTCCTGCTGCTGCTGGGCCAGCGCGACCTGCTGCATACGGGCCTCGGCGCTGCGCGCGTGGGCCTGGACGTTCTGGCGGCGGAGAATATGGCGGATGCGGCTGGCGGCCGCCGACACGGTGGCGTGCTCGCCATCCCGCAGGACGACGTCCGCCGCTGAGATGAAGCCGAAGTTGTTCGTGATCTGCTGGAGGACCGGTAGCCGTACCAGGGCGAGGGGCGGCTGGAAACGCGCGATGCGGCGGCGGTCCGTGAGCCCGACGATCTCAAACGCGTGGCGGGTGTCGCCGGAGGCGTTCCAGATGAGTAGATAGTCGCCCAGGCCGACGCCGACCTCGCCGGCGTAGTCGGCCTCAAGCACACAGGCGAACTCGTCGGCAGGTGTCAGCATGCGGCCGGCCACGATGGGCCGGTCGCGCACCAGGAACTCCGTGTCCAGATCGATGCCGTGGTAGTCGATTGAGGGCGAGCGCCAGGGATCGTAGGAACGGCCGGCGTCATAGTCGTCGCGGCGCAGGGGTCGGCCGCGCAGCCTTTGGACGAGCAGGGGGGCGAAGTGTCTGACCTCGTCCAGGGCGGCGATGTCCTGCACCTGTCTGAGTGGGAATACGCCGCGCTTGCCGAGCGGCGATTCGATGCTGATGTGGCTGCGGCCGATCCAGCCGACCGCCCAGCCGAGCATGGTCTGCTGGACTGACTCGTAGCAGCAGTTGACCCAGACGACCGCGCCGGTGCCCAGCGCGATCGCCAGCAGCGCTCCGATCGTACGGATGCGCTTAGCCTGCCAGTTCCTGGTAGCCAGTTGCGACCAGTGCCGCATCCGCGGATCCCTTCGGCGCCAGCGTGCCCACGATGTTACCGTCCTTGAGAACCAGGACACGATCGGCGTGTGCCGCCCCCAAAGCCTCGTGCGTCACCATTAGTATCGTCTTGCCCTGCGCGCGGGCGATACCGCGCAGCAACTGCCAGATTTCCACCGATTGCCGGGAGTCGAGATTGCCCGTGGGCTCGTCGGCCAGGATGATGGCCGGGTCGTTGAGCAGCGCGCGGGCGATGGCGACGCGCTGCTGCTCGCCGCCGGAGAGCGCTTCCGGGCGGTGGTCGGCCCGCTGTTCGAGGCGCACGGTCGCCAGCAGCTCGTCCAGTCGCCGGGCGTAGGTGCTGGGCGGCTGGCTGTCAACCAGCAGCGGCAAGGCGACGTTCTCGCGGGCGGTGAGCGTGGGCAGCAGGTTGTATTCCTGGAAAACGATGCCCAGGCGGCGGCGGCGGAACAGTGTGCGTTGCCGGTCGGATAGCGCGCCCAGGTTCACGCCCTCGACCAGCACGGTGCCGGAGGTCGGCGGAGTCAAACCACCGATCAAATGCAGCAGCGTGGATTTGCCCGAACCGGAAGCACCCATGATCGCGACGAACTCTCCGGCGGCGACGTCGAACGTCACGTCGGCGAGGGCGGTTACGGGCTGCGTGCCGGTCCGGTACACCTTGTGCAGGGCACGGACCTGCACGACATGGGCATCAGCGAGCGCGGGAGTGTGGTCGGACGCAGCTTCCATCGCAGGCAGTGTAGGCACGCGGTCGGCGTTCCTCAACGCAGGCGGACAAACTCGCACAACTCCGGCATGGCAATCACGGCGTGGCAGCCCACCGCCCGATCAGGTACGCTGACTCCGTGGCGGCCGAGTGGTCGCCGACACAGGCGGGAGATCGGCGATGCCACAGGGTGTGATTTTCGACATGGACGGCGTGCTGGTGGATTCCGGGCCGCCGCACCAGGAGAGCTGGCGCATTCTGGCACACCGGCATGGGATCACCCTGTCTGATGAGGCATTCCTGCAAACGTTCGGCATGTCCAGCCGGGAGATAGTGCGGCTCATCTGGGGCGATCGGATCAGTGACGCGGCCGCCCGCGAGATCGACGACCAGAAGGAAGTCGTCTACCGCGAGCTGATAAGCGGGCGTGTGCCGCTTTCGGCGGGGGTTGCGGAAACGCTGGCGGCGCTGTCGGCCGCGGGCTACCGGCTGGCAGTGGGGACGTCCGGGCCGCCCGAGAATGTCGAACTGGTGTTGCGTGAGACCGGCCTGGCGGATTACTTCGTGGCGACGGTCAACGGATTTGACGTGCCGCGCGGCAAGCCGGCCCCGGACATATTTCTCAAGGCGGCCGAGCGGGCCGGGCTGACGCCGGTTGAGTGCGTGGTGATTGAGGATGCGCCGGTCGGCGTGCTGGCGGGCGTGGCCGCCGGCATGCGCGTGATCGGCTACACCGGTACGCACCCGGCGGCGCGGCTGATGGAAGCCGGCGCGGCCGCCACAGTGGATCATCTGGCTGAAATCACGCCGGTGCTGATTGGCGGCTTGCTGCGCGGTCAGGCGTCCGCCGCCGACCCGGGTGGCACGGACGTGCCGCGGCTATAGGGTCAGCTCACGCCCCGTCAGCAGCCGATGGGCCTCCAGGTAGCGCTGGCGCGTCTGTGCGACGATCTCGGCCGGGACGGGCGGGGCGGGCGGCTGGCGATTCCAGCTCAGTCCGGCCAGGTAGTCGCGCAAAAACTGCTTGTCGAAGCTGGGCGGGTTCTGCCCGACCCGGTACTGGTCGGCCGGCCAGAAGCGCGATGAGTCCGGCG
>CAZYGM010000083.1:0-12950 GCA_964647015.1 uncultured Planctomycetales bacterium | reverse complement strand
TCTGCTCTTCCTTACGTCAACTGACAAGGGGCATCTGCACCAGCTTCTGCGGCCGCACAACGCGGATGTCCTGTTGGGCTTGCGATTCATGACGCTGCCCCAGGCCGCCCGCTGCCATGTCGCGTTTCACGAGGAGATACGCAAGCTGCTGGGTGACTTCATCACCTTTGCCCGGCTGCAAATGGTGACCCTGCTTCGCAATGCCCGGATTACGTGCAAGAATCTGCTGTTCAACATGCCGACATACGTGTCCCGGCCGGGGGTGGAGGTGCTCGCCGGTCGTGGCAGGGGGTATCCGGCCATTCTGGTCGCGGCGGGGCCTTCGTTGGCGCGCAACATGGATCAGCTTGCTGAGCTGCGGCGCTACGGCGTGCTGATTGCCGTCCAGACGGTCTTCAAGAACCTGTTGGCGCGGGGCATAGAGCCGCACTTCGTGACCAGCCTCGACTTCCACGAAATCTCCGCCCAGTTCTTCCGGGGGTTGTCGGATGTTGGCGACTGTGCGCTCGTTGCGGAGCCGAAAGCGACGTGGCACGTCATGGACGCTTATCCTGGCCGCAAACACCTGTTGCATAACGATTTGTACGATCGGCTCTTGCAGGATGCAGCTCCGGAGCGGGGGCGGATCAAGCCTGGCAGCACCGTAGCGCACCTGGCGTTCTACTTGGCCGAGTACCTGGGCTGCGACCCCATCATCCTGGTCGGGCAGGACCTGTCGTTTTCTGAGGGGCTGTACTACCCGGCCGGCATGCCGATCGAGCAGGTTTGGCAGCCGGAGTTGGGCCGCTTCTACACCGTGGAGATGAAGCAGTGGGAGCGGATTGTCCGGGCCCGCCATGTCTTGCGGAAGGTCAAGGACATCCACGGTCGTGATACGTACACGGATGAGCAGCTCTTCATCTACGCCGAACAGTTCCAGAGCGATTTCGCCGGCTCAGCGGCGCGCGTGATTCACGCCACCGAGGGGGGAATGCGTCTGGCTGGCACGGAGGTTCTGACGCTGCGGGAGGCGGCGGCGCGGTTCTGCAGGCGGCCGTTGCCGGAGGATCTCTTCGCGTCGGGCAACACGCCGACGAGTTGGGCGGCAGTTGCCCGGACGCGCCAAGTGCTGGGAGAGCAGCTCGAGCAGGTGCGCGCGGTGAAGGAAATCGCCGTGGAGATGCGCGGACTGTTGGGCCGGCTCGCGGGCCTGTTCGATCAGCCGAACGAGTACAACCGCCTGGTGGTCCGCGTGGACGACCTGCGCACACGCATGCAGCATTTCGAACGGATTTACGGCGTGGTGACCAGCGTGGCCCAATTGGCGGAGCTGCGGCGCTACTCGGCGGACCGTCGCATCGGCGAGGGCGAAGTCGATACGGTGGCCACGGCGCGCCAGCGGTTGCAGCGTGACCGTGAGTTCGTGGACGCGTTCATAGAGGGGTGCGCGTACCTGGAAGACATAGTCCCTGAGGCGCTGGAACGCTGGGGTGAGACGGATTCATGAAGATCGTGGCAGCCGTCTTCGCCGACTTCGAGCAGACCTTCCTGGGCGGAGCGTCCCAGTTGTGCGCGCCGCTGCACGGGCGCACGGTCCTGGCGCGGACGCTTGGACGGCTGATGAGCGTTACAGGCCTGGCGGGGCGCTGCCTGTACGTGCAGCCGCGCGACGAGGCGGCCGCGAAAGCCGCCGTTGAGGACCTGGCCCTGGCGGGTGCGGTGGACGTGTTGCCGCTGGACGACGGCGTGCGGCGCCGGTTGAACCTGTTGCGCAGCGCACGCAAGTGGAATTTGCAGGCGTGGCGGGGCAGCCCGCTGGGAACGACCTGGTTTGACGAGTATGTCGAGCCGGTGCGCGTGGCGCGGGTGATGGAGCGCTATGGCTGCGATGCGGTGTTGTGCCTGGACGGTCACCAGCCGCTGCTGGACGTGGCTGTGGCCGACGGCATGTTGGCGCGGCAGCGCGATTGTCGGGACGAGGCCGAGCTGGTGTTCACGCAGGCTGCGCCGGGGCTGGCGGGCGTCTCGCTCAGTCGCGAGATCGTGCAGCGGTTGCTGGAGCAGGACATTCCGCTGGGGATCCTGTTGGCGTATCGGCCGGAGCTCGCGCGCGGTGACCTCATCAACCAGCCCGCCTGCTTCCAGGTGGACGCGGCCCTGGCCCAGACGCCGGGCCGCTTCACGGCCGACACCCGGCGTTCGCGCGAACTGCTCGCCGCGGCGCTGGCGGAACTAGGTGACGAGCCTGATACCGTAGACCTGTGCGCCTGGTTCAGCCGGCTGGCAAACGGGCCGGCGGGGCGGCTGCCACTCGAGGTCGAGCTCGAACTGACGACGGATGACCCGTTGCCGGACACGACATTGCGGCCCCGCGGTACGCGGGTACCGGCGCGCTGTCTGCGGGATCTCGACGCGGTTACGCGCCTGGGGGAGCAACTGGCTGAGTATGACGACCGGCTGGTGGTTCTGGGGGGGCATGGAGACCCGCTGGCACACCCGGAGTTCGCTGAGGTATGCCGCCGGTTGCGGTCGGCGGGCGTGTGTGGGCTGGCCGTCGTTACGCCGCTGGTGGAGCTGTCCGACGAGAACCTTGAAGCGTTTCTGACCAGCCGCGTGGACATGTTGCAGGTCCGCGTGGATGCCGGCACGCCTGAGACTTATCAGACGTTGCACGGGAGGGACTGTCTCGAGCGCGTGCTGGCTAACTTGGCGCGGATCGAGGAGCAGCGACGGGCCCGCCTGTCGCCGCAGCCGATCATCGCGTGCAGCCTGACACGCTGTGCCGCCACGCTGGCGGAGCTGGAGACCTTCTATGACCGCTGGATCCCGGTTACGGGCTGGGCCGTGATCGAGGGGTACAACGACTACTGCGGGGCGCTGCCGCCTGACACGCTGTTGCCGACCAAGCCGGCGTTGCGTGAGGGTTGCCGGCGGCTGGGAGCGCGGCTGATGCTTCTGGCCGATGGACGGGTAGTGCTGTGTCACCAGGATTTCCGGGGCGCGCACGAGCTGGGCCGTTGGGACGCGCACCTGTTAGAGGACCTTTGGTCGGGGGGGAACCTGGCCGGCGTTCGCGAGGCCCACGCTGAGCTGAAACTGGCGGGGCTGCCGCTGTGCGGGCGTTGCGGTGAGTGGTTCCGGCCCTGAGTATGGTGTGCCAAGGGGGGCTGGGCGGGAGCGTGCACGGGGAGGCTGGTGGGCTTGGCCGGACAGCGCGGTTTGCTTTTGCTGTTGAAGGACACTGATCGATTCGATATGATCACATAGGCTGAGAAGTTGGTGTCGGTTACATCTATTATTGCCGGCGCCGGATGCACTTATCTCGTTCATACCCTTCATACTCAGCCGACAGTCTGGTTGTGGTTAAAAGGGCGTTTGGCAGCGTCGCGGGCTCGCCTTATACTCGGAGGCGCCGGTCGTCGCGCTGCCGGAAGGACGAGGTGTGCCGTGGCGGACACCATCAAGTGCAATTGCAGTCACTGCGGAGCCAAGTACCGGCTTCCGGTCGAGGCGCAGGGTCGCAAAGCGCGTTGCAAGCGTTGCGGCGAGACCTTCGAGGTGCCGCGCGCTGACAGCCTGGAAGACACGATCCTGAGTTGGCTCACGCCCGCCGACGAGGAAGAGTCGGACGTTCCACCCCCGCGTGTGATCAGTATGCCGCGTGAGCCGGCGGACGAGGAGACGAAGAAGCGGGCGCAGGGTCCGATCCGCATGAAGTCCACGCCGGCCGATCAGAAGGCGAAGGCTGAATAGGGCGTTGCCCGGGGTTGGACGGACCGGCGGCGCGTTCCGTAAGGCGGGGGCTTGGGGCAGGCAGCCGCGCGACTCTTTGGTTCGCATGGGGTCCGGGCCCGCGGGTGGGCGCGGGACGGGTGTTGAGCGGCGTTGGCTACGGGCAGGGGGCGCAGCCGCCTTGGAGCAGGCAGACGACGAAGGGGTCAATATCGAAGGCGTTGATGAGCCCGTCGCAGTTCACGTCTGCCAGCATCAGGCTGCATTCGGGGAATGTCAGGGCGTATTCCTCGGGGGCCGTCAGGGCGAGCACGAACGGATCGATGTCGAAGGCGTTGATGAGCCCGTCGCAGTTCAGGTCGCCGCGTAGTCCGATGGTTATGGTCTGCACGCCCTCAGACACGTTCCCGCACAAGTCTGTCGCGGTCCACGTGCGGATGATCTGGTTGCCTGCCACTGCGTCCTGGTGGACCACCAGCGGGTCAGGGTCGCAGCTGTCCGTCGCGCCGGCCTGGCCAGTGAACTCCGGGTCGGTCGGTTCGCCGGGCTGCCGGAAGACGTCCGGCGGCACTTCCAGTTGTGGCGGCGAGATGTCGAGCATCGCCACCGGCAGGTTGAAGCAGGCGGGGATTACCGGGAGGCCCAGTTCGCGCGCCAGCCGCGTGATGGGATAGTGCTCGCGGAAGGCCAGCAGGTCATGCGCTTCGCAATCGTCCGCGACCACGGCGAAGGTAAGCCAGGCCATGACAACTGGGGCGGTCGTGCCCGTGGCGCCGTCCGGGATTCCGACGGCGTAGTCGATATGCCCGCGGGTTTCGTCGACAAGCTCGTAGATTTCGCGTTCGAATGGGTTGTCCGGGTCGGTCCCGTCGGCATCGCCTGGTTCGATACTGACGAAGCCAAGGCGGGCGGTGTCGTAGGCGAGGAAGAACTGGCCCCCGACGATGATTTCCTCGATGTCGCCCAGGTGGACGGCGACGACGATCTCCTCCGAGAAGCACTCGCCGTCCGACCGCAGGTTCAGCTTATAGATCTCGCACTCGTCAGGGATACCGTTGCTGTTGAGATCAAGCGACGTACCGGCGGCAAGATCCTCGTGGTCCGGAATGCCGTTCTCGTTGCAGTCGTGCCATAACTCGTAGGCGCCCAGGTCGACGATCGGCGGCGCGCCGGTGCCCGTGTCCGGGGTGTAGGGGCAGTCCACGAAGCGCGCGTAGCCGTCCAGATCCACGGCGATATACGCTGCGACAGCGCTGTTCAACCCGGCGTCGACGCAGGGCGACCCGGGCAGCAGGTGGTAGTCGCCGCTGATCCAGACGTCGTCGGACGGGTCGCCGGGCGTGCCGGCGTTGTCCCAGTAGCCCGGCGCGGTGAAGAGTGGGTCGGCGTCGATCATGCCGGCGCCCCAGTCAAGCGTGGCATCCGGCGCCAGGTAGATACCCGCCTCACCGCCCTCGAGGTTGGTGTGAGACACCTCCAGCAGCGCGCCGGTGCCGATGGTGATCTGCGGCCCCTGTGGGGCCTCATTCTCCCAGATGACGGAGTTACTGATCAGCCAACGACCGTTGTAGGCGACCGACATCCCACCGCCGGCAGCGGTGGCGCGATTGCCGTGGAGGACACTGTTGACGAGCCTGACGAACGTGTAGTTGAAGCTTGCGCCTCCGCCGACGGCGGCGGCATTGCCAGTGACGAGGCAGTTGATGACGGTGAGGCCGCCCGATTCGCAACAGACTCCGCCGCCCTGCGCACCCGCGTCGTTGCCCGTGACTATCGAGTTGGTCATCGTGGAAGCGCCGTGCATGAAGCACATGGCCGCGCCGGTGCCCGCGGCACTGTTGTCGGCGAATGTGCAGCCCGTGATGGTCAGGGTGGCGATGTAGCCAAAAAGGGCGCCGCCGTGCAGTGCCGAACTGTTTTCGATGAAGTGGCAGTTGATGAATCGGGCGGAAGACGGGCCCGCATAGACGGCGCCGCCGAGTCCCCCGTCCGAGACAGCCCGGTTGCCGGTGAACACGCAGTTGATGAAAGTAGGGTTGGAGAAGTAACACCAGGCGCCGCCGCCGCGCGTCTCACGGCCGTTGGTTATGGTGAAGCCGTCGATGACTGAATTGATGGTCTCGCCATTCTCGAGCGTGAACGCACGACCCTCCTCTTCGCAGTCGATGATGCAGGTTTCCGGGCCGTAAATGGCGCGAACGGTGATGGCGCGGCCGTAGAGCATCAGGTTCTTGTTGCCGGCGCCGGTGTAGGTGGCCGGGGCGACGGCGACGAGGTCACCCGGTACAGCTATGTCAATACCGGCCTGGATTGTGCGTTTCGGGCCGCAGACGGTGCCGTTCCACACCTCACACAGTCCGGTCCAGCCGTCGTTGCCCGACACGCCATTGACGTAGATGGTGCGCGCGGCGCAGGGCAGCGCCAGGAATCCCGCGATCAGCCAGACTGTGCCAAGTCTGATCAGCAAGCTGAGGCCTCACTATTGTCGGCGCCACTCGTCCGGCGGCGCCGCCGAGCGCCTTGGACCGCCAGAAGGGCGACCATGAACAGACCAAGACCACCGGGCTCGGGCACAATCGCTACGCTGACAGGCGGTCCGATATGGCCCAGGACGTTCAGGCCGGGTACGTCGCCGATCACCTTGGTGTAACCCAGCGGGTCGCCGGCGCTGGGCAGTATTGCCACGCCGGTTTCGTCCACCGGCAGCAGCGCCTCAAAGATCATAGTGGCCAGGAGTGAACCGTCCGGTGTGGCGGGCAGCACGGAGGGAAACGCCAGGCCGGCCCACAGGCCGTCGCCGTCCGCCGGGGGGCAGGCTTCGTTTAACCCAAACGCGTCGTCCGGCATGAACCCGGCGGAGAACAATCCGATACCGCCGGTCTGGTCTGTTCCGATAAGTCGCAGGTGGTTCGGGTCCCAGGCGATGATGGCCTGGACGGCAGAGAAGAACTGATCGTGCGGAGCGTCCGAAACGGCATACAGCCCGAGGCCGACCTCTGCGCCGACTGTCGCGACGGCGTGGGTCGGTCGCCACTCGAGATTGATATCAGCTCGGGTGCTCGCAGCAAGTGACACCATGACCAGTGCGGCCATGGCCAGTTGCCGGCTGCTGATTGTCTGGGCAGCGCTCATCGGCGGTTCTCGCGGTTGCGGGAGCACGGCCGGCATGCCGCGGGCCTGCGCCCCCTATCCTGCAACAAGCCGCTACCCGGACTAACGTCCGGGATCCGAAGGCTGGAAGCTGCCGCTCCCCCCGCTGGGCGGTGGTTCGATTTCGGCCTTGCCGAAGGGGGTCGGTTTCGGTACGCGCGGTCGGGCGCCGTTCAGGAATGCCAACACGTCGTCCAGATCAAGCACGCCGTCGCCGTTGAGGTCCGCCAAGGCCAGTTCATCCAGTCCGCGCTGGCGCAGCTCCGCCACGCTGATTGACATCAGTGGCGCCGCGCGCGCGGCGCGGTCGGGGTGAGCCGGCCTGGTGCAGCAGGCGGGGTCACCCAACTGGAAGAACTGAAGCTGGATGAACGAGAAGTCGGTCACGTCCACGAGTCCGTCGCCGTTGAGGTCGGCGTGCGGGAACCCGGTGGTACAAGTGACCGGTCCGTAAGTCTGGCCCCACTGCGTGATGTACACGCCGAAATCCAGGATGTCGATGACGTCCATGGCTTCGCCCGGGAGATCGTTATACAGATCGCCCTGAACAAGCGCGTTGGCGCCGGTGAAACTGGCGGTGTAGCGCTCGCCTTCGATGGCGAGGCCGGCCCCATATTCCAGCCGGCGGCGTAGCGTGTGCAGCCCGTCCTCGACCATGATGCAGTCGTACGTGCCGCACTCGATCAGCAGCATAACGTTGCTGGCCAGGCCGTCCGTGAACGTCAGTTCCGCATCGAAGGTGTCGGTGGAGCCGTCGCAGTCAACCATCGAGAATGTCACACACCGGGTGAAGCTGGTGCCGGTCAGAGCACCGTTCAACTCCATGTTCACGACCAACTCGTTGGTCGGCAGGATCACGATAGTCTGCTGCGTCAGGGCGGCCGCGGTCAGGTAGTTGCCGCAGGCATCCGTAACACGCCATGTAATGGTCGTCACGGGTTCGGTGAAAGGATCGTCGAGACTGACGGCGGCGTCGCTGCGCTCCCAGGTAACGTGTTCCTCCAGATACTCGACGTCGCTGCAGTTGTCAGCGAGGTTTGTCGGCCAGCCGATCTCGGCCGCCGTGAGCGTCAGGGTGTCGCAGGTGCCGGCGTCAGCACTGCGACCGAGGTCGGCCGGCCGGTCGAACGTCGGGGGCGTAATGTCGTTCACCGTGATGAGCTGCTGCACCTCGACGAAGTTGCCGCACAGGTCGGTGATCGTATACGTGCGGGTAACTGTGCCGCCGCACGGGTCGGTCAGCTCGCCGTCAACAAACGCGATGATCAGATCGTCGGCGTCCGTGCAGTTGTCGGCGGCGCTACCACCGGCGGCGACGAATTCGGCATAAGTGTTCGCCCCGGGCGGGACGTCGCCGGCGCACTCCACGCTGTCCGCCGGCGGGGCCGTGGCCTCTGGATCGGTGGCGTCGTTAACCGTGATGACCGGGAGATCTTCCTTGGTCAGGCTGGCTTGCTGGATCGGAATCGCTGACGCCTCGCTCACGCCGGATAGCCGCGTGTACGCCGGCGGAGCATCCGAGCGGAACGACACGAGTCCGGCCGTGTTGCAGACGTCCGCGTGGGCCGTGAAAGTCAGGATTCCCATCGTGCCACTAAGCGCACCCGGGCCCGGTGGATCTCCCGGAACGCCCACTATCAGGTCGATCTCGTCGTCGTCTACGCTCAGGTGCAGGAGATTAGTGAACACGCTCTCGGCGGCCACGGCGCTGTCAAAAGTCAGCAGCGTCGCGTCGTACCGCAGCCGGAACTGGCCGCCGATGATCTCGTCGACGCCGGCAACGTCGGACAGCTCGACGGTCACTGTGACGAGCGCGTCCAGGTCGTAGCAGGGCTGGTCAGGGGTCAGCGTGATGGTGGCGTGTACGTCGCGACCACCAAGCTGCTCAACGCTCGTGGCGACTTCGGCATCCGCTCGCTTGGTTGCGTCCGCTTTGGCGGAATGCCTGGAATCGAAGCAGACGCGTGCCTGTGCCGGCCGCGCGCTCAGATGGACAGGGCCGAGATCGGCAGCGCCTACTATGTAGCTGCCCAGGCACAGAACGACTGCTGCGGTCACCAGGGCCGTCCAGTGCTTCAGCGTACGAAGATCCATTCGGAAGCCTCCCTCCAATCTGTGAGTATTCGTGCGGGGTGTGGCGATCCCGCGCAGCAACTTTCCTCCTGCCACCGCACTGCGCCGTCGACGTGCACGCCGCACAGTCCCGCAAGCCGGCGGCCGCCCCGACCGCCCTCGTGGGCGAAGTGGTTTCGCCGTCTCCTCCGGCTTGCTGACGCGGATGACCAAGCAAGGCGAAGGCTCGACGGCCGTCGGAATCGCCACCCGCGAGCAGTGCTCATCGCACGATACTTTAACGCATCGCACACGCAGAACGAACGATTTTGTTAGCCGCACGCCAACATTCTGGCTCTTTCGCGCTCCGGTGGGGCCAGTTTCCGATAAAAACTGCCGTTCTAGGTTTCTCTCTGCGCTGGGGCGGGTCGATACGGCCGAACACTCGGCCAGCTCTGTTCTGCGGCCGCAGTTAAACTTGCGGTTGAGGTATGGTTCGGCGAGACTGCGTGTACGAATTATTTGAGTTTTTTTCGGGCCTGGAGCCGGGGCTGTTTGTTATTACCGGCAATATTTGCGCAAATCCTTTTGCGGCAACGTATTGTGGGTGTTCAGCTGCGCGAGAGGCGGTGTCGTTCCCATAAAACACTCGCTTGGGGCGAGTACAGCGGTGTATGCCAGACGACCCATGCCTCCGTGAGCGCGCACGGGCGGGCAAGTTCCGGGGGAATTGGCCCTTGGAGGCTTGACTCCCGCACCAAAACTGTATTGACACGCGGCCGGCGAATGGCTAGAAGAGACGTATGGAGAAGTGCCGCGCTGGCGGTGCAGGAGAGAGGAATGGTGGGAGGAAGTGCCTAAGAAGCACGTGGATAGGGGCAGACGAATGGACCGCTTAAGATTGTTTGCACTTGTTGGTTTCTTGGCTGCGGTGCCGCTGTGTTCGGCCGCTCTTGATGATGTCGTCCTGACGATCGAGGCGACGACTATGCGCGCCGCGGATGGCGTGGATGGCTCGTACGGCTGCATCACTGTCACGCAACAGGATGGCTGGTGGGAGGGTAACACCTTCTACTGGGAAACCTCGGTGCCACTGGCGATCGGTGACACCGGCGCGACCTTCGGGCCGGCAGTCGTGACGTCGTACGTGGATCCTGAGTCGGGCCGTTCATTCCCGTCGGTCAGCCTGGGCTTTGCCGTGAGCGCTGGCGACGTAGCGGCCGATTTCACGATCTCGTCGGCGCTGCTGTCGTTTCCCTTGATCTCGCCGGCGTTCGCGCGGGCGAGTGCGGCGTTCACGGTGACCGACTTCTTCGGGACCGGGACGACGTTGACGGGTCTCGGCGGTGTGGACGGCATGGCCTACCGTGCTTTCTACAACGGCTACCTGGATGCCGGTACCGAGTTCTGTGGCCTGATCGACCAGGTATACGCCCTGGCCGGCAGTTCCGGAGTTGCCGAGGATTATCCTGGTCTCGGGATGTATCTGCCGATAGGTAGTGCGTACGACATGAGCTCGGAGATATCGTTCAACCTGACGGCGTTTGGCTTGGCGAGTGGGTCGGCGACGTTCGACATCATCCCCGAGCCCGGTACCGTCTTGCTGCTGATTGTGGGCTTCGGTCTGCTTCGTCGCCGCTAGTGGCGGCACGACAGTCGTGAGCAAGCGCCGCCAGGTTGTCGCGACCTGGCGGCAGGCCGGTTTAGAGGGCCGGTTTGAGGGCGCCGGTTGCGCATCGCGCCGCGTCCGCCTGAGGAGGAGAGGACGGAATGACCAAGCGTATAGTATTGGGGTTTGTAGCGCTTAGCCTGATCGTGGCGGCGCCTGCGTCTGTGTTGGCGGATGTTTCTGACATCATCTTTCGGGTGACGGCAACCAACGAGGCGGGCACCGGCTCGTTTGAGGCCACGTTCGACCAGATGATCTACTACCCGGTGCAGCAGGCTTGGGTCTGGGGCACTGGGGCGGTGCCGATCGAGGACGAGTTCGGCACGCCGATCGCCCTGTTGCAGAACGCCAACGTGCTGCTACAGGCTGATCCGAAGATCGCGGTTGGCTTCTCGGTGCAGTCCGGGGCGTCCTTGACCACGTTCACCATCGAATCGGCCGTGCTGTCGTTCCCGACGATTTCGGACGCTGTCAGCGAAGGCATGGCCAGCGTCTCGATGAACGTCAGCGACGCCTGGGGTGGCGACGGTGTGACGCTGGCAGAGCTCGGTGCGCCCGGGTCTGGCATTTACCAGACCTTCTACAACACCGATCAGCTCTTCGTGAACCTGATCTCGATGGTGTCGGCTGGTCCTGGCGGCAGCGGAAACATGTTCCAGAACTATCCGCCCGTTGGCTACACGGATGTCGCCGGAGACGTGTCCAGCATGCATTCGTGGTTCGGCTTCACGTTGACGCCTGGGGACATCGGCGGGGCGACCAGCCTCTACGAGATCGTCCCTGAGCCGGCGACCTTCGGGCTGCTGGTGGTCCTGGCCCTGGTGGCGGTGCGGCGCCGCTAGGCCGCGCAACCGGTCCGGACGAGCGAATTTGGTTAAACGAGAGGGAACAGCGCGGGGATGCTGTTCCCTCTTTCTTTGCGCCTTGTCGGGCGGAGCTCAACCTCATAAGCGCCGGCCGTCGTCCGGGACTTGTCACCGGATCGTCGGCATGGCAGAATCCCGCCAAGTTGACTCTGCAAAGAGGGCTTACGTCTTCCAGGAGTGGATACATGTGGCGCATTTTGCTAGTCGGGTTGGTCGGTTTCATGGTTCTGACGCTGGCCGGGTGTCGGCGCGCGACCCACGAGTTGGAGCCGTTTCGGCCTGCCGAGGAGCCTGACTACGGGCGACCTCTGCCGCCCGGCATGCTGGCGCTGCGGAAAATCAGCCCCGAGTACTACCCGGATTTCTCGCGCGGCTTCCATCAGCGCGCCGGCCTCGAGGACGCCATCCGTCACAGTCTTGAGTACCTGGCGAAGCCCTCAAGCCAGCGTTACTACCCATATGGCGACATAACGCACGCGCGCGTGGTCGCCTCGCTCCAGCGATTCCTGGAGTTGCTTCGCGACGCGCGCAGCGCAGCCGAACTTGATCAGGCAGTTCGAGCGGAGTTTGACGTCTATCAATCGGTCGGCTGCGACGATCAGGGTACGGTCTACTTCACGGGGTACTACTGCCCGATCTTCCAGGGTCGCCTGCAGCGCGAGGGCGCGTTCGTGTATCCGCTCTACGGGCTGCCTCCCGACCTCGTGAAGGATGCGGAAGGGCAGATCCTCGGACGGCGGACGCCCGCGGGCGGCCTGGTTCCGTACTACACGCGGCGTGAAATCGAAGCCGGAGGCATGCTGAGAGGCCAGGAGATCGCGTGGCTCAAAGATCCGTTCGAGGCCTACGTTGCGACCGTCCAGGGATCGGCAAAGCTTCGCTTGCCTGATGGGCGGCTGTATGAACTGGGCTACGCCGGCAACAACGGGCACGAGTACACGTCAGTTGGCATGCTGATGGTTGACGCCGGCGTTATCAGACGTGACGAGCTTTCTCTACAGAGTATGCTGAAGTATTTCGCGGCCCACCCGCGGGACGTCGAGCGCTTCTGCTGGCAGAACGATCGCTACGCGTTCTTCCAGGAACGCTCAGGCGGGCCATTCGGCAGCTTGAATGTTCCTGTGACACGGATGCGGAGCATCGCGACGGACAAGGCGGTGTTCCCGCGCGCGGCATTGACATTCATAGACACCGAACTGCCAATAGTTTACGATGGTAAGGTTCAGACGGTCCCGTTCGGTGGCTTCGCCCTGGATCACGACACGGGCGGCGCGATTCGGGCGGCCGGCCGGTGCGACATCTACATGGGCGTGGGCGCGTCGGCCGAAGCGATAGCGGGTCGCACTGGGGCTGAAGGGGCCCTGTATTACTTGTTCGTCAAGCAGTGACCTGCTCTCGCGGGCGAGTTTTCGGTTGACTAATTCAGACCCGCGGACGATAATAATTCTGGACTAATTAATTGCCTCTTGTTCGAACGTGGTATGAAAAGCTTGCTACAGGGA
>CAZYGM010000082.1:0-13245 GCA_964647015.1 uncultured Planctomycetales bacterium | reverse complement strand
GCCCACCGCCCGGATTCCCGCGCGGTGACGTCCTGTTCGTCGCTGCCGTCGCGCTGCTGCTGCTGGTCGCAGCCATCCTCACGAATTTGCCGGCCGTTGTCGATCTGTCCTGGCCGGGCAACGTCTTCAAAACGCTGATCTGGATTATTACTGTCCATATTGTCCTTACTGCGACCCGCAGGCGCCAGGACGATCATGCCGACCGTGCCCGGCCGGCGCGCGACCTGGGCCGGCGGATCGCGCCGCTCCTGTGGCGTCCCGACCGCGCCGGCACGCCCACCGTGGCGCTCGCGGTAGTGCTCCTGTTCGCGGTGGCCGCCCATTACAACTTCGGGCGCTTCCACCAGAACGGACGCTTTCTGCACTACCACGAGCTGTACCACTACTACATGGGCAGCAAGTACCTGCCGGAACTCGGCTACGACGGGCTCTACGTCGCCACCTACCGCGCACTCCACGAGAGCGACAGTTCCGCGGCTGCCGAAATCACCGTCGTCAAGAACCTGCGCGCCTATCGGCTCGAGTCGGCGACCATTGCCCTGCTACGATCGGCCGACCTGCAACTGCACTTCTCGGAACAACGCTGGCGCGAGTTCGTCCGCGACGTGCGCTTCTTCCAATCCCGCATGCCAGTGAGCGAATGGCGCGTCCTGCTGGTGGACCACGGCTACAACGGCACGCCTTTCTGGACCATGCTCGGCTCGTGGTTCTCCGCGGGCCTGACTCTGAGCGACGGGGCGCTGTACGCGCTCACCGCGCTGGACCCCCTGCTGACGCTCGCCATGCTGATACTGGTCTGGCGGGCGTTCGGCCTGCAGACGGCGCTGCTCTTTGCGATCTTCTTCTACGCCAATTTCTTCGCGCCCTTCGGCATTGTCGGCGGCGCGTTTCTGCGGCAGTTGTGGCTGGCGGCCCTGGTCGCATTCATCTGCCTGCTCCGCATCGAACGTCGGGTTGCGGCGGGCGGCTGCCTGGCGTTGGCCGTCCTGGACCGGGCCTTTCCACTAGTGTTCTTGCTGCCGTCGGCCGTGTTGTTCGTGCGGGACGCCTGGCGACAGCGCACGCTGCGCACCGAACACGGCCGCGTCTTGATCGGCTTCGCCCTTACGCTGTTTTTGCTGGGCGCGGCCAGCGCTACCGGCCCGCGCGGGCTCGCGAGCTGGCGCTCCTGGTACGAGAACGTCAGCGCCCACAACCAGTGGTTCTACTTCAACCAGATCTCGCTGCGCAACTTGTTCGTGGTGACACCGGCCAGCGCGCTGCGCGTCACCGCCGACGGCTGGGACGAAGCGCTCTGGCAGCGCGAGCGCGAGACGCTGGCGGCCGGCACAAGCAACACACTCACGGCGGTGCGTGTGCTCATGGTCCTGCTGCTGATCGTGCTGATTCTGAAGGAGCCCGACCCGAAGGTGCCGCTTGCACTGCTTGCGTTTGGGCCTTTCCTCTTGTTCTATCCGGCCAATTACTACATGAGTATCCTGGGAATCGCCGTCATCTGCTGGCGCAGCGCGCCTGGCCTGGCACTGACGGTACTGGCGTTGCAGGGCCTCTCCTGGCTGCTGGCGATTCGCTTCCCCCGGGCGACCGACCTCGAGTTGCTGCATTGGATGGTCTCGCTGGGTCTCATGGTCACCTGCACTGGTTTCATGCTGCGGGCCGTCTGGCGCGCGGCGCTGCCGCGCCGCACCGCGGCCATTGGGCTGGCCGGCGGAGCCCTCCTGCTAGCCGGCGCCATCATCGCGGATGCTGCCACGGCCTGCGTGCGCCCCACCCGGCTCGTTCTGGACCTCACCACCCGCGATGTCCGCGCGCTGAGCGCTGCCACGGCCCGCTCGGAGCTCATGGCCGAGTGGGGCAGCGCCTGGTCACGCAACGATCACCTGCTGTTCATCGCCGACGGACCCGGCGCGCACGCCATCGTCAGTGTGCCCGCCGACGCTGCGGGCCGCTACCGCGTGACCATAGACTACTCGACCGCGCCGCCATTCGGCCTGATTGCCCTGTCGGTGAACGACCAGGCTGCCTTCGAACCGGTCAACTTGTTCTCTTCAGGGGTCGGGCTGCGCACCGTGGTCCACGGGCACGTCTTATTGCAGGAAGGCCCGAACGCCTTCACCTTCACCGTCCTGGGCAAAGATCCGGCCGCGGCGCACTACTACTTCGCCATGGACCGTATCGTCATCGAACGCGAGCCCGACGCCACCGACTCACCGCCGCCCGCCGCCAACGCCCTGGCCCGCCGGACCGCCCTGGACCAGGCCCTCGCCTGGCTTCGGGCGCACCCCGCCGACAGCTTCGACGGCGGGCGCGATGCCATCTGCGCCGAAATGGCCATGTTCTACTGCCTATCGCGGCATCCAGGCCTGGCGCAGATTCGCCCGGCCTGCGTGGAGGAAATTCACACGCGCATCAGCCGGCTCGACGGCACACCCCTGGCCCTCACGCAGCCGGAGAAGTACGACAGCCTCGTGCTGGTCGCGCACATCGCCCGGCAACTGGGCCTCGACTTCCAGGGGCTGGAGGCGGCGGCCGCTGACGTGGCACGCCGCGCCCAGGCCGTCTACGGCGACCGCACCACACTCCAATCCCTGCACTTATGCACTTACCTGAATCGCACCGGCGCGGTTGACCCGGTGCCGTGTCCGCTGGAGCAGAGCATCCTCCATCACGAGTACCGGACACGCTCGTTGTTCAACTTGCTGCGGGGTGAAGTGGACCGCGCTCAGGCGGACGCGGTGCTCCTGACACTGCTCTATCTCGCTGCCGACATCAGCGTGCTGACGGATTTCGGCACCGAGCCACCGCCGCCGTCCGGCGTTCTGGCCGACCGGGAATACTGGACCGAGCTGTGCGAGCACGGACTGCGCTGGGCCCGGGAGACCGGTAACATCCTCGTGGTCGCCAAGCTCCTACACGCTGCCCGAAGTCTCGGCCTGGAGTCGCTAGTACCCTCGTTTGACGCCGGCATTGAGTTCCTCATCGAGCGCCAACGGGCGGACGGCTCCTTCGGCGTCAGCAATGCGCAAGCCCCCAACGCCTACCGGGACGGCGTGCTGGCGGGGATCATGGCCCTCGCCGCCGGCCTGTAGGCAGCCCCCGGCGGCCGCGCCGCAGCGCGCGCCGTCTCCGCCGCCAACTCATCGTTTTCTGCCACGCGTCAGTCGTGGGCGGGTTCCATCCGCGGTGAGAGCGGGCACTTGCGGGCCCCGCCGCCGCGTACCGGCTCCAGGTCGTCCAGCCAGTAGGCCGCATCGTCGCGCTTGTACTTCAGCAGTTGGCCGCGCAGCGCGTCATCCTTCGCCCGATGGAACCGGACGTGGATGTGCCGGTTGGTAACACCGGTGATCTCGACCTTGCCCAACTCGTGCGACATCACGTAGCGGGCCCGGCGGGCCAGCCCGGAGCCGCGCCGCATGGCCTCCCGGAAGATCTCCCACCCGCGGACTATCGGCACGGCGTAGGGCTCGTTCCCGGCAGTCGGCCGACACTGGAACAGGTAATAAGGCGGACAGCCGACGTAGGACAGCTCGCTGAAGAGCTCCGCCAGCGTGGCCGGGTCGTCGTTCACGCCCTTGATGAGCGGACACTGGTTCGTGCAGATGACGCCCGCCCTAATCAGGACGTCCAGGGCCTCAACCGCCTCGTCAGTCAGCTCGCGCGGGTGGTCGAAGTGCGTAATCATGTAGATCCGCTTGCGCGGCGTCGAATGCCGGGCGAGGACGTCCACCAGTTCTGAGTCTTCCGTGATGCGGAACGGATCGAAAGCCGGCATCTTGGAGCCGATGCGGATTATCCGCACATGTGGGATGGCCCGCAGTTGCTCAATGATCGACCGGAGCCTGCGCGTGCTCATGAGCAGCGGATCGCCGCCCGTCAGTAAGACATTGTTAACATTGGGGTTACCAGCGATGTAGCGAATGCCGGCCGACACATCATTGCTGGTCTCGTCGTTGTCGTTCATGAACAGCCGCTTGCGGAAGCAGTAGCGGCAGAAGGCCCCGCAGACCTCGTTGCAGAGCAGTAGGACGGTGTGCTTGTACTTGTGCTGCACACCCTGGGCGACCGTGACGGCCGCCTCGTTGCAGGGATCCAACTGGCCCCACTCGGTCAGCTCATCGGTCCGCGGAACAATAAGCTGCCGAATCGGGTCGTTCGGATCCTTCCAATCGATCAGGCTGAGGTAGTAGTCGTTGGCTCGGAAGGCGTACTTGGCCGTAACCGCCTCAAGTGATCGGCGTTCGGCCGGCGTCAACTGGGGAATGCTGGCCAGGTCTCGAAGGTACCTGACTTTCCGCTGCTGGCGATCTCGCCGAACAAGGCGAAGGGCTCGCGTATCCATACTCACCTCCATTGCTGGGGGCGCGGGTCCCGCTTGATCGGGCAGTGGCGACGGACTTCCAACGGTCGGGCGGACCAGCCCGGCCGGCGCTACAGAACCATTGCAGCACCATAAATAGGCCCACGCTCGAACTGAATCTAAGTATAGACTAGGACGAAGTTTCCAATGCTGCAAGCACAATCGTGGCAGGGGGTGAAGCCGGCGCGTTGCGTGGTCCTATAATATTGTACGCCAGGGGCGAGGCGAACCGCTCAATGGCCCCCAGCCGGCCCCCAAATTATCTTCCAGAAATCCGCCCCCGCTTACTTCGGTCGGCGACGAAAAACCGCCACAACATCCTCAACCGGCACCACGAACAGCCGGTTATCGCCCTCGAAGTCAACCGGTATCGCATTCTTCGGATTGAACAGCACCCGGTCGTACTGCGAGATTGGATAGTCCTCGTCCCGCTCGATCTGGGCAGAGACTGCCACCACACGTCCGGTAATGGTCGGAATCTCGATGTTGCCCGGAAGCTGAATCCCGCCCTTGGTGGTCTTCTTATCCTCATCCTTCCGGATCAGGACG
Organism: uncultured Planctomycetales bacterium; assembly: GCA_964647015.1. Classification (GTDB taxonomy): domain Bacteria; phylum Planctomycetota; class Phycisphaerae; order UBA1845; family Fen-1342; genus JAAYXS01. Next base: position 8,339 of record CAZYGM010000082.1, on the reverse strand, counting down.
CGCTTGCCGATGGGCTCAACCGTTTCCAACGCCGGCGTCTGTGGTGCCTGTTTCATCGCGGGCCTCTCGGGTAGACTGCGCCCCATTGTATGCCACGGATCGCCGCGGCGCAAGTAGGCTGGGCACCGTCAAACCGGAGGTCTCCGCAGTTGGACCGCGACGAGCTCGCCACACTCCTGAAGCGCTTCGCCAACGGCGACATCGACCTCGCCACGGTCCTGCGCAATCTGCAACCTACTGCATCTGAAGACCTTAAGTTCGCCTGCCTCGACCACGAGCGCCCCGTGCGCTGCGGCCTGCCCGAGGTCATATTCGGCCAAGGCAAGACGCCCGAGCAGGTCGAGGCAATCTTCGCCGCCCTCGCCAAACGCGGCGACAACGTCATCGCCACGCGCATTTCTCAGGAGGCAGCCGAGCGCGTTTGTCGCCAACAACCGGCGGCCAACTACGCCCCTGCCGCCCGCATGCTGACGCTCCGGCAACGCCCCGCCCGCCTGACCGCCGGCACCGTCGGCGTGGTCTGTGCCGGAACCAGCGACCTACCAGTGGCCGAAGAGGCCCGCATCACGCTAGACATGCTCGACCAGCGGACGATGACCTGCTATGACGTCGGCGTCGCCGGTCTGCACCGGCTGCTGGCCCATTTGGACGCCCTGCGGGCCGCCCGTGTGCTCATTGTCGTTGCGGGCATGGAGGGAGCCCTGCCCAGCGTTGTCGGGGGCCTGGTCGCCAGCCCCATCATCGCGGTACCCACCAGTGTCGGCTACGGGGCCAGCTTCGGCGGAATCGCCGCTTTGCTAGGAATGCTCAACAGTTGCGCCCCCGGCGTGTCGGTCGTGAACATCGACAACGGTTTCGGCGCGGCTTGCCAGGCCGCCCTGATAAACCGGCTCGGCGAGCGGGACGAGGCCCACGCCGACTCGTCAGGCCACACAGCCACGAGGGAGTACGAATGACCGATAGCGCCCGGATGCTGGAGGTGGTCAGTGGTGTGCCAGTGCTGCCGGCCCGCGCGGCAGAGACGCACAAGGGCGAATCCGGCCACGTCGCGATAATCGCCGGCAGTCGCGGCATGAGCGGCGCCGCCTGTCTGGCCGGCCTCGCGGCGCTGCGCGGCGGGGCCGGGCTGGTACGCGTCCTCACGCCGGCATCTGCCCAGCCAATCGTAGCGGCAAGCGAGCCATCCCTGATGACGGTGCCCCTGCCTGAGACGAAGGCGGGGCAGTTGTCGCCCGCAGCGGCCGACCTCCTCGACAAGATGGCCTTGCAATGGGCCCACGTCGTCGCGATCGGCCCCGGCTTGGGCGCGAGTCCAGGCCCGGACTCAGACCTGGCCAAGCTGGTGGCGTACACCCTGGGGGCGGCTCGCCAGGTCGTCGTCGATGCCGATGCGCTCAACGCTATGCCGGAGTTGCTGCACCAGTGGACGGCGGCCTGTGTGCAGCCGCCAATTCTGACGCCCCATCCGGGCGAGATGGCTCGACTTCGGCGTGGGGCCGGACTCGCGGAGTTCAAGGCCGCCGGCGACGAAGCGCGGCTGCGAGTCGCCCACGAATACGCCGTCCTGTCGAAGGCGGTCGTGGTTCTGAAGGGGCATCGCACGATCGTCGCGACGCCACACCAGGCCTACATCAACACAACCGGCAACCCCGGCATGGCAACGGGTGGTATGGGGGACGTACTCACCGGGCTGCTCGCGGCCCTGCTCGGCCAGGGCCTGGCGCCCTTCGATGCCGCCCGGCTGGCCGTTTACGCCCACGGCGCGGCGGCTGATCAGCTGGCCAGGCAGATTGGCCCGCTCGGCTACCTGGCTCGCGAGGTCGCCGACGCCTTGCCGGCGGCGTTAGCCGAGGCATCACGCCCGCCGATCGGCTTCAAGTAGACCGGGCCAGGCAGTGCCGCCGACCCGAGGAGATTCCCCGGGCGGTTACACTTCCACGCGCGCCGCCGGGATGCGCTTGAGGTTCCTGGAGCTAAGCAGCGGTTCGACCACCTTGTCCAGGAATTCCCGTGTCTGTGCCGGCGCCAAACCGACGTGGCGCCGCGCGTCCAGCAGCTTGTTCCATTTCAGGCCGACGAAGGCCGGATCGGCCTGCAGGCGGCCTATCAGATCGTTGTGATGGCCGTGCTGCTTGACCTGGTGCGCGGCGGCTTGCGTGTGCTGGCGCAGCCGCTCGTGCAACTCCTGGCGATCCCCGCCGGCCGTCACCGCCTCCATCAGGATGTCTTCGGTGGCGATGAAGGGCAGTTCGGCCTGCACGTGGGCCTCAATGGTGGCCGGATACACGACCAAGCCGCAGCACACGTCCTGCAGCAGTACGGCGATGGCATCGGCCGCCAGGAAGGCCTCCGGAATCACCAGCCGCTTGTTGCTCGAGTCATCCAGCGTGCGTTCGAGCATCTGGGCGGCCAGCGTCTGATAGGCCGAGCTGACCAGGCTTATCAGAAAACGGGCCAGCCCGGTGGCGCGCTCGCAGCGCATCGGGTTGCGCTTGTATGGCATGGCCGAACTGCCGACCTGGTTGCGGCCGAACGGCTCCTCGACCTCCTTCCACATTGCCAGCAGCCGCAAGTCGTTGCAGAACTTGTGCGTCGAGGCCGCGAACGACCCGAGTACGGTCAGTACATCGATGTCCACCTTGCGCGAATACGTCTGTCCGGTGACCGCGTAACACTCATCGAATCCCAGCCGTCGGGCGAAGGAGCGTTCCAGCCGCCGTACGCGCGCCGCGCTGCCGAGCAGCTTCAGAAACGAGGCCTGTGTTCCGGTGGCGCCGCGCAGGCCACGGCAACGCAGGTTTGCCCGCAGCATCTCCACGGCATGAACATCGTTCACGAAGTCGCTAAGCCACAAGGTGCCGCGCTTGCCGACCGTGGTGAGTTGAGCCGGCTGCAAGTGCGTGAACCCCAGCGTGGGCAGTTCCGCGTATTTCTCGCAGAAGTCAGCCAGGGCCCGCACCACGCCGAGCAAGCGCGCCTCCAGCAGCTTCAAAGCCTCGCGCATGATGATCAGGTCCGCGTTATCGACTACGTCCATGCTAGTCAGCCCGAGGTGGATGATGCCGCGCGCCTCCGGGGCCGCATCTCCGTAAGCATGAATGTGGGCCATAACGTCATGCCGCGTTTGGCGTTCGTAGCGCGCCGCAGCCTCAAAGTCGATCGTATCGACAGCTCGTTTAAGCGCTTTCACCTGCGTGCTGCTGACCGGTAGTCCCAGCTCGTGCTGGGCCTCGGCCGCCGCGACCCACACCTTCCGCCAGGTCGAATACCGCTGCTGCGGGCTCCAGAGCCGGATCATCTCCGCCGACGCGTAGCGCGTGGCCAGCGGATGGTCGAAGTCGTCGTGCGGCCGGGCGGAGCGGCTGGTCTTGACCGGCTCCGTCACCCGGCGCTGCTTCTGCGGCAAGCGCGCCATCTCCTACTCCTCCAGGGCCTGACGCACGTCGGCCAACAGGTCGCCCGTGTCTTCCAGCCCCACGCTGAGCCGAATCAGCCAGACCGGCTGCGCCGGCGACTTGGCGAAGAGTGTGCCCCCGACTACCAAGCTTTCGTAGCCGCCCCAACTGACGCCAATCTGAAACAGCCGCGTGCGGTTCATGAAGCGGTGTACGGCCGCCTGCGTCTGCTCGGCCGGCTCGAAGCTGAACAGCCCCGAGTAGCCCGCCAGCTGCCGGCAAGCCGTGGCATGCTGCGGGTGGCTCTCCAGACCGGGGTGATGCACGCGCCGCACGGCGGGATGTTGCTCAAGATAGCGCGCCACAGCCAGGCCGCTGCGCTGGTGTTGCTCCATGCGCACCGCCAGCGTGCGCAAGCCGCGCAGCAACAGCCACGCCGCAAACGGATCCGCCACCGCCCCCAGCAATTCCATCTCGCGGAACACGCGGCGCTTCAAGGCCTCGTCGCGCCCGACGACGATCCCCGCCACCACGTCGCTATGCCCCGAAATGTACTTCGTCGCGCTGTGCACAACTAGGTCGCAGCCCACCTCCAGGGGTCGCTGGAAATACGGCGTTGCCCAGGAGTTGTCGAAAACGGTAACAATGCCGCGCTCGCGGGCGGCGGCGAACAGGGGCACCACCTCCGGAAGCTCGAAGTGGCCGCTGGTCGGGCTCTCCAGGTACAGCACTTTGGTCTCGGGCCGCAGCGCGGCTAGGTAATCCGCCGGCTCGCAACTGTCCACGAACGTCGTCGTGACGCCAAAGCGCGGCAAGTAGTGCCGCAGGTAGCGCTGCGTCGGCCAATACACGCCACCCGTGGCGACGACGTGGGCACCCGTGTGCAAGCAGGCGTTCAGCGCCGCCGTAATCGCTCCCATGCCGGACGCCAGGCAATAAGCCCAGGTCCCGCCCTCCAGCCGCGCCAGCTTCGCCTCCAGAACGGCATTCGTAGGGTTGCCCACGCGCGTATATTCGAAGTGCGGCGTATCAGCAGCCTCGCGCCGCTCCCAGGCCGCCGCATCCGGATACACGAACGTCGATGTTTGGTATAGCGGGACGGCGGCCGCGCCGCGCTGCGCCAGCCGGTCTTCGGCAAAGTGCGCGCACAGCGTCGCGAATTGTGGTGCGGGAACCGGATCGTCAGTCGGCGGCGGAGGACAGATTGGTACGCTCTGCGGGTCGAAGTCCTGTTGATTCATGCGGACAGTTTGCCGCGCGCCGCCCGGCGGTCAAGCCCACCTCCGACAACGTGTCGGCGACACGTGACCACTAGGCGGCGCCGCGGCTGACCGGCGCACGCCGGGCTGCCATCGCACCGGGCGCTGACGCACCGCTACTTGAGCTGCCGGACCGCCTCGGTGAAGGCCGGCACCACCTTGAACAGGTCCGCCACGATGCCATAGTCCGCCACCTTGAACAGCGGGGCCTCGGGGTCGGTATTAACCGCCACGATGGTCTTGCTGCCACGCATGCCCGCCAGGTGCTGAATCGCGCCGCTGATACCGAAAGCCAGGTACAGCTTCGGCGTAACCGTCTTGCCGGTCAGGCCGACCTGCCGACTGTGGGGCTGGTAGCCGGCGTCGCACGCCGCCCGCGAGGCTCCGACCGCCGCATCCAGTACCTTAGCCAAGTCGTACAGGATCTTGAAGTTCTCTTCGCTCTTCAAGGCCCGCCCGCCAGACACGATGATGTCAGCCTCAGTAACGTCCTTGACCTCGCCGCCCGTCCGGGCAACCTCCTTGACGGTGATACGCTCGTCGCCTGGCGCCGGCTGGAACGCCAGCGACTCCCGCGGCGCCCCGCCGCCGCCCGTCGGCGCGGCGAACGTGTTCGCCCGCACCGAGACAACGACCGGTCGGCCGGCCGCAAAGGCCACGTGGCAACTGGCCTTGCCGTTATACAGCGGGCGCGCCACGTCAACGGCCCCACTGTCATCGATCTGGATATCGACGACATCGACCGCCGAGGCCGCCTTGGTCCGCAGCGCCACGCGCGGCACCAGGTCGCGTCCCATGAAGCTGGCCACGGCCAGCGTCACCTTGGGGGCGACCTTCTGCATGACCGCCGCCAGGGCCGTGCGGTAGCGCAGCGCCGAGTAGTGCGCCAGGGCCGGGTCGCTCACGCAGATGATCTGATCGACGCCGGTCTGGCCCACGGCGTCGGCCGCGGCGTTGATGGCATCGCCAATCAGGCAGGCGATGACCTTGCCGCCCGTCTTCTGGGCCAGTGCCCGGGCCGGCGTCACCAGTTGCAGCGCGGCGGGATGAACGGCGTCGTTCCTCTGCTCGGCAAAAACGAGAATATCGTTGCTCATAAGTCCACTTCCTCGTCGCATTCGCAGCAGGCCGGAGCCCGCGTTTGGTCCTTCTCTGATCCGCCAGCCGAACCGCCGCTAGAGGGCCTTGGCCTCTTCACGCAGCAGCCGCACGAGTTCCTTGACCGCCTCCTCGGGCTCACCGCCGATGATCCGGCCCGGCGGCCGCTCGGGCGGCGGCTGGAAGCGATGCAGCTTCATGCCACCCACGTCCGCCGTTACTGCCGGGAAGCCGGCCACACTCGCCGCGGCAATGGTCTCCACCGGCTTGCGCTTGGCCTTCATCAGGTTGGGCAGCGAGGGATAGCGCATCTCGCACAGACCCTTGTCGGCGGTGATCAGCGCCGGCAGCGGCACCGCGACGATTTCCTCGGCGCCCTCGATGCGCCGGTGAGCCACGAATGACTTGCCGTCGGCCGCGACCTCGAGCTTCACCACCGCACCGACGTGCGGCAGATCGAGGCATTCGGCCAAGGCCGGCCCGAGTTGCCCACTGTCGAGGTCAATCTCCTGCTTGCCCGTGAGGATCAGGTCGTACCCGCCATCCTTGACAACCGCGGCAATCAGCGCGGCCGTCTGCAACTCGTCGAGCTGGCCGAAGGCGTCGTCCTGCAGATGGATGCCCTGGTCGGCCCCGACCGCCAGCGCCTTGCGCAGAGATTCGGCGGCCTGTGCCGGCCCGACCGTCAACGCCGTCACGCTCTCGACATCCGAACGCTTCTCCTTGAGCTGAACGGCCTGCTCGATGGCGAACTCGTCGAACGGGTTGAGATCGAACTTCACGCCCGTGCGATCAATGTCGCCCCCATCAGGCCGAATCTTGATCGTAGTGGTCGAATCGGGAACCTGTTTGAACACAATCAGAACCTTCATAGCGTCCTCCGTGCGGGCCGAATGTGTGAACTGCCGCTCGGCCCTGGAACGATGCATGGTAGCGTACGACCGGGGGCGTGCAACCCTGGCGTTGACGCGGCTGGCGGTCCTCGGCCACACTAGCCCGCGCTCGGGTGGCGTGGGCCGCCCGGCAGCCAGTCAGGCAATCGGGCCAACCGGGTTGGCGCCCCCGGCCACGCCCCCGGACAGCAGCACCAGAATGCGAATTCGCGAGTTACTCTCCTGCGGGCGACCAAGCTTCTCGTTTGAGTTCTTCCCGCCCAAGAACGAGCAGGGTTGGCAACAACTCCGCCAGTCGCTGGCCGCCCTGCGCGACCTGCGCCCCACCTTCGTCTCCGTCACCTACGGCGTTGCGGGCGGGACGCGCCGCCAAACCGTCGAGCTAGTGGCGCGCCTGCGCGATGAGTACGGCTTCCTGCCGCTGGCCCACCTGACCTGCACCGGCGCCGCGCGCACGCACCTGCGCGCCGTGCTTCAGCATCTGCAGGATCACGGCGTCGAGAACCTCCTGGCCCTGCGCGGCGACCCACCGGCCGGGCAGGCCGGCTTCACGCCCCACCCCGATGGCCTGGCTCACGCCAGCGAACTGGTTGCCCTGGCGCGGCGCGAGTTCAACTTCTGCATCGTTGGCGCCTGTTATCCGGAAGGCCACGTGGAGTGCCCCAGCCGCGACCTGGACCTCGAGTTCCTCAAGCGCAAAGTGGACGCCGGCTGCGACGTGCTCATCACACAGCTCTTCTTCGACAACCAGCGCTACTTCGACTTCGTAGCGCGCGCCCGCGCCGCCGGCATCGGCGTGCCGATCATCCCCGGCATCATGCCCATCACCAACGTGGCCCAGATCGAACGCTTCACCAGCATCTGCGGGGCGACCATCCCCGAGCCGTTGCTGAGCGAACTCCACCGCTTGCAGGATGATCCGCACGCCGTCCTGTCGATGGGCGTGGCCCACGCGACGGCCCAGTGCGTCGAGTTGTTGCAGCGCGGGGCCCCGGGCATCCACTTCTACACGCTTAACAAGTCACCCGCGACCCGCACGATCCTGACGGCGATCCGCGCCGTCTACCCGCCGGCCAACCAGCCGGCCGGCTCCTGAAGGCCGCCGCCCGGCCCACTCCCACTGACTGGCAGCCCCGTCCCTGAGGCAGTACGCTGTGTGCCGCCGGGGACGCTGTGTCGCCCCGGCTCGTCACCCGCAGTGAGCGCAACGAGGGCAGTCATGGCCGGTGCTATCGCCGAGAAAGTCGCCGCGGATATGAGCGCGGCATCCTGGATCCGCCAGATGTTCGAGCAGGGCCAGCGCATGAAGGCCGAGTTCGGCGCCGAGAATGTCCATGATTTCTCATTGGGCAACCCCAACGCCGAACCGCCCGAGGAGTTCTTCGCGGCCCTGCGAGCCGTGGCGGCGGAACGCCAACCGGCCCTGCACCGCTACATGTCGAACATTGGCTTCGAGGAGACCCGCGCCGCGGTGGCCGCGTTCCTCAGCGCGGAATACGACCTGGGGTTCGCGGCCGGCGACGTAATCATGACTAGCGGGGCCGCTGGCGGCTTGAACGTCGTGCTCCATGCAATCTGCAACCCGGGCGATGAAGTCATACTGCTGGCGCCGTTCTTCCCCGAGTACCGCTTCTACGTCCAGCAGGCCAACGCCAAACCGGTCATCGTGCAGACGGATGAGCAGTTCGAGCCGG
>CAZYGM010000081.1:0-13264 GCA_964647015.1 uncultured Planctomycetales bacterium | reverse complement strand
TGCAGGCGTTCCAGAAGTAGGCCTGTTGCAGCAGCTCGATGCAGTGCGAGCGCAAGCGGCGGCGAGCGTAGAAATCCATGGCCATTTCGAGCGCGTAACTGAGCTCGCCGGGGTCCTTGGCGTCGACGCGGCGTACGGCCTCGACATAGCAGCGGCGGGCAGCCCGCAGGTCGCCCTGCTCCTCAAGAATGAAGGCACGCAGCAGCCGCGGATGGGCCGTCTCCGGCTCAACCTGCTCCAGGCAGGCCAACTGCCGGCGCGCCGTGTCCAGGTCCCCGGCCCGCACGGCCGTGACGCCCCAGTTGAGCCGCAGCCCCGCCACGGTGGGATCAAGTCGCTCCGCATGCCGGTAGCACTCCGTCGCACTGGCATAGTCTTCGGCGTTGCTGTGCAGGATGCCCAGCGAGATCCACTGCTCGGCGTCGTCCGGTGCCAGCGACAAGTAGCGCTTGAGCGTCGCCCGCGCGCTCTCTTCGTCGCCCAGCGCGCTCAAGGCCGCGGCCTTGCGCGGCAGGGCCCAGTCCAGGTCAGCCCCCAGCGTGATGGCATGGTCATACAGGCGAATCGCCGTGGCGTAGTCGTGGAGCTTCTCGTAAACCAGGGCCAGGTTGGCCAGCAAGGTCTCGTCCTGGCCGTCAATGGCCAGTGCTGTTTCGAGCGCCGCGCGCGCCTGCTCCAGGTTGTTAACGCTCGACAGGATCACGCCCAGCGCGCCCAGCAGCCGGGTGGACTCGGGAAACTCCTCGAGCAGCGGCTCGAGCACTTGCAGCGCATCCGCGGTGCGTCCCAGCTCGGAGAGCGCGTAGGCCCGCAGGGCCGCGCATTCGATGCGATCTTCCGCATCGACCAACTGTTCGCAAACCGCCTCCAGTCGGCGCAGGGACTCACCGGGCTTGCCCGCTTCCAGCAGGCGGTTGGCTTCATCCAGTACCAGACCAATCTGTTCGGGGTCCATTCGGCGCCTCAACGTCTGGACTATCGGCCGGCGCCCGAACGCCGGCCAACGGTCACCGCCAAACCGAAGCGTAGTATAGGCGCTTTCGGTCGCCGGGTCGCCAGGGGGCGCCGCACGTCGGCGCAAGGTTTGCGCGGCCGGTCAGATGCCGGCCGACGCCACGGCGGCGGCCGGCTTGCCAGGGCGGCCCGGGCTGGTGATCATGCCTCGGATGCAAACCACCGCGCATGCCACCGAAGCCCGCCCGCGCATCCGGCCACGGACAGCCTGGCTGGCTGGGTTGCTGCTACCGCTCTGCGGCGGCTGTGCCAACTGGACGTATGAGCGTGTCCAGATCGGCATGGACCGCGCGGAGTGTGAAAGGCAGTTTGCGGATGAGTCCTATCAGCGAACGGGCCTGGGATTCTCGCACTGGCAGGCGGCCGCATCCGGAGCACGCGAGGCGCTCGTAATCCTGCTCTCAACCGACGGGCGTGTGGTCGGGAAGTTCCAGGCGTCGTACCGCGCCGACGCGAAGGCCGGCCAGGGACGGCACGAGTACCGGCTAAGCGGCGAACTGGACCCACAACGGGCCGGTCTGGGCGCAACCGGGCCGCTGGATGCCCTGCGTGTCCTGCTCATCGAACTGCTCGATGAGCCGGGCGTCCAGACCGTGCGGAGCGGTCATGTCTGGATTGCCGCCGGCTTGCTGCGGCTCGTCGAGCGCTGGCCGCACGTGGAGCCGCAGGCCGTGGCGGATGGATTGCTGGCAGAGGCGCTGGAGCACGTGCCGGACAAGGGCGACGCCCGGCTGGGCATTGACCGCCGCGGCGTGTACCAATTCGAATACGGTTGCGGATCCGCTCGCTAGCGAAGCGGTCTGACAGTCCGCCGCTGTGACAGCGTCAGCTATCCCCCTTGTTTCTCGTCCTCGTCCCCCGGCTTCTTGAGGGCGCGCGCGCGGGCCTCGAGCAGCAGGGTTTCGTATTCGCGCAGGTAGTCCTCGCTCGTTTCCTTGGTATGCGCCACGCCATACCAGACCGCCACGGCGGCGGTGCACATACCCGCAATGAGCAAAGCAAACCAGAAAGACACGGTAGTGGCCGCATGCGCATGGGGTTCGCGCCGCCGTCCCGGCCTGGTGCGAGTCCCGGTCCCACTTCGCGCCGGCGGGCGCACATCCTGCGTCCTGCAGCCACGCGCGCTCCGCCACCGCAGGTGGTATCGGCTCGCGGTCGCCAGGAGTGAATTGCGCGTTCCGGCGCGGTTGCGGCTCGGCGCGCAGCACACTACCATGCTGCGCGCTGGACCGCCCGAGGCGCGGGCAGCCCCGACGGCTGCAACCACAGGCGGGCAGCCGGCGACCCGCCCGGACCGGAAGCGTAAGCTCGCGATTCCACCGGCATTAGTGACATTCTGGCCCCAGACGGTACGCGGATGAACCCGGACGCAAACTGGCTGCGAATATCGGAGGTGGAAGACCTGCGGCGACTCATTCGAGACGTGGCGGACTTCCCCAAGCCCGGGGTCGTGTTCAAGGACATCACGCCGCTGCTGGCCGACCCGGCCGGCTTGGCTTGGGCCGTCGAGTTGCTGACCCAGCCGTTTCGAGGGCGGCACATCGACCTGGTCGCCGGCGCCGAGTCGCGTGGCTTCATTTTTGGGACGGCCGTGGCACGCGAGTTATCGGCGGGTTTCGTGCCCGTCCGAAAACCCGGCAAGTTGCCCGCCGCCACGCGCCGCCACCAGTACAGCCTCGAATACGGCACTGACGCGCTCGAGGTGCACGAGGACGCGGTCCGCACCGGCCAGAAGGTGCTGATCGTTGATGATCTGCTGGCCACCGGCGGCACGCTGGCGGCCTGCTGCCAACTGCTCTCACAGCTCGGCGCGACCGTGGTGGCCGTGGCCGTGCTGATAGAGCTCGAAGCCCTCGGCGGGCGACGGAAGCTCAGCGATTATCCCGTGTTCAGCGTCTTGCGCTGCTGAGGCCGTTAGAGCCTAAAATACTGTCAAGAAATGGTTTATACGGTGGTTTAACAAGAGGAAAACGGCCTGGCGGCGAGACACTCTGGGCGTTTGGCCCGGGTGCCACAATGCATACGAGCAGGTCCCGCCAGACTGTTGGCGGCACCAGGGTTGGCAGGAACGGCCCGACCGTGGGCCGCTGATTGGCTTCTATGGTAGACTTTCCGGCCGAAGCGGCCTGGTCGGACCGGACTGGAGGAACGCAATGATGCGAAGGCGCGTGCCCGTGCTGCTGGTGGCGGCCTGCGGGACGGTGCTGCTATCGTTGCAGCTTGGTTGCGCGATCGCGCTGGACCTGCTTAACCCGGGGGTCTTCTCCGTGCTGGGGATTGATCCGGCGGCGATTTCCGGCCGACGCGGCACAGTGATCATGAATTTCCGGAACAACAGCGACGGCGTGGCGGTCTTCTACGCATTTGAGTCCGCGGACGCCATCGACCTGACGATCGATTCGCGGAACTTCTCTGCCGAGGTGGCTCCCGGGGAGAGTCGCAACGAGGTGCTGAGCTGCCCGGTAGCCGTGCTCTCGCCCGGCAGCCTGAGCGCTGCCTACGCCTTCCAGCCATTGGCCGCAAGTGTGGTCTCCGGAACCGGTGCCACGACGGTGGACTACCTCGGCACACCGCTGCTGGACGGCAGCGACTTTCGCTGCGGCTATGTGATTGACGTACAGCTTTCCGGCACAGGGGGAAACTACACTTTGAGCGTGCGGGTGATTCCCGGGTAGCAAGGCCACCAGGAGCAAGCTGGCATGAACGGTCGAATCATCGTAAAGGCTGTCGCGGGAACGGTCCTCGGAGTAGCGCTGCTCCTCGGGGGCTGCGTGTCTGTGACGGAGTTCTTCAACGAGAACTTCCTGGCCGACCTGGGTCTGCAGGGGCAAGTCGCCAGCCTGCCCGGCGATGCCCCCGCCATGCTGGTGGCCGTCGAGAACGCCACCAGCCGCTGGATCGAGGTGGTCGTGGCATACCGCGAGAGTGGCAGCTCGTCCAAGTCCTACACGGCCGTGGTCGCCCCTAACGCGCGCACGGCCCAGATGCTCGTGTGCCCGATCGAGGAAATCACGCTGGGCGACCTCACGAATCCGCGCGCTATCGGCGCGGTGGTGCGGCTCGGCAGCGGTTCGCCGACCGACGCGTTCATCGAGGTTGAGCCGTTCGGGGCCGTCTTGCGCGACGGCGTGAACTACGACTGCGGCGACGGGTTGACGTTCGTGGTGCAGCGCTCGGGAGCGACGCGCTCAGGGTACCAGACCTTTGCATACATCCAACGTGCGGGTGACGGGAGCTGATCAATGCGTTCAATGTGCGGCCGGTTAATGCCGAGGCGTGCGAAACGGCGTCCGGGGCGCCGCGCTGGCGTGGGCCTGCTGATCCTGGCGGTTGCCGCCGGGCTGGGCGGCTGTCCGACCCTGACGCCGACCGAGTACATCGCCGGGTCTACGGGAGATCGGCCCAATCTCGCCAGCCAGGCTTCGGTCGCGGTCTATGCCCCGCAGGGCAATCTGGCGGTCGCGGGGGGCACCGCCGTCGAGGTGAACTGGCGCGCGGTCGGCCGGACTGTGGTCTCCACGGTGGACGTGATCCTCGACCCGGACACCACCCCTGACAGCGGCAACGAGCGGATCGCATACCGCAACCTGTCACTCAGCGAGACGTCCGCGCTCATCAACACCACCGGCATAAGCACTGGCACGTACCGGGTCGGCGTGCTGATTCGGGAAGCGGGCGTGTTGGTGGCGCACGGGTATGCCGCCGGCGCCGTCACGATTACCGCGCCGCCGAACTTGCAGTACACCATGGAGCCGGGCGACGCGAGCTGCTACTCCACGCGTGACAACCCGGTTTTTGACCGCAGCGCCCGCATCAACCCGTCCTTCTGTGTCTCCTGGACGCTCTCCGGCCTGGAAAACGCCGTCACCACGCGGGTCTTCCTGGATCCCGACAGCGTCGTTAACGGCAACGAGATCCTGCTGCGGATATCTGATTCGCAGACGGGCGACAGCTTCGGCTTTGACCTGCCGACCGCCGAGTTCGAACCCGGGACCTATCGCATCGTGGCGGTGGTGTCGGACGGCGTAGACAGCTTCCCGTACTACGCGCCGGGCGCCATCCGTCTGCGCTCGCGCCTGGCGGGCCCGCTGGACCTGCGTGACATGCACCTGCCGGAGGGCGGTATCCGCGGCGCGGTCTTCGAAGGCTTCAACCCGCGCGACAACGCCGGCAGCTTCGTCAGCTCGATAAAGGATATCGACGGCGACGGCTATGACGACTTCATCATCATGTCCCAGTTCGGCAAGCCCGCCTACCAGACCGGCGTGGCACGCACCGGCATCGGCGAGGGCTATGTGATCTATGGCCGCGCCACGCCGTTCTCGGGCGTGATCAACCTGAACTCCACCGGCACGCTGTTCCGCGGCGAGATTTTCGGCGGCGTGCCTGAACAGGTCGATCCCCTGCGGCCCAGCCGCGGCATCACCAGCTTCGCCCTGATGTCGGACTGGGACGGCGACGGCGTGCGTGAGCTCGCCTTCGGCCTGCCGTTTACGGACTCCCTCTCGGTCGGGACGTTGCTGACCGGTTCGGCCCCGCTCGATGTCAACGGTTACTTCCGCACCGGCGGCGTAATCGTCGCTGCCGGCTCCGCGCTGCGGCCCGACCTGGGCTTCCCCGGCCGCAACGTATTCAACCTGGCCGAGTTCGGCACGTTGGCGCACCTGGATATTGGCTGTCTGAACTGCACTCCTGATGCCTCCTGCACCTGTCCCGAAGGGTTCTACGGTCGCAAGGTCCCGGATGTGCCCTGCGCCAGCACGTATTTCAACCAGAACTGGGCGAACGTGCCTGGCCTACTCAATCCCGGGGCAATCCGACTGGGTTGCCGCTTCTCCAGCAACGATCTTAACGACCAGTTTGGCGAAACCGTCTCGAGTTGGGACTTCGACTCCATCCTGATGTCGGCCCCCAATCGCGACCCAGCCGTTTCCATCGAGCTTATTGATTCCGTCGCCGGCGCCGGAGTGATCTCGCTGTTCTTTGTGGACGTAAAAAGCGGCTTCTATCCCTGGACCAACGGCAACGCGCCGCCGGCCAGCGGGGTCTTCGACTATCCCGGCTCCCGCGAGAGCGGCGGTCTGGGCGCCCTGCCGCGCGGCGGGCCGTATCACTACATCATGGATGACGTCACGCCCTGGACGTTGGAGTTCTTCCCAGGCCAGTTATTCCGCGGGTCACCCGGCTACTGGGTGGATGTTGACCAAGCCGAACCGTGCGGCTACTACATTGACCCCCGCATGAGCATGCCCGAATACTCGGTGCGCTTCTGGTCAAGCGCCCCCGGCGCCCGGCTGAGCAACGCCAAGGGTATCGCTGACATCAACGGCGACGGGCTGCTGGACCTGGTCATCGGCGCTCCGTTTACCGAGGGTGGCGCCGGAGCGTGCTACATCGTGCTGGGCCGACTGCGGGAGCTGGTGCGCGGCGGGGCCCTACAGCTCGAGGAGTTGGCGCTGCCGATGGACTCGCCCGAACTCAGCGGCCGGCGCGTCTTTGACGGCATCCGCATCGTCGGCAGCCCCGGCGAGCGCCTCGGGCAGTCCCAGGACAACGCCGGCGACTTCAACAACGACGGCTTCGCCGACGTGCTTATCGGATCGCCGCTGCTGAACAACCGGCGCGGCGGCGCGGCTGTGCTCTTCGGCTCGCGTGAACTCATTAACCTGACGCAAGAGGAAATCCCCTTTGACGAAATCCCGGCCCGCGGTCTCGGCGTAATCTTCGTGGGCGAGGCCGAGGGTGACCTGGCCGGCGCCCGCGTGGCCAGCGCCGGCGACGTCGACGGCGACGGCAATGATGACATCCTTATCGCCGCGCCGAACCGCTCCGTCCGGCTCGATATCAACCTGGATGGCGTTGTGGACATCGACCGTACCGAGTGCGGCGTGGTTTACCTGATCTACGGCTCACCCCACCTGCAAGGGACCATCCCGCTTGCCCTGGTTGGGACCGAGGCCTTGCCGGGCGCTGTCTTCATCGGACGCCGCAGCGGCGACCAACTCGGGGCCGGGCTGGGCGAACAGGGCGACCGCAGTTGGGGCATCTGTACGGCCGGTGACGTCGATGGTGACGGCTACGGCGACCTGCTGCTCGGCTCGGTCTCAGCCTCGCCGCGCGACCGGGCCCAGGCGGGCGAGGCGTATCTGTTGTACGGCGCCGGCGACTAGCGCCGCACGCCGCGAGGACAGGCTATGAAGCGATGGCGAGTACTGTGTGTCGCGACATTGTTGGCCGGAACGTGGGGCTGCGCGAGTTCCGTGCCCGGCGCGAACCCGTTCCTGACGCTCACCGAGGCGCTTGGCATCGCCACTATCGTTGACGGCGGCACCGGTGATACGACGCCCGGAGGTCAGGCCGCCACCATCCCCTTCCGCCAGCCGATGACGGTCTCTTTCCGCAACAATCACAGCGACGCGGAGTTGAACGTGTCCTTTGCGGCGTGGGTCAACACCAGTAGCGTGCGCTCCACCGAACAGCGCGACGCGCTGATCGACGCCGGTTACACGCAACTGCAGCGCGAAGTGCGTCTGGGCACCGCCTTTACGCTCCCGGTCGGCACGCTGGTCTATGACGGCGGCGGTACGGCGGGCGCCACGGCTGTTTTTCTCGGACCGGCCCAGAGCGACGGGGGTGATGTCGAGCCGCCCACGTTGACGATCGAGCTCCTCTCGCCAGACGTGATACTGGCTTTCGTGCAGCCGCCGGTTTCCTGCGACAGCGTGGCTTTCTACTACACTAAGGACGGCGAGCCGCTGACCAGCGTGCCGGTAGGCGGCTCCACGGGGCCCTATGCCGGAGCGACGCTGTCCGGCGCCTTCAAGACGCTGGCCCAGGTCGATGTGTATAGGTGTGATCCGCTGCGCCCCGGCCTGTTCATAAGGACGGGCGGCGGGCAGCGCGCCGATAATGAGTACGTCGAAGGCCAGGTAGTTGTCTTTGACTACTACGCCGTCCCCGACGCGAACGGCAACTTCTGCCGGGTAACGATTACCGACGTGGAGGAGTAGCCGGCGGGCTGGTAACGAGCAGCGGAGCCGCGGTGAGGCTGTACGGCTACAATCGAGTTTGGTTAACCGCGAACACGCAGGGTGTGACCATGAGATCACTTCTGATAGTGCTGGGGCTGGTGGTGGTGGCGAATAGCGGGCCGCTCGCGCGCGGCCAAGACCTGCCGCCCCAGATCACGGATGTCACTTACTACGTTAATGGCGTTGAGATCGCGGTGGCCGAGCCTTTCGCCGGCGTGATTGAGGTACTGGAAGGCGACTTGGTCCGGATAGAAATTGCTGTCACCCTGGTACTCGACGAAGAGCAGACAGAGGTCGAGGAGATTGAGTTATTCTACCAGATGGCCAGCTACTGGATGCCATACTCGTACTACTACGCGCCGGAAGGGCCACCGCTACGGACCAACACCGGGTGGAACAACTACAGGCGCGCCAGCTTTGCCGTAATTGCGGACAACGAGTACCTCGTCATCGTCGAGTTCAGGGTGCCGCTTTTCAACGGTCCCAACCAGGCCCGCCTGGCCGGGCTCATCAACTACGACGTGCAATGGAACAGCTTCATACGCATCTGGACAAGCGACACTGTGGACGAGCAGGATGCCGGTCTGCCCCCGGGCTTCCTGCTGCAGATCTTCGCGACGGAAAACCCCGCTCTGCGCCCCGAGAATGATCCCCCGCCCTTCGCGGACGCCGGCGGCAGCAGCACCGTACAGGTCGGCTCAACGGTCATTCTCGATGGCAGCATGACGCATGACGGCTTCAACATCGGCTTCAACCCGCTGCTCCCGAGCGTTTACTACAAGAATGAACTGGTGTACGCCTGGGAATGGATGGACGGTCCCCAGTATGTCGCCCCCGAGTATCCGGACCCCGACAGCGCACCCTGGCTGGCCACGGCCCTGCTGCCGGTTACCGGCGTATACCGCTTCCGCCTGTTCGTGTTTGACGGGGTCAACCCCTGGGGGTCAGAGGATGTCGCGATAGTCAACGTTGTTGACTCCATCGCGGCCAATCGTCCGCCCCGCGCCTTGGCCGCGGCCCCGACCGCGCCGGTCGTCGTCGGCGACACCATCACGCTCAGCGCCGCCGACTCGACGGACCCGCCCCACGACCCCGCCTGTGACGACTGCAACTTCCGCTGGCGGCAGGTTGATGAGGTCGGCGGTGCGATTCCGTTCGACGAATTCACGCAGGCTTTTCTGCCGGTTTCCGGCCTCGAAGCCCGCGAGTCAACCTTGCAGGCACTGCGCCCCGGGACGTACTACTTCCGCCTGATCGTGGACGACGGCGAACTGTGGAATTCCACCATCGTGACGGTCGAAGTCATCTCGGCCGAGACCGCCGGTCTCATGGTCAACGGTCAGACGCGCGACGACGCCCTCCTGACTGGCGGCGCGCTGCTGCCGGGCGCCGGTTGCACCCCGGGCCTGCTGCCGCTGCTGACGATCATGCTGGGTTTGTGCCTGCTGCGCGTCCGCAGCCGTTAGCCACCCGCAGCGCGTGCCTGCTCGCGGCGGCGCCGGGCCGTTTCGGGCTGGTGCTTCCAGCGGCGGTGGACCCACAAGTACTGTTCCGGCGCCTCCCGAATGGCAGCCTCCAGCGCATCTGAGAACGCCTGCGTGATCCAGGTGCGCGCGTCGTCACGCCCGCGCCATTCCTCCGGCCGGATGATCCGCTGCACGGAGATGCGGTAGTGTAGGCCGCGTCCCACGCGCGTCGCCGCCCCCACCACGAGCGGAACCTCGTGCCGCACCGCCAGCAGCCCGATCGACTTGTACGTCGAGGCCGGCCGCCCGAAGAACTGCACAAACAGTCCCTTCCGGCCGGCATCCTGGTCGGCAATGTAGCACAGCGTGCCGCCCCGTCGCAGGATGTTATCGGCCGTCTGCGTCGCCCCGCGCTTGTACAGCAGCGCCACTCCCCCGGCCTCACGCGCCGCCATCAGGTAGCGATTCAGCAGCGGGTTATCCAGGGGCCGCATCACCGCCACCAGCGGCAGCCCCAGTCGCCCCAGCGTGAAGCCCAGCAGTTCGTAGTTGCCGAAGTGCGCCGTCAGCATGATCACGCCGCGCGCGCTCATCAGCTCACGCAGGGCCGGCCCGAGGTCGTCGAGCCGCACGTGCCGCGCCCAGGACCACGGATTGATGATCCGCGGTGTTACGATCATCTCGACCAGGTACACCTGCGCGAAGTGCTCGAACGAGCGGCGGGCGATTGAGCGCAGGTGGCGCTCGTCGTAACTATCCCCCAGGGCGTGCCGCAGGTTGTCCATGGCCCGGTCGCGATGACGCTTGGTGAACCACCACCACAGGCGTCCCAGCAACCGCGCGGTCGCCAGGTTCGTCTCGACCGGAAAGCAGCCGATCACCAGGCACCACGCCCGCAAGGCCGCGTACTCGGCAATGTAGCGCAGCGCCCGCCCCACGCTCGGGGCCTCAGTGCGTGCCAGCAGCCAATACCGCAGCCGGCGCCACATCAGCCATCCTCGCCCGGCTGCGCGCCAACCGGCTCGATCCTGGCCGCCTCTGCCGCAGCCTCAATCCGCGCACGCTGCCGCTCCGGCACGCGCAACTGCGGTTCCGGATACGGCGGCGGCACATTGCCGAAGACCACGAAATGTCGCCCATAGTCGCCATAGCGCGTCTGTAGCCACAGGTGCTGTGGCGGCAGCGCACGCCCTTGCCGCGCCAATTCCTCCGGCGCACTGATCAGGAAGTGGACGTAATCCAACAGCGACGCCACGAACAAGACCGGCTCCGAGCCGGACAGTTGCCGAACCATCTCCTCGCCGTAGCGGCGCAGCTCGTATTCAAGCGAGCGCTCGTGCCCCTGCTCGCGCAGCAGGTCAAGCTGATCGATCAGGCGCGGCAAGCGCACGTCTCCGTACCAGACGATGCGTGAATCCTGGCTGCCGAGCTGCCGGAGATGCGGGCGCAGCTCGGCTGGTATCTGCTCATTCAGTTGGGCCGCGAAGTCGCGGAACGGCCGCTGCGACATCAACAGCGGCATGACCTGCGGCCAACTCCACAGCCACATCAGCCACATCGTCGCCACGATCGCCGCGAAGGAGAGCTGTTCCCGGCGGCGTAGATAGAGCCAGGCCGCCAGCGAAAAACCCGCGACCAGAATCGCCGCCGCGACGGCATAGGCCTGCCATACGTCCGTCCACGTGTACAAGTCCGCCAGCTCGTACTGTCCGCGCTTCTCAAACCAGCGCCGCAACCCCCAGAATGCCCCGCCGAACAACACCGTCGGCGTCAGCACCCACACCGCCACGGCCCCCGCCAGGTCCCGCCGCGGCGTCGCCCGTCTGGCCGGGTCGAAGAAAGCCGCCAACTCGATCCCCAGCAATACGAAGAATGGCGGCAGCGCCGGCAGGAAATACCGCCACTCCTTGCCGGTCGAGGCCGTGAAGAATACCAGCAGGCTGGCGATCCAGATCACCATGAACAGCGTGCCGCGGCGTTCAACGCCCGGCTGGCGCCGGAAGGCCCGCCACAGCGCCCCCGGCAACGACAGCGTGAACGGCAGGCAGTAGAGCAACGGCGGTCCCAGGTATGTGCACAGGTAGCGCCAATTGTCCTGCCCCTGCACGTTCGGCAGGCTTCCCGTGAAGCGGTCGATGAACTCGACTTTCCACTTGGTCAGCGCGGCGTCCTCGGCCCAGAAAACGGCGACGGCCCACGGCAACCACGGCAACAAGAACACCAACAGGCCCACTAGGTGCCAACCGCTGGCCAGAATCGACCAGCGCCGCAGCAGCAGCACATAGCAGACGGCCGGCAGCCCCACCACCACCAGCGGCATCGGCATCTTGTATAACATGCCGACGCCCGCCATGAAGTAGCCGAGCAGCCAATACGCTACGCGCCGCCGCCCCGCCGGCACACACTCCGAGCCGATCCACAAGGCTGCCAGCGACACCGTTGTGCATGCCGCCAGCCCCAGGTCGGACGCGGCGCGGCGCGACCACCACAGTATTAGCACGCTGGCCGACATGGCGAAGCCGCCATAGACCGCCGCCCGTACCCCCGCGATGCGCCGCGTCAGCCAGAACACCGTCGCCACCAGCAGCACCGCTGCCACGACGCTCGGCAGCCGGGCGCTGACCTCATCCACCGGCGTGCCGCGCGCCAGGCTGGTCAACATCACCGCCCAATACGGCCCGGGCGACTTCTGCATTCGCACTTCGCCCGAGAAGCGCGGCACCAGCCAATCCCCCGCCGCACGCATCTCCCGGGCCGTCTGGGCCACCCAGCAGTCAATCGGCTCGAAATAGGCCCCCCCTGCCAGCCCTACTGAGCACAGCAGGATCGTCCAGCCCAGCAGCGCCAGAAGCCACGGCGTCGCGGCTCCTTCAACCGGCGCGCCAACCAAGCCATGCCCGTTGCCGCCGCCCGAGGTGGGCGGGCCGCCGTCCGGCGACAACTTCACGCCGCACCCTCCGGCTGTGCCAGAACCGCCAACGGTGCCCCCATGGCATTGTTGATCTGGTCCATCAGTTCGACGTAGTCGGCCTGGAGCCGTGCCAGGCCCTTGAGTTGCTCGTTGCCGGCGATGCGGCTCTCCAGCTCGACCAACTTCTGCTTGTCCGCAACCTCGATCGGCCGCTGGGCGCGCTCCAGCTCACGGATGTGCTGAACGTGCTGCCCGTATTCCCGCAAGATCTGCTGGGCGGTGGCGTCCTGGCGCACCGCCCGCTGGGCCGCGAAGTAAGCCTGCACGCGCTCATGGGCGGCAATGGACTCCCCCAACTCACGAGCCCGATCAAGCAATCCCTGGATGCTCGGCATGACACCTCTCCTGCGGCTGAAACCGTCGCTCCGTAACGCGGCGAATTGTATCAACCGGGCTGACGCTTCGCACGTTGGCGCGGTATCATGGCCGACGAATCAACTGTCAGCCCGACGGATGCCGGCGTGGGAGGTACGCCATGGCAACTTCGCGACGTGATTTCCTGCGATCCGCGGTCGGCCTGGCCGCTTTTGGTGCCGGCGGCGCGGCCGCCGGCGAAGCAGCCGAGTCCCTGCCAACGCGCAAGCTCATACCACCGGGCCACCCCGTCGTCGTCGCCAGCGACAACGGCCTCCCGGCCTGCAACCGCGCCATGGAACTGCTCAAGGCCGCAGCAGACCCCCTGGACGCCGCCGTTGCCGGCGTCACCGTCGTCGAGGATGACCCCAACGACCATTCGGTCGGCTACGGCGGACTGCCCAATGAGGACGGCGTGGTCGAGCTGG